>JAGXSU010000058.1 GCA_018333785.1 Methylomicrobium sp. | reverse complement strand
CGAAATTCGGCACCGGGGTGCCCGTCAAAGGACGCCGTAAATACATCCCTATAGGCTCTATGCCAGCATCCATGCTGACAAAGCCTTTGCCGAACAACCCGTTGCCTCCTTAGGCACTGCCGAAAGGGCTGAAACAACTTTATAACCAGGTTATTTTTTGTTTAATAAAAAAGTGGAGGAAAAATGAAACTGCGTGAGAACTTTTCCAATTTGGAATATGCCGGAACTGATTGGCGCAGGCTGCTGTTTCGGGGAATAGTCATGTTAATTGCCGGAACACTTTTGGCATTCTCCACCTTATTTAAACCTGATGTAATCATCATGGATATAAGGGATTTCTCCTGGCTGCCTGTTTGTGGCGTAGTTATTTTTATTGTCGGTTGCCTGGAATGTTTCGATGCAGCTATTACTAAGGATTTGAGAAGTTTTTTTCTTAACTTGCAAAACGGTGTATTGGATGTCGTGGTTTCCGGCTTGATCATATTCAGCATCGGAGACGACCCCATCAGACTGAGTCTTTTGATTGCAGCATTTTTAATGATCAAAGGGATATTTCGACTGACTCTGGCCTATGCCACACAGTTACCCAATATGATATCGACATCGGTAGGCGCCGGAATATCTATTTTCCTCGGCCTGCTTATCTGGCTGGAATGGCCCTCATCAGCCGTCTGGTTTCTTGCCTTATGCCTTAGCTCCGAAATCGGGTTGCGAGGATGGGCGGGCATAATGTTTGCTTATTGGGTTAAAGCCCACAAAACCCAGGAGCCCGTGAACTCCTGATCGTTAGCGGTTATTATTCAGTGTAGGTTGAGGCAGGCTCTCCGACTTAACCCCAACCTACCCGGCTGATACAAAATGATTACCTGCAAAAAGACAAATTAACCCTTTAACTTCGCCATCAGCATCTTATTGACCTCGGCAGGATTAGCCTTACCCTGGGTCTCCTTCATCACCTGCCCGACGAAAAAGCCAAACACCTTATCTTTGCCACTGCGGAATTGTTCGACCTGGCCCTGGTTATTGGCAATGATGGTATCAATAATAGCTTCGATCGCCCCCATGTCGGTGATTTGCACCAGACCGTCCTGCTCGATGATTTCATCGGCCGTGGCGGTGCCGTTCCACAATTTATCGAATACCTGTTTGGCGATTTTGCCTGAAATGGTGTTATCGGCAATGCGTTTGATCAGACCGGACAAGCGCTCAGGGCGGACCGGGCAATGACTGATATCCAAACCGGCTTTGTTGAGCGCACCCAGCACATCGCCGGTCATCCAGTTGGTAGCCAGTTTGGCTTGTCCACCTGATTGCTGAACCACTTGTTCGTAAAAATCGGCTAACTCGCGCGATGAAGTCAGCGTGGTGGCGCTTTCATCATCCTGGCCGTATTGCTCGATAAAGCGTAACTTTTTAGCACCCGGCAATTCCGGCAGAGTGGCTTTGATTTGTGCTTTTAATGCTTCGGAAATAGACACCGGCAGCAAATCGGGATCCGGAAAATAACGGTAATCGTTGGCTTCTTCCTTGCTACGCATGGACCGCGTTTCATCTTTATTGGCATCGTATAGCCGGGTTTCCTGGACGACTCTGCCGCCCATCTCTATCAAATCAATCTGCCTTTCAATTTCATGGTTGATGGCTTTTTCGACAAATTTAAACGAGTTGATATTTTTGATTTCAGCACGGGTTCCGAATTCACTTTGACCTTTTGGCCTTACCGAGACATTGGCATCGCAGCGGAAAGAACCTTCCTGCATGTTACCGTCACAAATTTCCAGATAACGCACCAATTCATGCAATTGCCGCATATAAGCCACAGCCTCTTTGGCTGAGCGCATGTCCGGCTCGGAAACGATTTCCAGCAGCGGTGTACCGGCGCGATTCAAATCGATTCCGGTCAAACCATGAAAATCCTCATGCAGCGATTTACCGGCATCTTCTTCCAAATGCGCGCGGGTTACTCCGATGCGTTTTTTGACACCGTCGACCTCAATATCCAGATAGCCCTTGCCGACGATAGGCAGTTCGAACTGACTGATCTGATAGCCTTTGGGTAAATCCGGGTAAAAATAATTTTTCCGGGCGAACACTGAATAAGGCGCGATCTCGGCTTCAATGGCCAGACCGAATTTAACGGCCATCCTGACCGCTTCTTCATTTAAAACCGGAAGCACACCGGGCAAGCCCAAATCGACGGCACAGGCTTGAACATTGGGCTCGGCGCCATAAGCGGTAGGCGCTCCTGAAAAAATTTTGGATTGGGTCGCCAGCTGGGTATGAATTTCCAGACCGATCACAACTTCCCATTTTTGATTGTCCATGTGTTCTCCTTACTCAAAACCTTTAGGGGACCGCTGATGCCAATCGGTGACTTGCTGATACTGATGCGCCACATTCAGCAAACGATCTTCAGCGAAATACTGGCCTATGATTTGCAAACCTACCGGCATCGCATTTAAAAACCCTGCCGGAATAGAAATGGCGGGAAGACCGGCCAAATTAATCGCAATGGTGTAAATGTCAGACAAATACATCTGAATCGGATCACCGGTTTTTTCGCCTAAGCCAAACGCGGTAGACGGGGTAACCGGCCCCATGATGACGTCGACTTCTGATAAGGCCTTTTTAAAATCTTCGCTGATGAGCCTTCGCACCTTTTGGGCTTTTAGATAATAAGCATCGTAATACCCGGCTGATAACGCATAAGTGCCTATCAATATCCGCCGTTTAACTTCCTTGCCAAAGGCTTCGCCCCTTGATCGAGTGTAAAGATCAGTCAGGTCTGACGGATTTTCACAGCGATAACCGAATCTGACCCCGTCAAAACGGGATAAATTAGCCGAACATTCTGCAGGCGCAATGATGTAATAAGCCGGAATCGCATATTTCAGGTTGGGCATGGACACTTCTTTGACGGTTGCCCCAAGCCGACGGTATTCTTCAACAGCAGTTTCGATAATAGCCGCAATCCCGGCATCAAGACCTTCGCCAAAAAATTCTTTGGGCAAGCCTATGGTCAGTCCTTCCAATTTCTGATTAATACTTGCCAGATAATCCGGTACCGGCTTATCAACGCTGGTGGAATCTTTTTCATCAAATCCGGCCATGGTTTGCAACAGCATGGCCGCATCTTCAGCGGTTCTGGTCATAGGACCGCCCTGATCCAGACTGGAGGCATAGGCGATCATGCCGTAGCGTGATACCCGGCCATAGGTTGGTTTCAATCCGGTTATCCCGCACAATGCAGCGGGTTGTCGGATCGAACCACCGGTATCGGTGCCTGTTACGCCGGGGACCAGACGAGCGGCGACAGCAGCGGCAGAACCACCGGATGAACCTCCCGGCACTGTCTTGGTATCCCAGGGATTAAGAACAGGACCGTAATAACTGGTTTCATTGGAGGAACCCATTGCAAATTCATCCATGTTTAATTTGCCCAGCATCACTGCCCCGGCTTCATTGAATTTAGTTACGACGGTCGCATCATAGGGAGCAATAAAGTTATCCAGCATTTTTGAACCGCAACTGGTTTTAACTCCATCCGTGCAAAATATGTCTTTTTGCGCGATGGGTATACCGGTCAGCAATCCGGAGGAACCTTCCGCTAACCTTTTATCAGCCGCTTCCGCTTGTGCCAAAGCTTGATCGGGAGTTACCGTGACAAACGCATTGAGATTTTGGTGTTGGGTAATTCTGTCAAGAAAAATCCGGGTCAGTTCGACACTCGAAAATTCGCCGCTGCGTAACCCTCTAGCCAGTTCGGCGATGGTTTTATTATGCATGGTCAATATAATCTCGGTTATTTTTGATTAATTTTGTCACTGTTCAGCGTAAAGGTTTCACCATCCTTTCTATAAGGAGAGAAACTGCTTACGCGTTGAATGCAAGTTAGATTGTATTTGAAATGGATATAAAGAGTCCCGTCTGCACTATTTCGGACAACACTTTTAAATCCTGTTATTCAATGACTTTGGGAACCAGGTAAAGACCTTCCTCAACCTGAGGCGCAATGGCCTGAAACTTTTCCCGTTGATTATGTTCGGTCACTTTATCAGGACGCAAACGTTGCGATTGATCCATCGGGTGCGCCATGGGAAGTACTTCGCTGGTATCAAGCGACCCCATTTGCACCATCAAATCCAGAATACCGGATAGATCCTGGGCATAGTTGCCTTCATCTTGAGGGTTAATCCCCAAACGCGCCAAATGCGCGATTTTTTTTACATCATCAGCCGTTAACGACACTTTGCTCACTCCATTAACATTTAATAACAATATGATACTTTATATCTTGCTCAAATACCCGCATGATTGATAAAGTAATGCAATTTACTCGCTAAGGAAACCGGTTAAGATGTTCAAAAGAATTCGCGGTCTGTTCTCAAATGATCTATCGATTGATTTAGGCACCGCAAACACATTGATATACGTGCCTGGCAAAGGGATCGTATTGAACGAACCCTCCGTAGTCGCTATCAAGGAAGACAAGATTCGCGGCCATAAAACCATCGCAGCCGTAGGTACTGAAGCGAAAATGATGCTGGGCCGGACACCGGGCAACATCACCGCAATTCGTCCTTTAAAAGACGGCGTTATTGCCGACTTTGCCGTGACCGAACGCATGCTGCGCTATTTCATAGAAAAAGTGCATGAAAACAAATTATTAAGGCCCAGCCCTCGTATTTTGATCTGTGTACCTTGCGGCTCAACGCAAGTGGAACGCCGGGCCATTCGCGAATCCGCGTCTATGGCTGGAGCCCGCGAAGTGTATTTGATTGAAGAACCGATGTCGGCAGCGGTGGGCGCAGGATTGCCGGTAGACGAAGCACAAGGCTCGATGGTGTTGGACATTGGCGGCGGCACCTCCGAAGTAGCGGTTATTTCATTGAACGGCATTGTTTACTCGGCATCGGTTAGGATTGGCGGAGATCGTTTCGATGAAGCCATCATTAATTATGTTCGCCGTAATTACGGCACCTTGATTGGTGAAGCGACAGCCGAAAGAATCAAGCACGAAATTGGCGCAGCCTACCCCGGCAGCGAAGTGAAAGAAATCGAAGTCAAAGGCCGTAACCTCGCAGAAGGCGTACCCAGAAGTTTCTCGTTAAACAGCAATGAAATTTTAGAGGCATTACAAGATCCATTAGCGGGCATCGTTGGATCGGTCAAAGTTGCGCTGGAACAAACGCCTCCTGAATTGGGTGCGGATGTCGCGAATCGCGGCATCGTCCTCACCGGCGGCGGCGCTTTACTTAAAGATATCGATAGATTGATTGCTGAAGAAACAGGTTTACCGGTCTATATCGCAGACGATCCGCTGACTTGCGTGGCAAGAGGCGGCGGTATGGTCCTGGAAATGCTCGATAAAAAAGGCGCGTCGGCATTTTCTTTGGAATAACCGGCAACCCGGCAATCTAATAAAAGAAGCGTTACACATCAAAATCCGGCTTACTATTTACTTCGCTCCAGAAGATAGCGGAGCGGAAAAATTTAGTTGCCGGATTTTGAAATGAACATTCTAATATGCGTTTTTCTAATAAATAATTAAAGCGGCCGCTACTGGTCTTGCTTATTGTCCTGTTTTTGCTCCCAGAGGCATTTCGCTATCAACCCACTATTTGCCACCGGCCCATCGCTTAACACACGCCTGCTGGTCGCGGTATTGTTATCCTTGACGCTCTTGATTACAGAGCACAGAGGAACGCGCCTTGAGAGCGCTCGCGCCGCTCTGTCACTCCTGGTGTACCCTATACACAACCTGGTAGATACGCCTATCCATCTGATTTCTTCGTCAGTTGAAACCGTGATGAATATGCACAAGCTAAAAGAAGAGAACGAAAAACTCAAACAGGATGAGTTGATTTATAAAACTCAATTATTGAAATTTGCTGCACTGGAACGTGAAAATATCCGTTTGCGCGCTTTACTGGAAAAATCTTTCAAGCTGGGTGAACAGGTATTGGTAGCCGAACTGCTCTCGGTCAATCTGGCACCTTACGAACATGTGGTGCTGGTTAATAAAGGCTCACGCTTCGGCGTCCATCCGGAACAACCGGTGCTCGATGCCTACGGGGTTGTCGGACAAATCATCCGGGCTTTACCCTTTAGTTCTGAGGTTATGCTTATCACTGACCCCAGCCATGCAATACCGGTTCAAGTCAACCGGAACGGACTGCGAACGATCGCTGTGGGCAGCGGTCAAATCAACCGCATCAAACTGCCTTTTTTACCCAACAATTCGGATATCAAAAAAGGCGACTTACTGATAACGTCAGGATTGGGCGGAGCGTTTCCTCAAGGCTATCCGGTAGCTGTGGTTGACGAAATCAATTATCAACCCAATAAACCGTTTGCAGAAATTTTTGCAACTCCCAAGGCGCAACTCAACAAAAGCCGTGAATTACTGATTGTATGGAGCAACAGAGAACCCGTGCCCTTATTCAGCCAGGAAACGCCCGAAATAAGTATCGAGCCAAACCATGAATAGCCCATCCAGCCTGCTCCGGTTCGTCCTCTCCATTATTCTCGCAATGTGCCTGAGAATTGCGCCCTGGCAGGAACCCTTAACGGCCTATAATCCTGACTGGATACTCCTGACTGTCATTTACTGGTCTTTAGCTTCGCCCGAACGGCGTGGCATTTTTACTGGACTGGCGGTTGGCATCCTCACCGATGTATTGACCGGGCGAATGTTGGGATTACATGCGCTGACTTATTCACTGGCCGCTTTTTTCAGCCTTAAACTGCACAAACGGTTGCGCCAATACCCTCTGCCGCAGCAAGGTTTGTTTATTATGCTATGCCTGTTCTGTTCACAATTTCTGACTTTTTGGCTGGAAAATCTGCATGCGCCTCTCAGATTTCAGGCATCGTTCTGGCTGCCAGTATTAACAGGAACTGTTTGCTGGCCATTGGTTTACTCCTTTCTTCGGGTAGTTAGACTCCATAATCGCTCCCGATAAGCGCCATGTCGAGATCGCACACCCTAAAAAACACCCATGAAGAAAATCGCATTTTTGTCCGCCGGGCGGCAATTGCGTTAATTTTTATCGGCTTGTTAAGCACCGGACTCATCGTCCGATTAATCTACCTGCAAATCATCGGTCACGATCATTACTCGACACTGGCCAATAACAACCACATCAAGATAGCGCCGCTACCCCCCACTCGCGGCATTATTTTCGATAGAAAAGGACGAGTGCTTGCCGAAAACACCCCGACATTCAGCCTGGAATTGATTCCCGAACAAATTAAAGACATGGATGACACACTTGCCCGCCTTCAAAAGCTGCTTGAAATTCCGGACGAAAAGATAGAGCTTTTCCAGAAACTCAGAAAACGTGAAAAGCGCTTCACCAGCATTCCTTTATTATTGCGCATGTCCGAAGAGGAAATTGCCCGATTTGCAACGGTCAGACCCTATTTTCCGGGCGTTGACATACAAGCGCGGCTGGTCAGAAATTACCCTTACGATGTCTTGACATCCCATGTGATCGGTTATGTCGGCCGTATTAATGAAGAAGAACTGAAAAGCTTGCCGGCTTCGGAATACCGGGGCAGTCACCACATTGGTAAGGCGGGTATTGAACTGGCCTATGAAACAGCTCTGCATGGCAAATCAGGCTATGCTGAAATTGAAACCAATGCCCAATCGCGCCCCATTAGCACGATCAAAACAATCGACCCGATTGCCGGTTCCAATCTGTACTTAAGCCTGGATATTGATTTACAAAAAACCGCTTATGACGCACTGGATATCTACAACGGCGCGGTGGTTGCGATCGATATTAAAACAGGCGGTGTTCTGGTATTTGCCAGCCGCCCCGGATTCGATCCCAATCCCTTTGTCTATGGCATTGACAGCACCAGCTATAACGAACTGCAAACCTCAGATGCAAGACCCATGTTCAACCGGGCACTGCGTGGACAATATCCTCCCGGATCGACCATCAAGCCTTTTATGGCGCTTGCCGGTCTAGAACACCAGGCAATCACACCGACACAAAGAAAATTCTGCCCTGGCTACTTTCAATTACCGAATGTGAAGCATAAGTACCGTGACTGGAAAAAAGGCGGGCATGGCACAATTGACATGAACGCAGCAATCGTTCAATCTTGCGACGTTTATTTTTATGAGCTTGCGTTAGCGTTGAGCATAGACAAGATTCATTCGTTTCTGACCGAATTTGGTTTTGGTGAAATGTCCGGCATCGATCTGGTGGGTGAAAAACCCGGCCTACTCCCTTCCAAACAATGGAAACGCAAAGTCCGAAATCAGTCCTGGTACCCCGGCGAAACGGTCATAACCGGAATAGGCCAAGGCTATACGCAATTTACACCGCTGCAACTGGCCAGAGGAACGGCAACGCTTGCCAATAAAGGCAATGTGGTCAATCCTCATTTAGTCGACCATTTGGTGACAAACGGCGTCACTTCGCTGCCACCTGCACCTGAACCAAAAATATTGCCGTTGAAACCGCAAAATGTAGACACGGTCACTTCAGCCATGGTCAGCGTTGTGCATAGCGCCCGAGGCACAGCCAAAGTCATCAGCCGAGGCATTGATTATCAAATTGCCGGAAAAACCGGAACCGCTCAGGTTTTTACCGTTAAACAGGACGCCAAATACAATGAAAATCAAATTGACTTTAAACTCCGCGACCACGCTTTGTTTATATCGTTTGCACCAGCGCACGACCCGCAGATCGCAGTCGCCGTTGTTGTCGAAAATGGCGGCCATGGAGGCACCGTTGCGGCGCCCATTGCCGGACAAGTGATTCGCCAGTATTTGGAGGATAAAGCCAATGAAAATTGAACTACGCAGCGAACAGCTGGACCCGCCTTCCCTGATCGGCGATATTCTTAGAAAGCTTCATATTGACGTGCCTTTGCTTGCCGGACTGCTGATGGTCACCGGCCTTAGCTTTCTGGTACTTTATAGCGCCAGCGGCCAGGACATTCAGGTTCTCGTCCGCCAAGGCGCCCGCATTGGTGCGGCTTTTGTGCTAATGACGGTTCTGGCTCACATTAACCCTTATCAATTCAAACGTCATTCGCTCTTACTCTACGGTATGGGTGTCGCCCTTCTGATCGCCGTTTTGATAATGGGCGAGATAGGCAAAGGCGCACAACGCTGGCTGGACCTGGGTTTTTTCCGGTTTCAGCCCTCGGAAATGTTAAAAATCACAACGCCCATGATGATCGCCTGGTATCTTTCCGAAACGGCGCTACCGCCCAGATGGAAACAACTGGGCATAGCCGGTTTGTATATTCTTATTCCAACATTGCTGATAGCCAAACAGCCCGATCTGGGTACGTCTATTCTGGTCGCCAGTTCCGGCGCTGCCGTCATTTATTTTGCGGGTCTTTCCTGGAAGTTCATCATCTCGGTTAGCATAGTATTGGCCTCGTTAACACCGGTAATATGGCATTTCATGCGTGATTACCAAAGGGATCGTGTTTTGACATTTCTAAATCCTGAAGCCGATCCCATGGGCAGAGGCTACCATATCATCCAGTCAAAAATTGCCATCGGTTCCGGCGGCCTCTATGGCAAAGGCTGGCAGGGAAGTACGCAATCCCAGCTTGATTTTCTGCCCGAAAGCTCCACCGATTTTATTTTTGCCGTGTTTGCCGAAGAATTCGGTTTAATCGGCTGTATCGTTTTGCTGCTGATCTACCTTGCGATTATCTGCCGCTGTCTTTATATTGCCTTGCAAGCCCAAGACACCTATTGCCGACTGTTAGCGGGCAGTTTGTCATTTACCTTTTTTGTCTATGTTTTCGTTAATATGGGCATGGTAATCGGCATATTGCCTGTTGTCGGCGTCCCTCTCCCGCTCGTCAGTTACGGCGGTACATCGATGATTACACTGCTGGCGGGATTTGGTATTCTCATGTCCATTCACACTCATAAAAAATTTTTAGCCTCTTGACCATGATAAATAAAATAAAAGCATCCTCACTGATAGGTATTACCGGTTTAATTCTGTGCAGCTGTTCAACTCTCCCAGACCGGACAAAATCAGCGGCAGCAACGCCTATTCAGGAACCGGCGCCGGTTGAACAAAAAGCCTCCGCAGCCAAACCTCTGGCAGATCAACCCGAACCGGCCACTGTCACTCCTCTTGGCAATCCGGAGCAAGTCAACGCCTTCATCAAAAAAATGGTAACAAAACATCACTTTGATGAACCGGCTTTAAATCAATTGTTTAACTCCGTGTCCATGCAATCCAAGATTATCGATGCCATGAACCGGCCCGCCGAGGCGATGCCTTGGCACAAATACCGCAAGATTTTTATGACCGAAGCCCGCATTGATGGTGGTCTGAAGTTTTGGCAGGCTAATAGCGAGACATTGAGAAGAGTTGAACAACAAACCGGGGTGCCTGCAGAAGTCATTGTTGCCATTATCGGTGTCGAAACCCAATACGGCAGCAACAAAGGCAGTTACCGGGTTATTGATGCGTTATCAACTTTGGCTTTCCACTACCCAAAGCGCAGCCCCTTTTTTACCGGCGAGCTGGAACAGTTTTTACTGCTGTGCCGCGAAGAAAACATGGATCCGCTAAAGCCCGTGGGTTCTTACGCCGGCGCGATGGGCTTACCCCAGTTCATGCCCAGCAGTTACCGGTCTTTTGCAGCCGACTTTGAAAATGACCGTCGGAGGGATATATGGAATAACCCGGCTGATGCCATTGCCAGCGTCGCCAATTATTTTGCCAAACACAAATGGAAAGAAGGCCAAGCTATTGCTTATCAGGCAACGGCTGATGGTCAAAAACACAGAACCTTGTTAAACAGCGCACTCAAAACCGATACCACAGTCGGCAAACTTAAAGCGTACCAAGTTCAGCCGCTAGCCAGTTTACCCGCCAGTCTTCCGGTCAAGCTCCTGGCGTTCGAGCAAACTCATGGCGACGATTTATGGCTGGGCCTTGAAAATTTCTTTGTCATTACCCGCTACAATCACAGTCCGCTTTATGCCATGGCCGTCTTTCAGCTGAGTGAGGCGCTGACCAATCGCCAACAGGTGACCCGGACCCAACCGCTCTGATAAATGAAAGGGTTAAGATTCGTGAATTGATAACGTCATGATCATTAACCTTTGACTGAAAAGAAATAAACCTTTCTCACTTCAAATTTCGGCAGCGCCTAAGGAGGCAACGGGTTGCTCGGCAAAGGCTTTGTCAGCATGGATGCTGGCATAGAGCCTTCTACATGGATGGTTTTACAGCGCCCTTTGACGGGCACCCCGGTGCCGAATTTCAATCTGCGATGGGTATACTTTGATTATTTAGAGGCTATTGAGCGCGGCAAAATGCCGCATCGGCCAGACCCAATGAACAGAAATTCCCTGTTTGAGCTTTTAATGAAGTTTTGAGGGGAGATGCAAGCCTTGTAGGGAAAGCCGTAAACCCATCCATGGCTTCTGGACCCCGGCAATCCCTGCCGGGGCGACGTCTACTATTAACGCGGACATAGCCTTTTTAACATCAATCCGGGAATTGCCGAAATGAAACTTGACCCGTCATTTCAGGCCAATCACTGGTACAATAACGCAACCTTTCCAATAGCTTAAGTTTTTAAAAAGATGACACTTTTACAGATAGACCGAGCCCTGTATTTATTTATCGTTGTCGCCTTCATGATGGCCTTTCCACCTCTGACATTAGCCGCCGCCGAAGGGCAAGGTGAAGATAAAATCCTGATTCCGCCTCCACCGGCAATTGCGGCAACTGCGCATATTCTCCTTGATGCCAACAGCGGACGTGTTCTGGCCGAAAATAACGCCGACAGCAGACTGCCACCGGCGAGCCTGACCAAAATCATGGCGGTCTATGTCGCGTTCAATGAGTTAGCTAAGGGCCATCTGCAGCTGGAAGAAAATGTCAATGTCAGCCCTAATGCCTGGCGCACTCCGGGTTCACGCATGTTTATCGAAGTCAATAAACAAGTCACGGTCAGTGAGCTTCTGCATGGTGTGATCATTCAATCCGGTAATGATGCCAGCGTGGCGTTGGCGGAACATATCGCCGGTGATGAGTCCACCTTTGCGGAAATGATGAACCAGCAAGCGGCAAGACTCGGCATGACCAATTCTCATTTCACCAACAGCATGGGACTCCCCAACCCGGAGCACTATACCAGCGCCCGTGACCTGGGGATTTTGACCCGCGCGCTCATCAAAGAATATCCTGAATATTACAAATGGTTCTCTTTGAAGGAATTCACCTATAACAAAATCACGCAACGTAACCGGAATAAATTGCTGTGGTCCGATGAAACGGTTGATGGTGTTAAAACAGGCCATACCGAAGAGGCCGGATTTTGTCTGGTTGCATCCGCAGTCCGCGACAATATGCGTTTGATATCGGTCGCTATGGGAACGCAAAGTGAGCGCGCACGCACGGCTGAAAACCGCACATTACTGAATTACGGCTTTCGCTTTTACGAGACTCATCACCTTTATAAGGACCATGAACCTCTCAAAGAGACACGCGTTTGGAAAGGTGACGAAAAATTACTGCAACTTGGACTGGCTGATGATTTGTATGTCACCATTCCGCGCCGCCAATACAAAGACCTGAAAGCGGTCATGAACTTCGACCAGAAAATTTTTGCACCTGTAAAAGCCGGGGACGCACTGGGATCAGTCAACGTGAGCCTGGCGGGCGAAGTGATAGCAGACCAAAAACTGATCGCCTTGTCTACCATCGAAAAAGGCAACCTGTTCCGAAGAATTTATGATGCCGCTATCTTATTGGTAAAAAAATGATAATTGATACTAAAACTGTCTATTTGAACGGTGAATATCTGCCGCTGAACGAAGCAAAAGTCTCGGTTCTTGACCGTGGTTTTTTATTCGGAGACGGTATATACGAAGTCATCCCGGCCTATTCCGGTCGCTTGTTCCGTATGCAGGAGCATCTGGAAAGACTGGAAAACAGTCTTTCCAGCATCCGTCTGGCCAACCCGCACAGCCGTGAGCAATGGTCAGAACTATTACAACCGTTACTGACGCCGGATCAGGACCAATACATCTACCTTCAGGTGACACGGGGTGTAGCGCCCAAACGCGACCATGCGTTCCCCAATCCTACTGTCCCTACCGTTTTTGCGATGAGTTCACCGATTGTTCCTTTACCTAATCTGGAACAAGGTGTCAAAGCAATCACCGTTAAAGACAGTCGTTGGGGACACTGCAACATCAAAGCAATTACATTGCTGGCCAACATTCTGCAAAGACAGGCCGCTGTCGACCAAGGCTGCGCTGAAGCGATCCTGGTCAAAGAAGATTATGTGACTGAAGGTGCGGCCAGTAATATTTTTATCGTGCTGGACGGGGTTTTAGTCACCCCTCCTAAAGGCCCTGAAATTTTACCAGGCATCACCCGTGATTTGATTCTTGAAATTGCCGAAGCCAACGCCATATCATACTGTGAAGACATCATTGCATTCGAAGCGTTGAAATCAGCCAGTGAAATTTGGCTCACCAGCTCGACCCGGGAAATTATTCCTGTTGTCAATCTGGATGGCGCTGATATTGCCGACGGTAAACCCGGCCCGCTGTGGTACAAAATGAATCAACTTTATCAAGCATTCAAAAAAGCACAATAATGAGCGAACAAGAGTCCGTATTACAATTCCCCTGTCAATTTCCCATTAAAGCGATGGGGACTAGCACTATTGAACTGGATTTGCATGTCGTGGAAATTGTACGCAGGCATGTAGAAAATATTCACGAAAATTCGGTTCAATCGCGTCCGAGTAAAGGTGGAAAATACACCGCTGTCACGGTTACGATTACCGCAACCAGTAAACAACAACTGGATGCGATCTATCAAGACCTCACTGACTCGCCTCATGTGTTGATGGCACTCTGATTCGCGACCCTGCATGCAGCCCATACTCCGTTTTCTGGGTCAACAGCCTTATGAAGAGGTTTTTAAGGCCATGCAGGCATTCGCTTTGAACCGGAACCCGCTAGCAACGGATGAGCTTTGGATTGTCGAGCATTCCCCCGTTTATACCTTAGGTCTTAACGGCAAACAGGAACATGTGCTAGACCCGGGCGATATCCCGGTCATCCGCACTGACCGGGGCGGCCAAGTCACTTATCACGGACCCGGTCAGCTCGTTCTCTATGCTTTGATTGATACAAAACATCATTCTATGGCCGCTCGCCAGATGGTGACGCTATTAGAGCAGGCAATCATCCATACGCTCGCCCAGTACGGCATAAGCGCTTGCGCCAAACCCGAAGCGCCAGGCGTTTATATTGATGACAAAAAAATCGGCTCAATCGGCCTGCGCATCAAAAACAATTGCAGTTACCACGGACTCAGCCTGAACAACCGGATGGACTTAAGTCCTTTCACACGGATCAATCCATGCGGCTATGCCGGATTGACCGTAACCCAGCTAGCAGATTTCGGCGTAGACATCACCACGCAGGAACTTGCCATACCCGTTGCCCACTTCATTTCAGAGGCACTGACATCATGACGTATCAAGCCCCCTCCCGGCTTACTCCGGAATCTCATCAACGCAATGTAGAAAAGTTATCGAGAATCCCCATTAAAGTCGAACCGGCTGAAATAACCTTGCGCAAACCAGACTGGATCAGAGTCTCGTTATCGGCTGGCGAAGAGGTCAATCGCATCAAACAGCTGCTCAGAGAAAACAATCTGCACACGGTATGCGAAGAGGCCGCCTGCCCAAATCTTGCCGAATGTTTTAAACACGGTACGGCTACCTTCATGATCATGGGCGATCTTTGCACACGCCGCTGTCCGTTCTGCGATGTCGCGCACGGCAAGCCGTTGCCGCTGGACCAGGATGAACCGCAGCATCTGGCTAAAACAATCAAAGCCATGGCCTTAAAATATGTGGTCATTACGTCCGTGGACAGAGATGATTTACGTGATGGCGGCGCGGGTCATTTTGCGAACTGCATCAAAGCCATTAGAGAGCAGACCCCGCACACCAAAATTGAAATTCTGGTGCCGGATTTTCGCGGGCGTATTGCTAAAGCCATCGGCATTTTGAGCGAACAACCCTGCGATGTGTTTAACCATAATCTGGAAACCGTACCTCGACTTTACAAACAAGCACGTCCCGGTGCCGACTATGCAGGCTCCCTGCAATTGCTCAAAGATTACAGAGAGGCCGCGCCAAACACTCCCACCAAATCGGGACTGATGCTGGGCATTGGCGAAACGAAAGACGAGGTGATTCAGGTCATGCAGGACTTGATCGATCACAATTGCAGCATGCTGACACTTGGTCAATACCTGCCTCCCAGCAAATCACATCTTCCTGTGCAACGGTATTTGACCCCTCAGGAATTCGATGAACTGGGTGAGCATGCAAAATCACTGGGATTCAAAAATGTCGCCAGTGCGCCATTGGTTCGCTCGTCTTATCATGCAGATCAACAAGCGAAAACTATTGTCGAGAATTCTGTCTAGCGCTAAGCTAGCGTTGTTTAACGATAAATCTGAAGCGTTTTATTTATTGTTGCAATTTTCTTTCAAACACGGAGTAGATTATGAAAAAACTAGCCCTGGTAACTATTTTGATAAGCGTGTCTTCATCCGCATTCGCTGACGCACCCGGCGGACCCAACTGCGGCTGGGGAAATATGCTTTTTGAAGGCAAAGCGGGCGCAGGCTACCACTTTATGGCCTCGACATTTAACAGTTCGCTTGGCAACAACACCTTCGGCATGACCAGCGGTACGAACGGCTGTTCAACCCGTGGACGGCTCACTTATTCAGGCAAGAATGCGATGACCGTGTCGCAAATCATGACCGAGTTCTCCGAAGATGTCGCCAAAGGCAACGGTGAAGCGCTGGATACTGTAGCGGTCGTATTCGGCATAGAAAAACAGGATCGTACTGTTTTCGCTGAAATGGCTCATGCTAATTTTGAAAAATTATTCCCGTCTGAAAACGTAACTGCAGAGCACGTTGTTGACACCCTCTTCGTCCTGATGAAAAACGATGCCCGCTTAGCTAAATACGCGGTTTAACCTGAATCACGCATTCCTCAGGCATAGATCCAGGACTCGTTTTTAGACCGCTTACAGACCAGATCAGCCGGGCTATTCACCGAATAACCCGGCTGTCTGACGCAAGGCTCTTACGCCATGAAGTCAATTACCAGCCCAGGGTTAACTGAGAAGCTGTAAAGCCTGGCATGTCTCATTATTTAAACCCACTCGTCTTATCTGCTGCGGCATGCCTTTGTTTCTGCGCTCACTCACAAGCCGACGCAGAAACAAATGCCTCCCCATCGCTAAAACAATTGGCCGAAAGCCCGGAATGGCTGGCACTGATCCATTATCAACGCAAACCATTAAGCGGCCAATGGCAAAGCTATGTCGATGATCCCGGTTTTTTCCTGGCACCGGATGGTAAACACAATCCTGCCGCTGAACTTTCGGCTACTCTTTCCGCATTAACCGATGCTGCGACACAAGGCGATCAACACGCCAGCTGCCGCTTTCCGGCCCGACTGCAATGGCTATCCAAAGTACTGACGCAGGAAGCACACGATTTCGCAAAAACTAACTGCCCAAACTTTGAAAAGTGGCGTAAGGAAATGAACACCGAAAGCATCAGCCTGATCTTTGCATCAGCGTATTTGAACAGCCCCTCATCAATGTTCGGACATACCTTGATGAGACTGGACCCGCCGGAAAATGAAAACGATACCGATTGGCTGGCTTACGCGCTGAACTTTGGCGCACTTGTCGATGAAACCGATAATTCTCTTTTTTATGCGTTCAAAGGTTTGGCGGGAGGCTACACCGGCTTGTTCCAGCTGATGCCTTTTTATCAAAAAATCAAAGAATACAGCTTCATGGAAAACAGGGATTTATGGGAATACCATCTGAATTTAAGACCTGAAGAAACGCAACGTTTACTGAATCACCTTTGGGAACTCCAGGACATCGAATTCGATTATTTTTATATCTCCGAAAACTGTTCCTTTCGTTTGCTGGAACTATTGGAAGTCGCAAGGCCCGGCAGCCAATTAACCGGATCATTCTCACTCACGGCAATACCTTCGGAAATTGTGCAAGCCATTCATGACCGGGGATTTATTCAATCCGTTCATTACCGGCCCTCCCAAACCGGTAAACTGAAAAGCCTTTTGAAGTCCATACCGCAGCATTACCAACCCCTCGTAGAACAGCTATCGCATGATATTGCTGCTGCCGATAACCTTAGCTTCACTCAAGCGCCCATCAGCCTTCAGAAAACAATGGTCTCTGCCGCCTATCAACTGATGAGCCAACGAGCCATTGGTAAAGAGAGAACGGCGGAATCGGCCAAACGCCGCTATAGCATGCTGAATCTCTTGAACCGTTACCCTCAAGAAATCCAGACTGAGCCGGAAATAGTCGCCCCAAGCGCCCCGCAAACCGGCCATAATTCGCAGCGCTTAATGCTGGGCGGCGGCTTTGATGACGGTAAAGCCTATGCTGAGCTCGGTTACCGGCTTAATTACCATGACCTGCTCGATAACCCGGACGGTTATTTTAAAGGCGCAGCCATCAACTTTTTTGATCTGACCGCACGCGCATACGAAGACAACCGTTATCGCTTGCAAAAACTGGAACTGCTCAGCATTACTTCACTCAGCCTCCGTGATCTTTTTTTTCAGCCCATCTCCTGGCGAGTAGCAACTGGCCTGGCTTATCAAAATTACGGAGAGGATAAATTGTCAGGCTATCTTAACGGCGGTGCCGGATTGAGTTATGCATGGTTGGATAACGGCCTGAGCTACGGCTTCATCAATGCCCATCTGGAACATAATGAGCACTTCGATCATCCTCTTCAACCGGGCACGGGCATCAGTCTGGGTCAGCTGTATTACTCAAAATGGGGCACCAGCCAACTGGAATTTGATTCTAAAATTTTTATCGACGGCTCCTATCTCTATCATGCCGGCCTGGAGCACAATTTCGTTCTGAGCCAAAATCAGGGTTTACGGTTCTCGGTAAAACACTGCTGGAATAATCATGACGATTTCAACCAGGCGCAATTCAGTTATCGACTGTATTTTTGATTGAGCGATTGGGTCATCATGACAAAATCATAAGCCACACATCCTTGCAATTTAATGCGCCAAAAATGAACATTTGCGCACTAATAAAGTGCATATTTTGAGCGTTTTAAACGATTATTTTAAATAGTTTCCTACTCGATAATACATACTTTCAGACGGTCTTTTTTTATGCGACAATCGAGTCCTCATGAGCCTTAATCCTCAATTTGACTCATGGTATATGTAGGACATTTCGTAAGATTTCAGAAATTTCATCAAGGGGGAGGTTATCAATTTACTGGGTTATCTTTTACTGCAATGCGGCATTGTTAGCTATGGAAGGTTTGATAAATCCCGATAAATTCATAACCAACGTAGGGTGATGTTATGTATTTGAAGTGTTACGACATCATTTTAAATGTTGTAGTTAACTAAAGAGATACGATAATGAAAAAGAAAAATCTTTTTACAGCCGCATTCATAAGCCTCTTGGCTTCGGGATGTGCGACTCATACCAGTACATTTGAGGCATTTCAGGCTCAAGATCTAAATCCGATGGTAGCATCAGGGCAATACATACAAAAAGCCGATAATTTCTTTGTTATCAATGATTCATCTTCTTCGATGAATGATGACTATCACGGCTCTATCTATGTCGCTCAGCCAACTCCTAACAAGTTTTCCGTCGAAAAGGAAATCCTGAACCGGATGAATTTGACGATTCCTAACCTGAAGATGACCACCAGCATTCGAAGCTTTGGTTATGGCGATTGTTTATCCTGGGGATTTACCCAACTCAACTACCCGCCTACCGATTATTCCCAGTCAACTTTTGATTCAGGCATCAATACGTTGAAATGCGCCAGCGGTGGTACGCCCATTTCCAGCGGATTAAGCGGCACAACAGAAGATCTGGCGGGCACATCCGGCGATATCGCCGTTGTCATACTCAGTGACGGCCATAATCTGGATTCAAACGGCGTCGCCGAAGTCAAAGCGATGAAACAACGTTATGGCGACAGGCTTTGCGTCTACTCAATTTGGGTTGGCAATCATAAAGAGAAATCAGGGCAACAGGTGTTGCAACAACTCTCCGATATTGCCGGTTGCGGATTCAGTACTAATGCAGAAACCATTGCCAGCGCCGACGGCATGGCTGACTTTGTCAAACAGGTTTTCCTGAAGCAAGGTAACCCGGTTCCGGTTTGTACCACACTTGATTCCGATTCAGACGGCATCAACGATTGCGATGATAAATGTCCCAATACCTTACCCGGTACTCATGTCAACGAATACGGCTGCTGGATAGTCGATATCAAATTTGATAACGATTCAGCGGTAATCAAGCGCCAGTATTTCCATGAACTTGAAGATATTGCGGCCGCCATTCAGCAGCATCCGAATGTCAAAATAGAAGTTCAAGGCCATACCAGCAGCACCGGGTCGGCTCAACATAACATGGGCTTATCGATCAGAAGAGCGGAAGCAGTTAAAAACTTCCTGGTAGAAAAATCCAATTCATCCAATATTACGTCCAGGGGCTATGGCTTGAATAACCCCATGTACAGTAATGCAACGGAAGAAGGCCGCGCCAAAAACCGTCGCGTACAATTGGAAATTATCAGTAAATAAGTTGTAACGTAATTATTCAGCGTTGGTTGGGTTGGCTGCTTTTCGCAACCCAACCTACACAGTTCATCGCCTTTGCGTTGTTGTGCCACTGAATAGATACGCAGTTACATGAACTGGAAACTTCTTTTATTCAGGAGTTTCCATTTTTTTTTGCCGTAAAATAGGCCCACTTTATAAAGCCAAGCACCCATTACTTTTGAATGAACTTTAATGGCTTACTCAGATTGGGTGAATAAATGAACAGATAAGGCTCATTCAATTCTATCCTTTCCGCGACTCCCAAAGCTTCCAGATAACGGCCTTCTTGCAAAGATAATGCAGCAGGACACCTCATTTTTGTTGAGGCAATCGTGCCGTAGTTTTGAACCCTAAATCCTCCTTTTTCATCGATCTCTACCTGACCACTGTATTGATTACAGGAAGCCCGGCCTGAAATTTTATTTTTTTCGTGGAATTTTAGCGTCACCTGAACGCGGTCCAGCACACCGTGCCCGCCCAGATCTTCCAGCAGCCATTCCCGCCCCTTTAAAAACTCCGCTGTTGGCACCGGTTTCGTTGTAGAAACAGAGCTCAGCGTTCCGCACCCCGCAATCGCGGAAAACACTAAAACCATCAGCGCTCGATTATTTCGACACGTTTTCATCGTCATCTCCCCCTCTTTTTTAAAAATAACCTCATCAGCAAGATGTTTCAACTGAATCCATACGTTCGATAATAAAGTAAGAGTGTCAGTAATCTTTACAATTCACGATCATACTGAGTTTTAATGTAGCTGATTAGATTTTTACTTAATTGAAATTAAAGTACTAATTTTTAATGGGCAAACTAATTGCTTCTAAGAAAAGAGGGCCGCTATGATAGACTTTATAGTGGTTGCCATCTGCCAGAGAGTCAAGTCGGCATATAGATTGACGAAATAAGCTCGTCATGATGTCTTTGGATGCCTGGAACCCATCTTTATGCTTTTAAACACGCAACGAAAATTTTGGAGATCATCCATGAAGAAAGCACTAACAAGCTGTTCACGCATCGAACAATCTAAATCCGGCAAACACTGTGCCCTTGGACTTTCATTGGCGGCATTACTTTTTGCCGGCAATGTCGCTCAAGCTGCCTTGATAGAGACTACCCTGGGAAATAACAACCCGGGATTTGCAGCGGGCTCGAGTACTTCTTTTTCTCAAGTGAGCTCAGCTCAAAGCGGCCAGCCAGCGCCGTTCGATCAAGGTTACGGAAATGACCTACTTTCAAACTTCAATCAATCCTGGACATTCAATTTTGCAGCCATCAACGATCCTATTCAGTCTGCCCAGATTGCATTCGGCATCGTCGATACCGATTCCGGCTCACCCGGCGACCAGATTGACTTTTTTAGTGTTGACGGCGTTGATTTAACCGCTTCACTGAATTCATTGTTCGAGGCATCGGCCAGTGCTACCGGTGTTTATGATGTTTTCACGTTATCGCTCAATTCGATATTCTCAAATCTTACCGATGGTTCCGTAACCGTAGCTCTTGGCTTGAAAGGACCGGTTGTTAACCGGGGAATTCCCGGGGTTACACAAGATCAAACAGTTAATTTCAACGGAGCCGCATTGATTTATTCAACGCTCAGTATTCAGACCCAAACCACAAATAATAACGTTCCGGAGCCTTCCGTTTTGCTTTTGATGATGTCCGGTTTGCTGAGTGTTTTCGGCTTTAAAGCACGCAACGCCCGCTTTTCTTAAAAGAAGAACAAAAAGGTCTGAGGCAAGCCTTGGAACAGTCTGCCCTGGAACCTGCGGCCAGGGCAGACGATTTGGTTCGATTTAATCGTTAGTTCCTTGACGGAAATATACCTTGAAGGGCGATAATGAAATTGACACACAGAAACGGTTGTAGGTTGGTATGCGGCTGATTCCCGCCCGCCATTCCAATGGAATTTGCTGCCATGGGCGCATTCGGTGACGTTGAATTATAGGTGGCCGACTGGTTCCCGCCATCATTCGACAAACTGTTGCCGGAAACGGTGCTTTGATTTCCGGGCCCGTTGAAACCGGATAGAGAATGGTTATGAGCGGGTAGCTGCGCAGCATTCAAGGTAACGTTTTCTTCGCCACCCTGCTCACCCAAATGCCGCGATGACAATCCTGCTCCGGTGCCAGCATGCATCGGTATGCGTCCTTGAAGATTGGGCAGCGCAAAATTCGTAACGCCATCGCCGCCATAGGTGGTACCAATCACGGCAAATAACGCACTGTTTTGGGCAATGGGTAATAACTGACCGTTACAAAAAGCATAGCCCCGTGGTGCAAAGTTACCTGCGAACATCTTGATTTCAGCAATAAATGGATCCATGGTAATTTCCTGCTTAAGTTGAAGTGGATTGATGCAAATGGTTAACGATGGGCCCTCGGGGCCGACTGAAAACCTGAAAAAGATTAGCTGAGGCGACATTTGAAACTTTGGCAATTTATTTGCCGATTGGCGTTCAGCGGTGATTAATGTAGCATAAAGTCAGCTCGCTATCCTAAAGCGCAAATTTACTTCCAACAGGACTTGTAAAAATTGCTGACACTCTGGACCGTACATTAATGGTCGCCTGAAATGAAATAGCTGATCAACGAAATGGACCACGGCCCTTATCCGTTATTCAACCATCTAACCCGATGAAGTCATTGATAAAACCCACGTCATCCAGTCCTTTGCTCCGTCCACCCGCATCATTTGACACGGATTTTCTATACCGGGTCTATTTGAGCACCCGGGCAGAAGAACTGGACATGCTGATCGACTGGTCCGACGAACAGAAAGAAATATTTTTTCGTGGACAGTTTCTGGCCCAACACGCGGCTTATCATCAAAACTATCATGACGCTAGCTTTGATGTGATTGAATTGGATGGCGAAAAAATAGGCCGCTTTTATGTTGCTTATATGGAAAGCGAAATCCGTATAATCGATATCGCCTTACTACCTCCGTTTCGTAATCGGGGTATAGGTAGCGAGTTGATAAGAATACTGATTCACGAAGCTGAAGCCACCGGCCGATTCGTCAGTTTGCATGTGACAGAACACAACCCGGCAAAAAGACTTTATGAACGATTGGGCTTTAGAGTGGCTAGCGAGGATTATTTTTATACCTTAATGGAATGGCATTCTTCCTCAAACAACGAAGCTGGTGGCTTACTTTCCTGACAGGAAGCCGTTAATAAGCTTGACGGCAGCTATCCCGCCCGGCGACACTTGTCTAATGAGCAACCGAAACCCTATTTCCGACATTAAAATCGGGAAGTTTTTCAGAGCCAAATCCAAAAATTATTAGTGAAAACCTCGCTTGAATATCCCTAAAGCCTTTAAATTAGCCATCAAATTCAGTCCTGACAAGTTACGTGAGGATCTCGTTCGAATTCAGGAACAAAAATGGCTTGGCCATTTCAACAGTGATTACCATGACGGTGGGTGGATGGGCGTTTCCTTGCGCAACGCGGAGGGTTTCGGCCATCCGCTTTATCCTGATCCTGAGCAGCAGCAATTCAACGATACTGACGCGCTAGGAAACTGCCCTTATATCAGTTCAGTGTTGCGCAGTTTCGATTGCACCTTATTATCAGTCAGACTGCTCAAATTGCGCGCCGGTTCGGTGATTCGCGAACATCGAGATTACATGCTGGGGTATGAAGACGGCGAGGTGCGGCTACATATTCCTATAATAACCAATCCGCAAGTAGAATTTTATCTGGACGGCGAGCGGATTATCATGGCTGAGGGAGAGGTCTGGTATGTCAATGTCAACTTTCCGCATCGCGTCCAAAATCTGGGTAGGGAGGACCGTATTCATCTCGTTGTCGATTGTAAAGTAAATGATTGGCTTGCTGATCTATTCAGATCCGGAGCCGCATCAAAATCTACTGAATTACCAAGTCAAGGCCATTTGCCACTGGCTAGTACCGGCGAATCTGTACAAAATTTACACGCATTCAGAGAACTGGTCGCACGGGATGCGGAACTAGCCGGACTCTTTTGGAAAATTGAGGATTTCGAAGCGTTTATGCAACTGGTCAGAAAGGAAGCGCTAGATCGGCGCTTTGCTTTTACCGAAGAAGATCTCCGGGCCGTAATGCGTAAAAACCGAAACGAATGCCTATTTCGATGGACGACAAGATAAGAGCCCATGAACTACTGGAATGGATACCCGTTCGAATAGAACAAAAGGGTGAGGATTCTTTAGTTCATTGGTGCCGATTGGGCGAAAAACGGTTCGTGGAGCCATTTTTCGAGGAAACGATCGCGCATCTCCTGCGCCAGCCGTTCAATCAATTATTCTGTAGGCAAACCTCTTTGGATGCGCTGCGAGAACTACATGGATTACAACCTGGAATGAAGCCGACAGGATTTATTTTTCATAGTTCCCGTTGCGGTTCTACGTTGTTGACGCAGATGCTCTCAAGTTGCGGCCGAAATATCGTCATAGCTGAAGCGGACCCTTTAGATACGATTATACGGTCGCACTATCGAGGTCGGGCATTCGCTGATGAAGCCCGGCGTACTGAAATTTTGAAAAGCTTAGTCAGTGTTTTTAGTCAGCGTCGGCATGCCGAGGAAGCCAGATTCTTTATCAAATTCGATGCTTGGCACATGCTTGAATTACCGTTAATCAAAGCCGCGTTTCCCGATGTGCCATGGGTGTTTATATATCGTCACCCTCTGGAAGTACTGGTTTCGCATAAACGCCGACGAGGCCTGCACATGGTGGCAGGCATGCTGGAACCGGAAATGTTTGGTTTAACTCAAGACCAGACCTCACTCATGACAACGGAAGCTTATTGCGCACATGTCTTAGGTTGCATCCTTCATGCGGCACTAAAACATCAAGCCTTAGGCAATGGGTTGCTTGTCAACTACTCGGAACTGCCTAAAGCAGCATGGACATCGATAGCCAAACATTTCAATATTTCCTGGGATGCTTCCGAACTCATTAGCATGCGGAATTCTGCTCGTTCAGATGCCAAAAACCCTGGATTTTCATTTGTTCCCGACAATGACTCAAAACAACAGGAAGCTAATCAGGTCTTGATGGATGCCGCTGAGGAGTGGGTAATGCCGGTTTATCGGGATCTGGAAAACGCCCGTAACCAAACTCAAGCCAAACGCGTTTAACCGTCAGCCTCGCTTAAACGATGGGGGCCAAATTAGCGACAGCATAACCCGACATTGTGTGCATGATGAGTCGACTAACGCCCAATCCGACCCACATGAAACAGGCAGAAACTGATAATACTTTCTGAAATCCTGCCGGACCGGGTAAGTATTGCGTACCTATTTAGAACTTGTTTATTAGCGGTGATCCTGGAAAATGCTTCGTGATGCATCACCAGTGCTGCTTTCACAGCTTATTGTTGAACTTTGCAAATTCCCTGACTCTATGTGAGTTTACGAACAGACTGCGGGCGATATCAGTTGCATTATAAAACGCTATTACTCAGTAATAGACCGATCAACTGGCGGATTGCTAAACACTCCGCTGCGAACACAGCAGAATGCATCTTCTTAAACTTATAAAAAATATAGTGCTGATAACAATGGAGAATAGCTATGTCTGTACTGAAAACCCATTCTGTTTGGGATGCCGGGACCCGATGGTTTCACTGGATCAATGTGCTCTGTTTCTCAGCCCTGGCCATTATCGGACTTATAATTCTGAATGCCGATGCGCTGGAATTGCCCACCGCTGGCAAATTGACACTTAAAACTATCCACGTACTAGCCGGTTACCTCTTTGCGTTGAACTTGCTCTGGCGAATCATCTGGGCCTTTTTCGGCAACCGCCATGCCCGATGGAGGGCTATCCTTCCAGGAGGCAAGGGTTATTTACTAGCGGTACGCAGCTATATTGCCGCGTTCTTGGCCGGTCACCCCGAACACTACCTGGGCCATAACCCGCTTGGGCGTTTGGGGGTAAGCTTATTGTTTCTTCTTATGGCGATACAAGCGGTTACCGGTCTCCTTCTGGCGGGTACGGACCTCTTCTACCCGCCGCTCGGTCACTGGATCGCTGAGTGGGTTGCAGCACCCGGGATTGCTCCGGATTCATTGAAACCTTATTCACCCGAAATGTATGACTCGGCAGCCTACGAGAGCATGCGCGCATTAAGGAAACCCTTTGTCACCATCCATCAGTACAACTTTTATGCACTGATTTCGGTTGTGGCACTGCACATTGCCTCGGTAATCATTACCGAGTTGAAAGAAGGCGGCAATATTATTTCCGCAATGTTCACAGGACAAAAAATTATTCACGGTCGCGCAGTGGATGAAGAGCGCGACATTCATCAATGAGGCCAAGCTTACCCTAAGGACACAAAAAGCATTTTGGTTTAACTGAAGCCTCTTAATAATCAGGTAAGATTTAATCGCATAATTTATTGTTTCCACTCTTGAGGAGAAGGACTATGTCAAAAAATACGAACTCTATGTCAGTGTTGATTTATTCGATTTTCACATTGATCACTTGCATTACCCTATCGAATTCAGTATCCGCAAATACCCGGCCTTGGTCTGATGCTTTGGGTTTGATTGAGTCTGCCTGCCCAACCGGAGCAGAACAAAATCAGGAACTCAACCATCTGCAAAAAACAATTGCCTCGGCCAAATCGCTTACTCAGGCCCAGGCAATAGCGCTCGTACCTACCAATGAGGCCATTGATGCATTAAAAAACGCGCGCTCTATCATGCCCTTCAGCGATGATCTTCTTATCGCCGAAACCCGGCTAAGCGATGCCCGCACACGCATTTTAGTAGCCTCATCCCAGGAACAAGTCGCCGATGAATTCTCCGGAATGATGCTAGCCGGACTGGATGATGACAGTGCAGTTCATGCCAGTGCCGGCAGTACCTCTTGTAATTATTCATCAGGCGAGGTCATCGCCATCGTGGTGGGCTTGATTTTAGGTATCATTCCAGGACTGATTTTACTTTTCGTGCTTTGTTAAGCGTAAATCCGGACTTGCAGTAAGGTCCACGACTGTAGAATGAAGAGCACTCTGCCTGATCAGACTGAGCATCATGAATGAAGGCTTTTCCTCGATCCTATACCGGATATTTTATAGGGATAAAAACAAACCGGATCTTATTGCTGTTGGTCATAATTAGCCTGGTTAGCGGATGCAGCCGTTTGCTCTTCTACCCTTACAAAACCCATGTACGAACGCCTGAACAGTTGGGCCTGGCCTATAAAGACATAAGCCTCACAACCTGCGACGGCATCCAGATTCACGGCTGGTTCCTGCCCGCAGAAGGCCGGTTGAAAGGCAGTATTTATTTTCTGCACGGCAATGCCGAAAACGTCAGCACCCATATCAAGAGTGTTGCATGGCTTCCCGAACAAGGCTATCAGGTGTTCATGATTGATTACCGGGGCTTTGGCTTATCTGATGGCGAGCCCGGTTTGCCGGACATTTTTATGGACATTGAAACAGGATTTGACTGGCTTTTAGCCCGATCACGGAATAAACCGGTCTTTTTATTAGGCCAAAGTTTAGGCGCGAGTCTGGGTTTATTTTTTGCGGGCACCCGGCCAGCCGTCAAAAACCAGCTGGATGGCGTCATCAGTGATTCCTCGTTTACCCGCTACAAAGACATTGTCCGGCACGCCGTATCAACGACCTGGCTAACCTGGCCTTTTCAATATCCTGCCAGCTGGCTGATGACTTATCCTTATGACCCCATTGATGTCATAGACCGGATCGCACCTACGCCATTATTAATCGTACACGGCACCGCTGACACCCTCATTCCGTTTGAGCACGCTCAACAGCTCTATGACAAGGCAGGCGAACCTAAACAGCTTCTGAAGACCGGTGACGGTCATATTCAAACGTTCATGCGGCCGGAGCACCGGCTAATAGTATTAGCGTTTTTAAACCGTATCGCCGCCAAACACCACTAACGAGGAACCGGGCTCCCAGACTGCGTATTTGGACATAACATCATCGAACAAAGGCAGGCTTAAAAATACCGCCAACCAGCGCTTTAAGGCCGGATAAGGCAATGCCTGAAATACGCGTTCATCTACTGCAGCAAATTGCCTGATAAACGGTGCAATGGCGGCATCGGCAATTGAAAAATAGCTGCCACAGAGATACTGTGTCCGCATCAAACGGCTTTCCAGCTCAGCCAAAAACAATTCGCCTTGTTGGCGATAAAATCCGGCAGGATGTTCAGGGTAACGGTCCGCATATTTGTAACGGTCCAAATTATATTTAAAGCTACTGTCATTGGTATGAATCAATGTTTCAAAATCATTAACTTGCAACCACTTACCCGGATCATTTTGCAGCAGAGCCCAACGCATGATATCCAGACTTTCATCAATGACAGCGCCATCAGCTAAAACCAGAACAGGAACGGTGCCTTTGGGCGAGGCTGCAAGCATCTGTGTCGGCTTACTGCGCAATTCGATCTCTCGTAATTCAACCTTGATCATGGCATGACGAATGGACAGACGGGCGCGCATGGCATAGGGGCACCGGCGAAAACTGTATAAAACAGGTAAGTCACGATTCATAATAAGAGCTACTATTTTCCATTTGTTCACGTTCGCAAAGTGTACTGCCGACTCGTTAAAATAGAGAAAAAAATTTTAGTGAAGTTTCCCAGTTTTTTTAGGACTGTCCTCGCTTGTTAGAGAGCGTTGTTTGCATTAATAGTTACCGTCGTTCCGGCATGGATTGCCGGAAACCAGAAGCCATGGATGGCGAGAGCTGTAGCACGTCCTTGTGTCCTAGATCCCGGCAATCCCTGCCGGGATGACGCCTCAGCCTCGCGCGATAGTGCTTTATTAAATAGGTTTGCTACCTTTTACGCAGACTCTATCGATAATTCCTGCAGCCCAAGCATGATGGCTGTCCGTTTTTGAAATTATTGGGAAACTTCAATAATTTTATTCCCGCTGTTATAAGAAAACTTGATCATATGCTTTTGTCTTCTGCAGACATCAACACGTTAAAAAGGGATAATATCGTTTCTTGTTTGAAGGCAAAACCATTTGGCCGGAAAATCTGTCTTCCATTAAAAATCACCCAGTTGCTGATTTTTCAACTCACAGTTCCTTTTATATACCGCATTTATGAGATTTATAGTCATTGCCGTCTTAGTCATCCTGTCCAATATTGGCATCAGCTGGCTATTCAATCAGCCTCAGAACGTTGGCGAAGACGTTCCCGAGGGCAAATTGAACAGTTTATCGTTCGCCCCGTTCAGGGAAGGCCAAAGTCCTCTTGAAGAAAAATTTGCTACCGAAGCGCAAATAGATGAAGACTTACGCTTACTGGCTGATAAAACGCATACCATCAGAACTTATTCCAGCGCTGAAAATATGCGCGTCACGCCCAAGCTTGCCGGGAAATACGGCCTCAACATGATACAGGGGGCCTGGCTGGGATATGGCAAAAAAGACAACAATGAGGAAATTGAGGCGCTTATCCACGCCGCAAACACGTATCCCGATGTCATTAAGCGCGTCATTGTCGGTAATGAAGTGTTGTTGCGGGGTGATTTGAAACCGGAACAACTGCTGGACTATATCCGCCGCGTCAAACAAGCGGTCAAGCAGCCCGTCTCGTATGCCGATGTTTGGTCCATGTATCTTAAACATCCGGAACTGATCAAAGAAGTCGACTTTATCACCATTCATATTCTGCCTTATTGGGAAGACGAGCCTATTCCTGTCGAAGAGGCACCCGGACATATTGACCGGATTTACAAGCAAGTTCGCGCAGAAGCCGATCAAATCAGCCCCGGAAAACCCATTCTAATTGGCGAATCCGGCTGGCCGGGCAAAGGACGGCAACGCGGATCGGCAGTGCCCAGTATTGTCAATGAAGCCATGTTTATCCGGGGACTGATTAAAGTCGCAACGGAAAACGGTTTCGACTACAACATTGTGGAGGCTTTCAATCAGCCGTGGAAGAGCAACCTGGAAGGCGTGGTCGGCGCCAACTGGGGCTTGTATTCATCTGAACGCAAGGAAGTATTCCCGCTTACCGGGCCCGTCTATGAAAATGATGACTGGTATGAACGCTGTATTTTTTCGTCACTCTTTTTGCTGATGGTCGCGTTTGCCTTTCGTAAACAGCTGCTCACTGTAAACTGGCAAATCGCCTTGGGTTATTTGGTTTTTACCCAGCTGCTTGGCGTATTGCTGATCGTTCAGATCGACGAGCTGTTTTACACCAGCTATAGCCATTGGCAACGATTTATTACTTTAACCGGCGCGTTATTCAATGCTGCGCTCAGCGGTTTAATCTTATTCAAGCTGATTAATCAGTTAACACAAAACGCCATCCATCCTAAATTAGGCACTTGGCTGTACCGTATCTTCTTTGTATTTGGCGCATTTGCTTTATACAAAACCTTGGGCCTGGCCATTAATGGCCGCTATATCAGCTTTCCGGTCGAATTGGCTGCAATCCCTGTCATCAGCTTAATAGCTCTGATTTTTACCCATTTTTTAGCGTCAAAACAGCTTTCCATTAAATCAGTGTCTATCGAAAATCTGATCGGCACGGGCATCAATCGAATAAATCATGACACTAGGTTAGGCTACGCCTTGCTTGTCATGGCCCCTATTTTGGTCATTGGCGAAACCTATGCGTTTGTCGTCGCACGGGACTTAATCCAAGCTTATCCAGGCAATGCTGAACGTATCCGGGTTGCCCTGTCTTTCACTCTGGGCAATCAACAGTTGGTCATTTGGCTAATTTGCCTGCTGATTATGGCACTGCCCTTTTTGTATCGGCCGAACAGCGCAAAAGAGGAGATTACTCAACCATAAAGACGGCCTTATGAGTGTGTTTGATTTGGGTATGACCCGATTTTAAAAATAAGTGGCTGTCTTTAGCCATCTGCAGGGGAAAAATCACTTGCTTAGCTGCAAAAAAAAAGAGCATGATCAAACACACACTTTTTAATCTATAAAGCCAAGCGGCTTAAAAAAGATAAATGGATTGAAACTGTTCAGCAGCGCCACAAAACAAAGGTGATGCACTGTGTAGGTTGCGGTTGGCGATAGTCAACCCAACAATTCAAGGCCATGGCGTTAATTGTTGGGTTGCGAAAAGCATGCTACCCAACCTACGCTGAATAATCAAAGTATCTGCTCAACCACGCATTTATGACAGGAGGAGGTCAACGGTGAACATTTACCCCCCACACATAGAGATCATTGAAAAAAACCCGTCCGGCATTCCAACCGTAAATCAACCGCCTTGGTACCGCTCGCCCAGGTTGATTATTTTTTTGATGGTCTTTGTTTGTTCGGCCTCAATCAGCCTGATTTTCAGTTACAGCCGCCCCGCCATTTTTCAAAGCACAGCAACCTTACTTACCTCGGCAATGACGGCTATCGATCAAGCGAGCAAGGTCCCTGATGTAGAGCATGTCGCCATTCAACGGCAAGTTTTGTTGAGCCAGGAATTACTGACTGAAACCATCAGGCGGCTTAAACTGACACGCCCCGAAATACAGATGGACATGTCCCAGGTTCATCAGATCTTGCAGGTACAGCCCATTCCGGAAACGAATCTGGTCAGGATGCTGGCAGAAAGCACTGAACCTGGACTCCTGCCTTTACTGATTAATACATGGATCGATGTTTATAGCGATGCGCGTGCAGAGGAGATTGAAAAAAACAAAAGCGGTACCACGCAAAAGCTTAAGGAGGAACTACTGGCTTTAGAACAAAAAATCGAAGAGACCCGTTCGGAATTGACTCAATTCAGTCATCAGCATGACATTATCTCAACCGGGCGCGATGAAAACGATGTCTTAGCCAGACTGAAAGGATTGACGACCTCTCTAAATAACGCGAGTGAAGAAGAAGTTAAAGCCAAAGCCAAACTTGAAGCCATTAACAAAGCGATCGCCGAAGGAAAGGTCGTTGTACCCAAACAAGACCAAGCCAATCTGGCAGCGCTTGAGCTTCGCTTGCAGCAACTTAAAGAAAAACTGGCCGAATTCCAACAGCGCTATACCCCAGGATTTATGGCCTTGCAACCTGCCATCAAACAACTTCCCGAAGAAATCAAAAAGCTTGAAAATGAAATAGAAAGTAAAAGTCATTTTGGCAAACAGATAGTCCATTCAGAGGCCGAACAGGAATATGCCGCGGCCCGTCAAACAGTGAATGCCATTAAGGAGCAACTCAATGCTCATAAAAAGTTAGCTGCCGATTTCAGTACCCGTTTCACGGAACACGAAAGACTTAAATCCGATCTGGAAGGTTTGGAAAAAATTTACCGGGAAACTCAGGAACGGTATGTACAAATTGAGACGCAGCAGTATGAAAAATACCCGCAAGTTGAAATCGTCGAACGCGCGCGGTTACCGCTACAACCCATCAGTCCCGATTATCACCGCGATGCCCTGATAGCGGTGTCAGGCTCTTTGCTGTTGGGCCTGATCAGTGTCTGGCTTTTTGACTATTTAAGCCGGACGCAACAGCATCAACCCAGCGTCATGATATCCGGCTTCGGTATTCCTCAGGATGGTCGTTTGAATCATCTGGACTATCAACAATCACCGCTACCCTCGCTGCAACAACATCAAAATCCGGCGCTGATGATGACGCATGATCGAGAGCTTACCGATAGTGATTTAAGGGGGTTACTTGTCAACGCCAATAGCGTAACCCAAAGGTTAATCTGTCTGTTGCTTTGCGGACTTTCTCTGGATGAGACGGCTAACCTTAAACCTGATGATATTGACTACGACAAAAACACAATGGCCTTGAGGGGCTCTATTCCGCGCACCCTTAAACTCAGTAAAGCAACGAAAGACCTGGTAGAAAAACTCGATAAATCCCCAGTGTTTGAAGAACAGCAATCGTCAAGCAACCATGAATTGTCCGCATTAATATCACTGGCGGCTATTGATGCAGGCCTGTCCCATCCCGAGGAAATATCCGCCCAATCAATAAGACATACTTATATTGTCTACCTGGTAAAACAAGGTTTGCGGCTAGGTGAATTAGTGAACCTGGTAGGTTATCTTCCGACCTCCGATTTACTGAATTACGCCAGATATTCTCCGCCTCGGCCTGGTTGTGGCATTGACCAAATCGAAACAGTTCACCCTGTCCTGGCAGAATTTATCAACACCTTCAAAATACAGTCTGTTTAGATTGCAAAAACGGTGGGTGATTCGTTGATCAAATCGCAATCGCCCCGGTGTCTTTTAACGGATGGTCTTCGGATTCCTCCGTCAGGACCACCGATATATTCATCCGGTTTAGTTGCACTGCACCAAAGAAAGTGACAAAGGAAACATCGGCAGCATCTCGACCTGAACTGATTCTGATGATACCGTCCAATGGCGCACGCCTCGTGGGATCAAATAAATACCAGCGATTACCAAGATAGGCTTCAAAACAAGCGTGAAAATCAGGTGGTTCCAACTGATAGGCATAAGCCGAAACAAAACGGGCGGGAATGTTTAAAGCACGGCAGAAAGCAATCGCCAAATGAGCGAAATCACGGCAAACGCCTGCCCTCTGGGTAGCGGTATCATAGGCTGAAGTCTGGGAGTCACTGCTACCGGATATGTACCTGACTTTGTCATAAATCCAATTGCAAATGGCTGTAACCCGAGAATAGTCCCATGCCAAATTGCCAAATTCGGACATTGCCAATCCAAACAGCAAATCCGACTGACAATAACGGCTGGGATAAAGATATCGCAACGTTTCTACAGGAAGCTTTGTGGTGGGTGTTTCGTGAATCTCGAAGGGGTCAAACCAGGCAGGGGAAACTGCCACAGTGGCACTGTATTGAATTTGTATTTCACCTTCAGAAGGATTGACTCTAAAGCAGCGATTGCCTTCTAACGGATCTAAGAATTTTTCGGGCCGAATAAAGGGCTCAATCTGAAGATTTTCATTCAGAACCTTCTGAACTTTATTATCAACTGGCTGAATATTAAACACCAAAGCGGCCGGTTCCAGCAGGTTGCAGCTGAGTTGACAGAGCAAATCAAACTTTTTCATAGTATTCCTAGGGGCTTGTCCGAGAATACAAAATCCGAAAAATCAACGCTTATGTCAAGTGTGTTAATAAATTTTATAACCCCATGAAAAGTTAGCTTACGTGCGGAGTGTTCGTACTGCTGAACTATTGATTGGATGTTAACGGCAAACGGGGTTTACCGTTAACTCAACAAATCAGATACTTGATGGTCATCACTGTTTGTCTATATCCATTCAATCGGATAATTCCCTATAAAACTGCTGTTCCTTGGATTTGCCAATAATTAAAACCCGGCTTTGATTTCTTGGTAACCTTTAATTGCGTCAACTAAAGCCGCTTCAGCTGCTGCGTTGTCGCCTTTGTTAATCGCTATACGCGCATTTTTTAATTTTGCTGAGGCTTTGTTACGTTGAACATCAAGTCTGCCTACTTCAATTCTTTTTGAATCCTGACGTGCAGCACCAATCAAATCCATAATAGTTTCTTTGCTATCGCCATTTTTAAGAGCGGCTAATGCATCTTCAGAGTTTTTTAATGCGCTTGCAATTGATTCTTTTACTTGAGCGGGAGTAGCGTTCTCAATTTTTCCTGCTGCAAATGCAGTGGATAAAGTCCCCATAGAGAACATAACGATCACAGTAATAATTAATTTTTTTAAGTTCATTGCTTTAGATACCTTGTCTTTGAAAATTTGAATGTGAAATCCTTTATCAATAATGTATTGCATGGGACTTTACGAAATCCATACTACCACAGTCAACATTTGTTGGCTGAATTTTCCATTATAAAGAGACACTGATGATAAAATATCTGCAATTTTAAAAAACGGTTCAAAATATGCTTGAGTTTTATCTGGATACCGCCGATGTGGATGCAGTTGCCCGCTTCAACTCCTGCCTGCCGATAAGAGGGGTAACGACTAATCCGTCAATCCTCGCTAAAGCCGGTATAGGCATCAGCCGGATTTTGCCCGAACTTGCTTCAATTTTAGCGGGTGATGCCCGTTTTTTTGTTCAGGTAGTCAGTCAAACGGTTGATGGGATGGTCGAAGAAGCCAGAAACATAGCGGCCCTGCCTTATGATCTGGTGGTAAAGGTGCCCGCTACAGAAACGGGCCTTACCGCGATCAAACTCATTAAGGCTGAAAATATTCAGGTCCTGGCCACCGCGATCTACACCACCCATCAAGGTTTTTTAGCCGCTTTATCAGGAGCAGATTATTTGGCTCCTTATGTCAACCGCATTGACGTGATGGGTGCTGACGGCATCAAAGTCGTAGCTGATCTGCAATTACTGATCAATCAATACGGACTGAAAACCAAACTGCTACCGGCCAGCTTTAAAAACTCAGCACAAGTGGTTGAGGTTTTGAAATTAGGCGTAGCGGCAATCACCCTGCCTGTCGATGTGACTGCGCAATTACTTGCTCATCCTGCTGTTCAACCGGCAGTCGATCAATTTGATGTTGATTGGCATTGCGCATTTGGCAATCTATTATCTTTCGAAAGTTAATGCTTTCGACGTAACCGGATTTTTTATTTTGAAGAGAAAAACATGCTGAATTACCCTGCTATAGACCCTGTCGCTATCAGCTTAGGACCCGTCAATATACACTGGTACGGCTTGATGTATCTGATCGGCTTTGCCGGGGTCTGGATTTTGGGCAAAAAAAGAGCCGAAAAGCCCGGTTCACCGGTAACACCTGAAGCCATAGAAGACTTGGTTACCTATGGCGCACTTGGGGTGATTTTGGGTGGCCGTTTGGGTTATATCCTGTTTTATAATTTCAACGAATTTCTCAATGATCCGTCCGTCATTTATAAAATCTGGCAAGGCGGCATGTCATTCCATGGCGGCATGCTGGGCGTTTTTATTGCCATGTGGTTATTTGCCCGCAAACAACAATGCACCATGCTGCAACTGACCGATATTATTGCGCCATTAGCGCCTATCGGCTTGGGCGCCGGCCGTCTCGGCAACTTTATCAACGGTGAATTATGGGGCCGCACCACGGATGTACCCTGGTCGATGATATTCCCTGGCGGCGGTCCTTTGCCGCGTCATCCTTCTCAGCTGTACGAAGCGTTTTTGGAAGGCATCGTGCTGTTTATCATTTTATGGTGGTTTACCCAAAAACCCAGGCCGGTCATGGCGCCGACTGGTCTCGCGGTCATGCTGTACGGATGCTTCCGGTTTTTTGTCGAATTTTTCCGCATGCCCGACGCTCACCTGGGCTACCTGGCTCTGGATTGGGTGACAATGGGGCAAATTTTATCCACCCCCATGATATTGATAGGTGGCCTCATGGTTTACTTTGCCTATAAACGAGACGCATGAAACAGTATTTGGCATTATTGGAGAAAATTCTCAAAGAAGGCGCCCTGAAAGGCGATAGAACCGGCAGCGGTACGCGTTCGATCTTTGGACATCAGTTAAGATTTGACCTAGCCACTGGATTTCCGCTGGTAACGACAAAAAAAGTGCATTTCAAATCAATTGTTCACGAGTTGTTATGGTTTCTCAACGGCGATACGCAGCTGGACTACCTGCATCAGCATCATGTCACAATCTGGAATGAATGGGCTGACGCATCAGGCGATTTAGGACCGATCTACGGACATCAATGGCGCTCATGGCCCGCTAAAGACGGCCGACAAATCGATCAGATTCAAACCGTGATCAAGCAATTACGAGCTATGCCCAACAGCCGGCGCATTATTGTTTCCGCATGGAACGTGGCGGACTTGCCTGATGAATCAATGAGTCCGCAGCAAAACGTCGCGAACGGCAAAATGGCGTTAGCGCCCTGCCATGCCCTGTTCCAATTTTATGTTGCCGACGGCAAGCTTTCTTGCCAGCTTTATCAGCGCAGTTGCGATACCTTTCTGGGCTTGCCCTTCAATATTGCCAGCTACGCCTTATTGACCCATATGGTTGCGCAGCAATGCGATCTGGAAGTGGGCGAGTTCATCTGGACCGGTGGTGACGTGCATCTCTATCTTAACCATACCGAACAGGCAAAACTGCAATTATCAAGAACGCCGGGGCAGCTTCCGATTTTGAAAATCAATCGCAGGCCCGAATCCATTTTTAATTACCGGCTTGAGGACTTTGAACTCATCGGATATGCGCCACAAGACCCCATAAAAGCCCCAATAGCCATTTAAAGTGTTGCCTAAAGAACAGTTCCGCGATTTGCGGATAAAAGGGTGAGAGAGGAAGATACGGACGAAAAAAAACGCCCAAGGTTTAAGTCCTTGGACGTTTCTTAAGAGATGGCTTCAATCAGCCTTTGAGTTGATGAGGCTATTTGCATGACAGGTGACCGGCATTACCCCGTTTACGGTTTAGGTTAACGTTGCTGGTAATAGCCGCTGCTGCAAACAGGGTCGATGAAATAATAAACTCGCCTGAAATAAAGCCGATCAGACCTGTTACAAACACCGCGCCAGTTAAAACATCTTTATAAAAGTCGCTCATGAGTAAATCCTCTAAGTTATTTGAAAAAATTTAAAACCTTTATAGGTTGCCGTTCGGTTTTTGTGAAATAGAAAGTTTAGCCTTTCATAACATCCGATATTTTAAATCAGGGCATCTCCAAATCACGACTCAACTATATATGAGACACATATCATTGACAATAACGCTTTATATAGATTTATTGTTTCCATATTATGAGCATATAATTCATAATTAATTCATATATCCGCAGTAAAACAGTAAAGATTAAACGCTTCAGATAAAATTCAGGTTTGCCGGACTAGACTTTAGCCTCCCATTACAACTCCACAAGGAGATGCCCATGCAAATCAAAGCAATAATGATCACTTCACTTTTGTTAGCTTCAAGCTCTGCAATGGCGGGCTTGTTTGATAATGCGGCTAAACAACTTGCCACCGATGCCGCCAAATCTGCTGCACCGGAAGCCGTCAACAAGGCAACCCAAGCCACTGAGACTCTTGATAAAGCTAAAACACTGCAAGACAGTATTGGCAGCACCCCTGAAGTCCTAAAAGAGCAGGCTACAGAACAAGTCAAAGACGCTGCCCAGCAAAACCTTGAGCAATTGGCGCCTACAGAAGCCAAAGAAGGCATAAAATCACTGGAAAGCGGCGCAGGTAAAGCTGAAGAATTGAAAGGACAAGTTGAAAGTCTGCCTAAATCAACCGATGCGGCAACAGAAGCCGTAAAAGATAAAACCAAGACAAAAGCGTTAGAAAAAACATTTGATTTGATACGCTAAATTTTTGTAACTGAAGTTTCCCAAAAATTTCAAAAACGGACAGCCATTATGCTTGGGCTGCAGAAATTATCGAAAGCGTCTGCATAAACGGTGGCAAACCTATTAAATAAAGCACTGTCGCGTAAGGCTGAGGCGTCATCCCGGCAGGGATTGCCGGGATCCAGGACACAAGGACGTGCTACAGTCCTCGCCATCCATGGCTTCTGGGCTCATGCCGGGCTGTCCTGCCCGGCACCCTTCGGGCGGGTGCCATTCCGCTCCCAGCGGATTGGTCCGGCAATCCCTGCCGGAACGACGGTAACTATTAGTGCAAACAACGCTCTCTAACAAGCGTGGACCCCCCTAAAAAACTGGGAAACTTCAATTTTGTAATTACCCCGCAAAAATACAAAAGGCCGGTTTAACCGGCCTTTTTTTATTAACTGAAGTTATTCACTTGCCCTGTGTTAACCCTAATCAGAACTCTGGTTCCGAACAAAGGAGCCGTTCTCCCAAAAACTGAGTTGCTGAAACGCATGAACAGGCATAAATGGCTCATGCAGGGCTTTGGCTAACCATTCAGCCGGAATCGCATAAAAATGAAATTGTTTACCATCCCGCCCCATAAAAGTCGTTAAACCCACAAGTTCACCTTTCCCATTAAATATGCCACCGCCGCTGGCACCCTGCATAAATCCGGCATCTATTTCAATTACTGGATCTTTGCCGTGCCGGTGAAGAGCAACCACGGAACCCGGCATTGATCGCATACCCAATGCATAAGGAAATCCGTACAGATAGATTTCACTGCCAATGGTTAGAGAATCCTTGTCAGCCAACGACGCATTCGGCAAAGGGAGCGCTGTTGACTCCAGAATACAGACATCATATTCAGGCAGTGCAGCCTGCTTGATCACCTTATAACTTTCTCCGGATTTGGTGACAGAAATGCGTGAAGCATCCCGGGTAACATGGCAGTTTGTCGCGATTTTATTGGGCGCAATAATCACCCCGGAGCCCATGTGATTTTTTCCGGCCGGGGTACTGGCTATTACCTTAACGACAGAAAGGGATAAGTGAACATCGGGTTGAATGGCAAGTACCTGACCGGCATAGATACCGCACAGCGCTGGCAGATAGCGAAATATCTGAACTAAACCGCGCATAATCACCTCCTCTAAGATAAACCTTGATGAAACCCATCAACAGGCACAACATCTTCGTTGTGACCAATAGATCCCAATAAATCGTAATTGCCGATCAAAGGATCACTCATTGAACTGGCTTTTCAGTCTACCCAAGCATCATGGAATCGCAAGTTTTCAGAGGTGAAAGCAATAATTCGGCGGTTTAGGGCTGAAGAACTTGTGTGTAAGTTCTTGTAAAAAGTCAGGTGTCATTGATTTTTTTGGGGCCTTTTTGCGTCCGGTTTCGCACAACGCCTCGGATGGTTAATAGAATCAAAAGAATGGAAGCATAGAAAAGAGGGTTAGTGATATCCGCTTTTTCGGACAAGGCAAAATGAAGAATACTCAACATCCCGATCACATAAACGGAAATGTGCATTTTTTTCCAGGCTTTACCCAGCTTGCGCATCATCTCGTTGGTTGACGTCAGCGCCAAAGGAATCAGCAGAATGTAAGCGAGCAGTCCCACATCAACGATAGGACTGGTCAGGATATCTTCCAGGATATAACGAACACTGAAGCCGTGTTCAAATGCCAAAAAAATCAGGAAGTGGAGCGTGGCATAAAAGAAAGTGAACAAGCCCAACATCCGACGGTATTTGATAATCCCCGACTTGGGATAGATCATTTTGATCGGGGTCAGCGTCAGTGTTATCAGCAAAAAACGCAGCGTCCATAAACCGCTGAAATGCGTCATTGCTTCGACAGGGTTAGGTCCCAGCGTATTGTTATAAGCATTCCACAGCATCACCATGAAAGGCGACACACATACGCCAAAAACCATGCACTTGACTGTCAAAGTTGAAACTTTCATCGTCCCTTTCACGCTTTCAATGGGTTGACAAAACAGCCGTTAAGCCTGCGGCCGTCAAGACTCACTGTTTAATAGTTTACCGCTCTATGGCCTCTTGTTAAGGCAGATAACTGTCAATTCCTGATAACAACAGGTCATATTGCAATTCAATCCCTTCTTTTGCCACATAGGCAGGAAGACCGCTGATAATTGTTGCTTTTCGCGCGACCCAACCGACCGCATCGCCGGGTCCTAAGCTCAGCAAATAGCCGATATCCTGATGCATGTAAGGCAAGCAAAACCGGATCAGTCCGGCATGTAACAACAAGTTTTTAGCAACAGACCGGCCTTTTCTGAGTGCCGCTTGCGAGGTCATTCCGTTTGTTCCCATCTCATCAAAATGAGAGCAATCGCCTGCCGTAAAGATGCGCGTCAACACCGCTTTGTTCAATATCACTTGTCCGGAACTGTTGGCATGCAACATTATGTCAGGGGCTTTGCCTAAAAACAAAAAAGTCAGCCCTTTGGGTAATTCAGTCGGCTGATCAGTTTGGCGGTCTTTTAGTATGAGTGCACCGCTTTGGATGCCTGAATAAAAAGCGTTGCTAAACAATTTGATATTTTTTTCAACCAGCCGTTTTTGCACATAGTCGCCTACCGCGCGAGGAAAAGCCTTCAATAAGCGGGCATGACCATCGATTATATTCAGCTGATAATCGGCATGCACTTGTTTCAAAATATGATCGATTTCAAATACAAACTGAATCCCCGTGGGTCCGGCCCCCACAATGTTGATAACCGGCTTTTCAACAGAAGGTTCAGCAATAAACTGTTCCAACCGCTGTGCGGCAGACTGCCGAGTCAGTTTGTTCAAATCAAAAATTTCAGGATCATCATTTTCTGTGCCGGAGTTCGCCGCACCCACTGCAATGATCAGGTAATCAAAAGGCAGCTCGCCTGACTCCAGCTTAATGATTCGCTCATTCTGCCAATGCTGCAACAGACTCTCGTTGATACTCAGTGATTGCTGTACATGCTCAAAATTAAAGCGTTTTGCCAATTCGGAATAAGCAATGCGAATGCTATCCAGCGGACGATGAACCGTTTCGTGTAAACGCGTGATAATCAGATGATGGGGACGAGGATCAATCAGCGTAATAACGGTATCCGGCGACTGCTTACGCAAAGTGATCAATGCCGATAAACCCGCATAACCGCCGCCCAGAATCACGACTTTAAGCGGTTGAACGATGTGTTCCTTATTTTTTTTCATAGCCAGAGTCAGTCCGTATCCATAATCATCAGGGAGTATATCCGATTATTCTGAGCCATTCGATAAAGGCTGTAAACTCCAGCAATTCCCAGTTTGATGATACAAAAAGGGAAGGCGTAAGCTTTGCCGGAATTCGGCAGCAAGCAACTCATTAAAAAACCCGCTCACTCAGTCTTTATACTTTTTGTTGCAGGAAAGGTTCCTGAGCCTCAATAAGATTGTATCCAGGCGACCTCAAGATGAAAAAAACCCTGTTTTTTATCGGCCAGCAAAAAACCCAGCTGCCTGATTTGCGCCGGGTCCAAAACCGGAGCAGTTGGCAGAATACGCCCCCTGAAGCTGGCTCGAAACAGCGAGAAGGGTTGAGTCAGCGTTGACCATTGATTCGCATAGGTTGAAAACACGGAACGATAGGCGATACCGTCATACTGATCATCCGTTCTCACGCGTAATTGATAAGCCCGGCCGTCGCCTTTGACACGCAGCATAATCCCGCTGTAACCCGCCAAAGCGGCATGAGTCAACTGCCTGCGTACCGAAACAAAACCGCCATTATGATCCAGAGACAAATAACCTCTGAACAAAAGCATCTGGCTTTGCAAAAGCTCTATCCGACCTTTTGACACACCGCCCATGACATCGTCATTGATCGTCAGCCAAAAGTATTTTTCATCAGCATCATTGAAATTCAATAACATCCTATTTTTCCTGTGAACAAGCCGGAGAAGGAAGAAAAACAGGTAGTCATTTGCGTCTTGTATCTGCTCACCCCCCTCCAATTTTTTTGGGTGTAGGTGGTTGATTGAAAAGGCTTCTGCAACAGGGATGTTGCAGAGAGCTACAGGGACGTATTCACGCGTCCTTTGAAATCAAGCACCTACGCCCTCAATTAAAAGCGGGCGAGTAGTTACAGCGTTTTAACTTTTATTTTTTAATCCCGCCGGATCAAAGCTGACTTGACGGCGCTATTTTCGGCAGTAAGTTCTTATGTTCTTTAAACAGCGATAAACTGAGCCTTCTCCTCTTTCTACTTTTCGATTATGACAATAACCCGTTACCGCCATTCGCTTTTTATATTCCGCCGCGATTTAAGACTGGTTGACAATACCGCTCTTAACGCCGCACTGCAACAGTCGGCGTGTGTACTGCCCTGTTTTATCTTCGATCCTGCACAAATTGAGCCTCACCCTTACCAAAGCAAGCCTGCCCTGCAATTTATGCTACAAAGCCTTAAAGACTTGCAAGCACAATTCAGTGAAAAAGAGGCCGGATTATCGTTTTTTTATGGCTCGCCGCAGAGCATCGTTGAAACACTGATTCAGACCGCTGCCATCGATGCCGTTTTTATAAACCGTGATTATTCTCCATTCAGCCGTCAACGGGATGAGACGCTCTACACCACTTGCCAAAACAACGGTATTGATCTTCATACCTTGGCCGATGCCTTGCTGACAGAACCCGAAGAGGCGGTTAAACAGAATGGGGACGCGTATAAAGTATTTACACCTTTCTACAATAACGTCCGTCGATTCCCGGTACCCTCGCCCAAGGCTTTAGCTCAGGGCTGTTTTTCAAAGTTTGTTGAAAAGCCACCGCATTATTCATTCGAGTCATTGATCGATACATCTTCCAGTCCGGCTCAAACGGGCGGCAGAAAAGAGGCCCTGTCAATCCTCACGCACCTGGCATCTCAAAAAAACTATCAGGAAACTCGGGATTATCCAGGATTGCAGAGCACCAGCCTGCTATCGGCTCATTTAAAATTTGGCACCTGTTCGGTCAGAGAAGCGCATCAAGCAATCAGCAGCGAATTGGGGGAAGAGCATCCGCTGATTAGGCAGTTATATTGGCGTGATTTTTTTACCCATATCGGTCATCACTACCCTAAAGTATTCGGCCATGCGTTCGTATCAAAATTTGACCAGATACCCTGGCAAAACAATCTTGATCAGTTTAAAGCGTGGGCGGAAGGCAGAACCGGCTTTCCGATTGTCGATGCCGGGATGCGGGAACTCAACAACACCGGATTCATGCACAACCGGGTCAGGATGATTACGGCATCCTTTCTGGTCAAAGACTTGCGTATCAGCTGGCGGTGGGGTGAACGCTATTTCGCCCAGCATCTGGTTGATTATGACCCGTGTGTCAATAACGGCAATTGGCAGTGGGCCGCCTCCACCGGCTGTGACGCCCAGCCTTATTTCAGAATTTTCAATCCCTGGCTGCAACAACAAAAATTCGACCCGGATTGCCGCTATATCTACCGCTGGATTCCTGAACTGAAATCCATACCCGCCAAAATCATCCATGCCTGGGATAAAAAATACCTGTCCGGCACTTATCCCAAGCCAATGATTGATCACGCTTATGAAACAACAATCACCAAACAGCTTTTCAAAAACTGTAGCGAAACAAACAGGGACTAACGCGGCGCCTCCTGACTTTTTGCAGTGCTCTGCCAAAGCTTTCTGAGCGCTTTGAGCACCGGCTTGGGCTGACCGGCTTCAGTATAAAAGCCCCAATACCCCTCTTCAGGATGTGCACCTTTAAAATCGACCTTGGCGTTTTCCTCTTTCCAGGCATGATCAAAGCCTTCGAAATACGCCAGATTCAAACCCGGTGTACGGGGCATTTTTTGATAGAGTTCCACCCAAAATCCGGCTTGTTGCTCAGGACTGAAGCGGCTGCCTTTAGGACCACTGGGTAAGCCGCTTTCTTTGATCAAAATAAGCTTATCGGATTTTTTGATCAGTAAATTCATAACCTCGACGACAAAATTCACCCAGGATGCCGTATTACCTTGTTCAAACCAGGGCTGAAAAAGCGGGTGAATGCTGGGCAAAAGAAAGTCCTGCTCGGCAATAAAATCAGCCGGTTCATCATTCAAGTAATAATAGAACGGCTCCGAAGTCGCAACCGGCGTGCCGGGCAATTCACTGCGGAATTTACGCATAGCCTGTTTCAATTGATCCCAGTCATAACGTTTGGCCAGCAAGTTTTCATTGCCTACCGAGATACCGACAATCAGATCAGGAAATTCATTGACCAGTTTTTTGGCACACGTTAGCTCCACCTCGGACATCGGATCCCAAATGCCGAGGATAATCGCGGTAAAGCCCTGCGATTTCGCAATAGCCGGCAAGTGCTCCAGACCATCTGCGCAGGAATAGGTAATCAAGCCCTGAAAATCATTACGCAACACGGTTAAATCACGGGTAATCTGATCTTTGGAGGCCGGCTTGACCTGACCATAAATAATTTTCAGATCCGTAGGTGTATAGGCAACAAATCGAGTGGAGGCAAGAGCAGCGCGCAAAGGCTCACTATCGGTTTTCGCGCAACCTGAAGACAAAAGCAGCGCTAAAAAGACAGCGCTGATACTATTCCGATTCAGGATACGATAAGAATAATGGGTTGGTAAAAGGCTTTTAAACGGCTGAAACATGGTTATTTGCTGTTTATTGAAAATAATGAGCCTGTTGTAACACATTCATCACACCGTCCCAAGTCTTCCGGGCGTTAAAAACAGCTCTGCGCTAAAAAAACTGTTTAACCCCACTTTTACAGAATAAAGCCCCACTTTCCTGGGTGGGAAACCGAAGCGGCTTCTATCTTAAGGCGGAACTGCTTCTTCCGAGATTGGATTGAGGAAGGTTGGACTGCCACATTTCTGATTGTCAGATTGACGCGAGCACAAACGGCCTACCCGCAGAGCTATAGAAGCAGTAAAAATATGAAGCACAGCTATCAAGATAGGTTTGCTTCAATGGCGAATTCACAATTCCGGTCATGAGACGACCGTCAAGTATCCCATCCATTTTCAATAGTTTAGGGATCCTGTCAACATTTTGGTTTGACTTGTAATCCAGATACAGGGTACGCGGTTAGTACTTTCTGGCCTGATGAAGTTAAAATAAAGTCAATTTAGCACGGAAAATGTCACATTATGAACGAGCAAGTCGAGAGCCGAATCACCCATAACCCGTTGCAATGCTGCGGCAAGCCTTGTATTCGCGGCATGAGAATACGGGTCAGTGATATCTTGCACATGCTGGCAGAGGGCGTTAGTAGTGAGAGAATTCTGCTCGACTACCCGGACCTAGAACTCGCTGACATCCAGGCCTGCCTTCTTTACGCAGCCCGACGAGCCAACCTTGAACGACTGGTCGCATGATTTTTTGGGTTGACGCCCAATCTGGCCGATTGGCTGCGCTGGACATTCAAAGTTGAAGCGTATGCCCAACGGGAACTGGGTTTGCGTGATGCCAACGATCTAGAGATTTTCGAGCGCGCTCAACAAGAGGGTGTCGTTTTAATCAGTAAGGACAGTGATTTTGTCGAACTAGTTCTACGTCAGCAACCACCACCACAATTACTTTGGGTCACCAGCGGTAATACTACTAACCAGCGGTTACAAGCATTGTTCACCGAAGTTTTTCCACAAGCCCTGCAATTATTGGATGAAGGTCATGTGGTTGTGGAATTGGCCGATAAGTCCTGACGTGACGTTAAGTTTGTTTTATCAATGCTCGTTTCGGCCAATTACGGACCACAGAGTTTCGACAGCTAGTGACCGTTGTTGAATGGAAAGCCGCCTGACAGATTTAGATTTAGATACGCGGTGCGTTCCCCGGCTTTAGATCGAACGAGTTCGAGAACCCTTCGATATTCATATAAAGTTTCCTAATGATCGCAAACAACAAAGAAGATCATACACATCGCCTTTACAACCCGATGACGAAAAATCCAAGGGGCCAATACCGATTTGATTTCCCACCAAGTCGGTAAAGTGCTGAATATTTTCGATGAATTCATTTAGTTGCTCATCAGTTGTCTGCCCCATGGCGATACCTTCAAAGTGGCTGATACGGTCTCGATGGGCCAGTATTCGGTCTCGTGCTGGCTTTATGATTTCACCATAGTCAAGAATTGCCTTCGCTTTGTCGCGTATCTCTGCGGTTAGTAACGATTCATCTTCGAGTTGCTGCATAACCAATTGAATCGTCAAGTTCTCTCTGCTAGCCCCGCGAACTTTGGTGGTAGCTGGGTCCATTAGTTTTCCCACCTGAAGAATCCAATCGCGTTGGAGAATTTCCCCAATGTCGGTGAAAAATGTCGGTGCAATTGCTGTCAATAGTGCCCTATTTTCTTCGCAATAGAGAGCATTGTATGTGTTGTAATCGCGACGAATGATAATTAAACATTCCCTTAACTGTTCGAAGACATCAATTAGTTTGGGGGAAGTATTCATAGCTTCTATACATGCAGAGGTCGTGTGGCTTCATTGTAAAGTATGGTCATATGGCGGGAAGCTAGCCTCATTTTTTTGAAGAGCATGCTGATATGAATTCACGTATTTTGTTGGGTGTATCAATATTAAAATCCATCCTGTAACCAACAAATGTTGGTGCATCCCGCAGAACTTGCATTGCATGACCAACAGATTCTCGCGCACCGACAATCTGCCTGATTTGTTCAGGGGTTAAAACAAACATCGCATTAAGATAACCGTTATCATCTAAAATTCGATAAGGGACTCCAAGTGAAACATTGCGACCATCAATCAATAATGAATGAAACCAATCACCTTTTACTATTGATTGTGATTTGGCTACTCCCGCTTCGTAAATTGAATGTAGTCCGAGACTTTGACCGGTGCATAATAGAAGGAATTTGCCCTGTCCATACATGGTGTCTTGAACACCTCGAAGATAGTAAAGCCCTTGATTTAATTGCAGACTCCAATCCGCAGGCGCTCTGCCTTCGTTGGTAATGCGTAGAGCATTCTTTTCAGTATCGCTAAGTACGTACAGCTCATTTTTGCCAGCCCTGACAATTAAATCTAAGAGTCCAGCATCAACCCCCATTTCGCGAATATACGCTGACGCTGCAGCAGAAATGATTTGCCCCACATCAAGATCATCTTCGGAGAACGCGCCCTCTTTCCATGTCCTGTGAACTCCGTATTTAGAACCCTGTGTGGAAAATCGATAGTAGCCACCGAGATACGCCATTGCGCAAGCACTGTAGCACTCTCCTGGCGAAGGTAGTGTCTCCCCGTGATTTTGTATTCCGATATGCGTCCACGCATATTTGGCTCTCAATAACCGACCAAGTTTAATACCCGTCAAAAAATCGCCGCCTGGTGAGTTGAGATACACATTGAATGGCGAATTAGGAATCTGATTTAACTCTGTCTCTACACGTTTATCTGCACCGGGATCGATAACGCCGTTTAAGTAGACTGTCCAGCTATTTGCACCTGTTGCAATTTCATAAATTCCAGGAGGCTCAAGAGTTATCTGCAGCGAATCAGACGAAGCGTGCAAAAGTTCCGTTTGTAGTATGGTGGTGACGAGTAAAAAAACCAACGCGATAAGGTGCGCCAAATAGGATGTGCCGACGTTAGGAGGCGCATCGGTCGTGTCACTCAATACCATCAATCTCGTTGTTTTCATTATGCCCCCAATTTCTTTGATAAATGCCTTGTTTTAAATAACGGTGGAAGCTTGAATAAGGCCTTTATGCCCTGTGGGTAAATCGATTACATTTTGAACATGCCCATGTTTTACCGGATTCCAATGAATATAATCGACGTGTCGCTTGCAATCATCTTGGTCTTCGATTAAATGTGCCCATAATCGTCGTTGCCATATTCCTCGTTCACGGCGTTTTTGACGGCTTTTTGAAATTCTTTCGCCGTGGTCGATCACCCTGGAAAATCTTCCTTTCAACATATTCCATCTGACAGAGAAAATACCGTCGTCGAGCGGCAATGTCCAAATGCTCAGTAGCTGCTCCTTGCGTTGCCCTACCTCCTGCATCCATGCAGCTCGTAGGATGGGTAGAGGCGCTAGCCGAAACCCATCAAAAACACCATCGATTACGCCAAATCCAATTCAGGATATATGCCGCCCGCCCAATTTGCCGGGAGAATGCCGCGTTTGACGAAATCATGAAATGAAGAATATCGCCAATCAGCAACACAACGGACATAGCCGTGTTTTACTGGATTGTAATGAATATAGTCGACATGCTTGACGAAGTCGTCCTCGTTTCTAATTCGATGCTCCCAAAACCGTCTTTGCCAAATACCGCGCTCCTGTTTGCGTTCACGGCTTTTGGAAATTCGTTCGCCTTTTTCGACCTGTTTAGTAAAGTTGGTCTTAATGAGCCGCCAGCGACAACTAAAATCATCGTCTCCTTCAGGCAAAGTCCAAATGGTATGGAGATGTTCCGGTAAAACAACCATCGCGTCGATATTAAACGGGTGTTGATCTTTTACGTTACGAAAAGACTCGCGAAGCAGTTCAATCTTATCGGTCAGCAAAGTCCGATTTCGTTCCGCCAAATTAACTGTGAAAAAATAACAACCGCCTTTGAGGCGATGTCGGCGATATTCTGTCATATCTCATTTATCGGCGTTTCATTTGATGGGTTTCGCTTCGCTCTACCCATCCTACTGTCGGCAATTGGCTCACCCCCGGTCATTGGATAACTAAAGTCGGTGTCTCCTTTGGGTTGATTGTTACCTGCGATCCTCTCGAAAAATTGTCGGTTCGAATGTCAGGTATACAGTATTTCAACATTCGATAAGGCCCAGATTAAAGTTGGCTTTTCATTGGTTTCAACAAGGGATGGATTTTTTCATTCTGTCAAACTTTAACTTTTCAACATCCAATTCCGAATACCCAAAGAAAATAAGCAGCCCTGCATTGGCCTCTTAGAACAGTGAAAACGTTGGACTGGCTATCAATTGTTTTAAGCATTGTATGGCTACCTGGAAAAGCAGGCGCCAGATCCTGGAAAAAAGCGGTCGCTAGATCCCTGGTCGGTCTGACGCCTTATCTTGAATTAATCGTAACTGTAATGCTTGCGCAATGGCTTAACCACTTCCCAATGGCTGTTCAGGCCTTCAGGGAAAACAACCAAATCACCCGGCAAAATACGAACCGGCTCACCGCCTTCGGGAGTCACCAGAATTTCGCCTTCAAGAATATAAGCAGTTTCTGTTTCGTCGAAATCGATCGTAAACGTAGACACTTCTTTTTCCCAAATGGCCCAACCGGCAACGCCTAATTCTTCCAAGCGTTCTTCACTGGGTTTATGTTCAATCGTAATTTGCGGCATATGATTCCTAAAACTTAAAATGATTCGAAGTGAAATTCTATCATTTTTTCGACCGCCCCCGGCTAGTGCTTAACACCAGCAATTACCAATTTGATGATAAAAAAAGGGGGGCGCCGACTTATCAGGATACTGCAGCAATACAGCGTTTATCGTCATGAACCGGATTATTGACCCAATCACTGACCGGGGTAACCGCCATCTTCTGATAAGCATCGTGTGCCAATAAGGCCTGAAGCCGGTCCTGCGGTTGCTGCTTGTCCAGCCAGTCATCATAGTGCTGCCGGCCAATAATGACGGGCATACGCTCGTGAATGGGTTGAATCAACACATTGGCTGCCGTTGTGATAATGGTACAGGAATAGAGGGTTTCCGCATCCTTTTCCCAATGCTCCCAAAGACCTGCAAACGCGAATAAGCCGTCATCAATCCGATGAATATGATGAGCCTGTTTACCCTGATCCGTTTTGGCCCATTCATAAAATCCGTTAGCAGGAATCAGACAGCGTTTGCGCTGAAAGGCCGTTCTGAATGAGGGCTTTTCGGCCACAGTTTCCGCTCTGGCGTTAATCAGACGATGACCGATGCCGGGGTCTTTCGCCCAGGGCGGTATGAGCCCCCAAAAAAGATTGACGGCTTTATGACGACCATCATCCAGCCTGACGACCGCCAGAATTTTCTGACCAGGCGGGATGTTGTAACGGGTTCCGTAATTCGGCAAACGTTCCAGTTGAAACGCTTCAGTGATTTGTTCCGGCGTTGCCGTCAATGAAAATCTTCCGCACATAAGATTCCCTGTGTTATTTGCGTAACAAGCTTACTTCCGGGAGCGCATGATATACAAGAACTCTTTACTTGGGTTTTACCTATAAGAAAGACCGTCTAGCAGTAAAACTAACAAAATGCAGGTAAAAACGGTTAAAATAGCCTGCTAACAATCCGCCCAATCTAATAGATCGATATTTGACCATGCATATTAAAAATAACACCGATGACTTGAGAATCAGTGAAATCAAAGAAGTCATTGCGCCTGTTACGGTTCATGATGAATACCCCATTACCGAGTTTGCAGCAGAAACCGTTGTAAAAACCCGGGCGGAGATTCACGATATTTTAACCGGGGATGATGATCGGCTCATGGTGGTGATCGGACCCTGCTCAATTCACGACCCTAAAGCCGCGATTGAATATGGAAACCGTCTGAAAGCGGTTAAGGACGATCTGAGCAAGGACTTGCTGATCATCATGCGGGTTTATTTTGAAAAACCCAGAACAACTGTGGGCTGGAAAGGCTTGATCAACGATCCGGATCTGGACTCCAGTTTTGATATCAACAAGGGTTTACGCATCGCCCGAAGTTTGTTGCTGGACTTGAATAATATGGGTATGCCGGCAGCGACTGAATACCTTGACTTGATTACGCCACAATACGTTTCCGATTTGATTTCATGGGGCGCAATCGGCGCGCGCACGACAGAAAGCCAGGTTCACCGCGAACTGTCATCCGGCTTGTCGTGTGCAGTCGGCTTTAAAAATGCCACGGATGGGTCCATTAAAATTGCCATCGATGCCATCGGCGCAGCGATGAGTCCTCACCATTTTCTGTCGTTAACCAAAGAAGGCCGTTCGGCTATTTTTTCGACGCGCGGTAATGAGGATGCGCATATCATCTTGCGCGGCGGCAATGGGGGCACGAATTATGATGCCTTTAATGTTGCCAAAGTTGCCGAAGGTCTTGAGAATGCAAAGTTAAGACCCAACATCATGATTGACTTCAGCCATGCCAACAGCCTGAAGCAATACCAACGGCAGATGGTGGTCGGCGAGGATGTCGCCGAGCAGATTAGCGGGGGCGACAAACGCATTATCGGCGTGATGATAGAAAGCCACCTTAAACCGGGCAGCCAGAATGTCGTACCGGGCAAACCGTTGAACTATGGACAAAGTATTACCGATGCCTGTCTGGGATGGAACGACTCAGTACAGCTATTAAACAATTTGGCCAAAGCCGTTCAGCAACGCAGAATGATCGAAAACTGAGGAGAAAGAGTGTGAATGTATTTGTAAATGGCGAAACCCTGACATACCCTGATGGAACGACGGTTGATCAGGTAGTTGCGGCGATGGGCTTAACCGGAAAACGCATTGCTGTTGAATTTAACAAAGAAATCCTGCCGTTTGACAGTTACGCCAAGCAACATTTAAAAGAAGGGGACCGTCTGGAAATAGTTCATGCCATAGGCGGCGGGCAGGACGATTCTTTTACCGTCGCAGGCCGCAGCTTTCGCTCCCGTTTGCTGGTGGGTACCGGAAAATATAAAGACATGGAAGAAACACGCCTGGCCATCGAGGCCAGCGGCGCAGAGATCGTAACGGTTGCGATACGCCGAACCAATATCGGCCAAAACCCCGGCGAACCCAATCTGCTGGATGTCATTTCGCCCGATAAATATACGATTTTACCTAACACGGCCGGTTGTTATACCGCAGATGACGCCGTGCGCACCTGCCGTTTGGGCCGGGAATTGCTGGGCGGCCATAATCTGGTCAAACTGGAAGTGCTGGCGGATCAAAAAACGCTGTTTCCCGATGTCGCTGAAACCTATAAAGCTGCAGAATTACTGGTTAAAGATGGCTTTGACGTCATGGTATACACCAATGACGATCCCATTGCCGCAAAGCGCCTTGAAGAAATCGGCTGTGTCGCCGTCATGCCGCTGGCAGCGCCCATAGGCTCAGGCCTTGGCATTCGTAACCCTTATAACATATTGACTATCGTTGAAAACGCCTCAGTGCCGATTCTGGTAGATGCCGGCGTCGGCACTGCATCTGACGCCGCCATTGCCATGGAGTTAGGTTGTGCGGGCGTACTGATGAACACCGCGATTGCAGCCGCGCAAAATCCTGTATTAATGGCCGAAGCGATGAAAAAAGGCATAGAAGCAGGCAGGCTTGCATTTTTGGCTGGCAGAATGCCCAGAAAGCGGTTTGCCTCAGCATCATCGCCCATAGACGGTTTGTTTTTGTAAACTTTTTAACGCTGCCGGGTAAAGCGAACGCTACCCGGCCTGCGGTTAAAACATCGTCGTACCACAAGCTTTTCACATTGCTTAAAACTTCGGCATTACGCCTTTAGCATTAACCTATTTTTACTTTTACACGCATCATGTTATCTGAGCCAACGGCCCCCCGAAGAATTCGCAGTTTTATTCGCAGACAAGGGCGTATTACTCCCGGCCAGGAACTCGCTTTGGCAAACCATTGGGATACTTTTTGCCTGGATCCTGACGCAGAATGCTGTTTTGCTGAAACCTTCGGACGAGAAGCGCCGACCGTTCTTGAAATCGGCTTCGGCAATGGCGAAAGTCTGGCACAAATGGCGGCGGATTCACCGGATACCAATTTTGTGGGTATTGAAGTACATAAACCCGGCGTTGGGCATTTATTGATGCTCACGGAACAACTCGGCTTAACCAACCTCAGAATTTATTGCCATGATGCGGTTGAGATACTGGAACGCCGGATCAAAGACCACACTCTGGACGGAATTCATCTTTTTTTTGCAGACCCCTGGCCTAAGAAAAAACACCACAAAAGAAGAATCGTCAGGCCCGAATTCATCCGCACGGTGGTCAAAAAATTGAAACCCGGCGGCTATTTTCATGCAGCAACCGATTGGGAAAATTATGCTCAGCATATGCTGGAGGTATTAAACGTCGAGCCTGAGCTCAGCAACAATAGTTTGACCGGTGATTACTGCGAACGCCCCGAATACAGACCGGTAACCAAGTTTGAAAACCGTGGGCTGCGTTTAGGCCATGGCGTATGGGATTTAATTTTTATCCGTAACTAAGGGAATGCTAAACAAAAACTAAAGTATCTACTCACATCCCCATTTTAATGGGCGCAGGCTTTCCTGATTATAAAGATGTTTCAGCTATCTATTCGGACGCGTCATTCCGGCAGGGATTGCCGGAATCCAGGTCACATGGATAGCTCGAAGCTTACCATCCATGGCATTGGATGCCCGTTTCCCGTCGGGCATGACGGGCGTTTAGAGATTTAGCTGAAACATCTTGCTAATCAGGTAGGTTTTTGACTTCAAAGGACGCATAACCACCCCTGTTGCTTTCTACCTTCCCTCTCTACTCCAAGCCTGCGAGTTGTTACAAATACAGATAAATATCGTATTTCAAGCCGTGTACTTATCACGAAGTCATCACGAAATATTAAATTTTTTGTGATTTGCTTGGTGGGTTTGGTTTCATTACAATCCCTGCAATAAACTCATTTTTAAAGCCCATGCTCAGGATCAGCAAACGCATATTGGTCATTGAAGACGACCCGGAAATTGCCCGGATTTTGCAGATAAACCTGGCTGATGAAGGCTATACGGTGGAATTAGCTGCAGATGGCGAAACCGGTTTGGCAAAACTCTTGGATCAGTCTTACGATTTGTTGATCCTTGACCGAATGTTGCCGGGAATAGACGGATTGGAAGTGTGCCGGCGTCTGCGAGAGCAAGTTTATTATACCCCGGTCATCATTGTCAGTTCAAAAGCAGCTGAAACGCATCGGATAGTCGGCCTGGAAATGGGAGCCGACGACTATATCACCAAACCATTTTCAGTCCTTGAATTGGTGGCGAGGGTTCGTGCCTTGCTCCGCAGAGTAGAAAGCTTGAAAATCGCCAACCCTCAGCCAGTTTCTTCGCAAATCGTCCTGGGCCGTTTGATCATTGATCCTTTGGCACATGAAGTAAATCTGGACGGACAGACTATTTCAATGACCTCAAGGGAGTTTGATCTGTTATATTTTTTTGCCAAACACCCCGGAAAAATTTTCACCCGGTTAGAGTTACTCAATCAGGTTTGGGGATATTCACATGATGGCTACGAACACACGGTCAATTCGCATATCAATCGACTTAGGGCGAAAATCGAACAAGATCCTGCCCATCCGAAATTGATTTTGACCGTTTGGGGGGTGGGCTACAAAATGGCCCATCCGGATGAGTCGGTGTCCACGCAATCAGAGTAGTCATAAGTGTGGAGGCAACCTTTACTGGCAACTATGAAATTCAGCTTTCAAACCCGGATAGTGTTGTTCTTTTCCATATTGTTTATCAGCGTGCAACTCCTGACTGTATACTGCGCCTATAGAATTTTCTATGACAATTCCATCAAACAACTCCATCAAAATCTGATTTATGCCGAAGCGGTCTTCAAGCAGATACTGACGGAAGGCGGCGAACGAATGGCCAGCGAAACCCGGATTCTAGTGGCCGATTTCGGTTTTCGCACGACTGTAAGCGAAGGGGATGCAAAAACCATCGCATCAGCCTTGGAGAATTTGACCCTGCGAATTCGCGGACAAAGAGCCTTTTATGTGGATTTACAGGGCAGGGTTGTAGCTGATACGGCCGGCAAAATTCAAGGCTCTCATTTTATATTTCCGCAAACCCTAGCGGAAGCGGAGCAGCAGGGCAAAGCAGTGGCCTTTGGCGTTTTGGAAGAACAGCTGTATGAATGGGCCATTGTCCCTGTCTTGGCGCCCATACCTATCGGCTGGGTGGCGGTTGCCGTTCAGGTCGATAATAGGCGCTCCGATTATTTAAAACAGTTGAGCTCAATGCCTATCGAAGTAACGTTGCTCGAACACACGGAAGGCGCAGCACGTATTTTAAGCAGTTCGCTATCACTGAACAGGCAAGAATGGCTGGTGTCGAAATGGCTCGCAGTAGATGCGGTGCAGACGGATCAACTGGAAATGCTGGTGATCGAAGGCGCCAAACTAATGACACACAGGCGACTATTGCCATCGGCGGATAACCAACGTTCGATTTTTGCCGTCTTGCAAATAGACTATGCCAATGCCTTGGAACCTTATTGGTTCATGCTTTATGCAAGTCTAACCTTGTTGTTATTCGGATTGATCATCATTTTGCTAGGCTGCATCTTGATTGCCAGAAAGGTTTCCCAGCCTCTTCGAGAACTGGCTACCGCTTCGGAACGCATGATGAATGGTCAGTTTGATCTAGCCCTCCCGGTGACTAGCCAGGATGAACTCGGACGTATGTCGAGGACATTCAATCGCGCGGCTGAGCTGGCTACACAAATGTTTGAACTGAAACAAAAAGATGAACAGCGTCGAGAAATGGTAGCGACCGTTTCCCATGATTTACGCAATCCATTGACCGTGCTACATGGCTTTCTGGAAACACTGCAACTCAAGGCGGATCATTTACCGGAGCATGAGCAACAGCGTTATTTGCAGGTTGCGTTACGTCAGAGTGAAAAAGTCAGTCGCTTGGCTCAGGAGCTTTTCGAACTGGCTAAACTGGAATGCGATGAAACCTGTATCCAGAAAGAGTCATTTTGTATTGCGGAATTAATTCAGGATGTGGTTCAAAAATTTCAACTCAGCGCTGAGCAGAAAGTAGTTGAATTGTCTATGCCCATGTTACAAGGTCTGCCAACCATTCATGCAGACATCGGGTTGATCGAACGCCTATTGACTAATTTGCTGGACAACGCATTGAGAAATACGCCTTCCGGAGGAAAAATAAGGGTCAATGCTTGGGTTGATGCGTCCTGGATGAGGGTTAGTTTAAAGGATACAGGAATCGGCATCCCTGCCGAGTATTTGAACAATCTCTTTGATTGGTCATCCCCATTATCGCATCGCGCCCGATCTGACGCCGGTGGTTTTGGTTTGGTCATTGTCGCAAAGATACTCAGTTTACATGGTGGCACTATTCAGGTTGAGAGCATATTGGGAAAGGGCAGCAACTTTTGCTTCGCCCTCCCGTTGAAAACGGCTGATCAAGAGCATGACGAATGAACTCCTTGATTTCCAAGTATGTTGGAGTTTTGCGGTTCTTTTGCCCATGGGTCATTGGTCTGGTCAGCAGCGATTCCCATGCTGATCTGTTTGATGCGGATTTTTCCGCATTCAACCTGAACGGCTTGTTGGATCTTAGGTACCAATATTCGGATTCACAACCCGGAGAAATTGAAAACGGACTGGGCAAATTTCGCGATGGCGGAAACAACAGTCGCTTTTTAGCCAACGAGGCCGCACTGGTATTGCAAACCCGACTGGATTGGGATTGGTCCAGTACATTGACTTTAAAATATGCCGACCATCAACATACTCCGGTTGACCTTAGCGAAGCGTTTTTGGTTTACCGCCCGGTCAGTACTTCCGCCTGGCAATTCGGCACTCGTCTTGGAATGTTTATTCCACCGGTCTCCATGGAAAACATAGGCACTGCCTGGACAAGCCCCTACAGCCTGACCTCTTCGGCAATCAATACCTGGGTGGGTGAGGAATTAAAAGTTTTTGGTGCTGAAGCACATATAAGGTTTCAGACTGAAGGCGGCGATCGTTTGAAATGGTTTGCCGCCGGTTATGCGAATAACGATACTGCCGGGGTTTTATTGGCCTGGCGCGGCTGGAGTCTGCATGACTATGAGGCTACCTTGAATGATCAATTCGTCCTGCCCGAGTCGCTTGGCATTCAAACTCATTTGCCACTGCAAGCAAGCGTTACAAAACCTTTTGTGGAGGTGGACGGTAGACCGGGTTATTACAGCGGAGTGAGCATCGATCGGCCCGAAGCTTACAATTTCCGGGTTTTATATTACGATAACCTTGGTAATCCTACGGCTCTGGAAAACGGTCAATATAGCTGGCGTACGCAATTCTGGAGCCTGGGTTTACAGGTGCATTTGCCTTGGGAATGGATATTCATCAGTCAGGGCATGAGCGGACAAACGCGGATGGGAGAGCGCATCCAGGGTCTTTTTGCCGTGGACAACGGATTTTGGTCAGCGTCGTTTCTGATCAGCAAGAAAATGGGTAATCAGCGTTTCAGTATACGCCATGAATATTTTGCCACCGATGAGAACGATTTTCTTCCTCTAGATCAGAATGAGGAAAGAGGGCATGCGTTGACAATCAATTACAATCTGACTTTGGCTCAGCGGCATCAAATCAATTTTGAATTCACCCATATCGACAGTGATCGTCAGTCTAGAGTCAACCTGGATCAGCAGACCCGGCAAGAGGAAAATTTATGGCAAATTGCTTATCGGCTGTTTTTCTAATTCTTAGTGGCCTGATCATGGCCAGGCCTCTGTATGCCGTCACTTTGAGCGGTCAGGTGCATAGCGACGGCAAACCCTTGCCGGATGTGGTGGTCACCCTCAAGCCGCTGTCACATGATCCAAGGTTATCTGCAACAGCCGGTAAACCTGTCAGTTGGCGCCTAGATCAAAAAGGCAAGGAATTTATTCCTCATATTCTGGTTATCCCGCCAGGCACTGCGGTGTATTTTCCCAACAGTGACGATATTCAGCACCATGTATATTCTTTTTCTAAAGCAAAACGCTTTGAAATCAAATTATATAAAGGCACGCCTGCTGAACCCATCGTGTTTGACCAACCGGGTTTGGTGGCACTGGGCTGTAATATTCATGACTGGATGTTGGGGTATATCCTGATTACCGAAACACCCTATTTCACCCAAACTAATGCTGAAGGTCATTGGTCTATCGATGTCCCGGCAGGCGACTACCAGGTTTCGTTATGGCACCCTGATGCGCTTGCGCCTGACACTTTACCGAATGAAATAAAGCAGATCCAGACGGCGCAAACCTTAAGACATAGTATCGATCTAAAAGCCTGGCGAGCGAGCGGAAAACCACCGGACACTTTGCAAATGCAGGGTTACATAGAAAGATTTTAGTCATACGGGTTGGTTATTAGAGAGAATATTCCACGCAATCTTGGTATCGGGTTTACCGGTTTTGTTTGACCGATAGACCAGACAACCCCACGGAAAAGAGAATCAGCCTTGCTAATCTGAGCTATTGCTTCTTTGATGCCGGCTTCCTTGAAGTCGTTTTGAATGACCGTTCAAGGCCTTGAACGCTATAGGGATCGATTTTCTGTTGATGAATCAGACCAATGGATGAACAAATGGTATTGAAAGCATTGTGGAGAGAGATGAGGATTTGGTTTGGATCAGAAATCGCCGACTGTTATACCGGCGATTTCATCCAAAATGCGGCTTAAGCTATGCTGGAACGAGAAACTCTGCGAGTAAAACCCAATAATGATAAAGCGCTGCCGAACAACCAGATTGCAGCAGGTAATGGAACCGGAGCAACATCTATTCTTAATAGTGGGGTAGACGCTCCCGGTAGATTACTAAAATCAAACCCTGCCGGTGTGGTAAAGCCGTTGTAAACCGAAAAATCGAAATTGGTTTGAATGACACCGTCTTCCCCAACGTGGTCTGCAGAACTTGAGCCTACCACAAATGCTGCACCAAACCGACCATCCTGCTCTGTGCCTGAATCCCAAATAGTGTTTGCATTATCCTGAAAACTGCCACCGACGAACTGACCGTTGTCATCGAACAAAGCGATTTCCCTTGGATTGTCGTTGCCTAAAAAACGGTCATTAGAAGGAAGCAACATGGAAAAATAGCTCAAATAACGGTGTTTTATCGGGTCCAAAGCAAAATTCACTGTACCGGAGGCACCGGGCAAGAACACACCGGGTCCGAAACCGTTACTGGTAGCAGTTAGCACATGGCTGAGGCCGTCAGGATGATTACTGCTGAAGTAATTACTTAATTCCGCAGACATACCTCTTTCAGCAATGACCTGAATGGCGCTTGAGGCTTTTGTGCCAACATCAAATGGGTCGAAAGAACCGTCATGAAAAGCTAGAAATACCGGCGTAAATGACAATCCATTGGCGGGGGATAGATTCGATATGCTGATCGAAACATTCGGCACTGACGACGCCTGAACGGACGATAAAGGCAATAACAATCCGGATAATATCAGTGCCGAAAGCCGGCAAGAGTTTTTAACGAATGACATGAGTAATCTCCTAAATAAGTAATGTTGTTCTAAATGGCGAATGTATTGTGCCTGGAGATTAATCACGAAATCCTCACGATCCGGTAAAACTCTTGTGATGAATTGCTCTCTGAGCCAAGCGAGTTCGCTTTACTAAAGACGAAGAGTTCATTTTCTGTTAATCCTCACCCCCTCGCGGTGACGCAGTTAGACTTTCCATTTAAGTTTCAACTTGTTGAGTGAGGCATGCGTCTGTCTCAATTGTGTTGACTTAAGAAACGAGGTTTGCCAATGTAGCAAGAAACCTTCAGCGCTTACCCGTAGTGGTTAAACTTTGCAGCAGAGCTAATCCAATGGTTAAAATCCTGCATTTCCCGGCTTGAGGGTAGTGGTAAGCCTTGCCAGGACCGCCGTGACCCCATTCAAGAGGGATTGACCACAGTATCCCTGCTGTCGACATCCGCGCAAAGTTTACGATGTCCCATTTTTATCACGCGGGGAACTGCTGACAAAGAATCACTGTTTAACTCTATCCACTGGTTAACCGCACACTATGAAATTTAAAGATTACTATCAAATAATGGGCGTTCCGCGCTCAGCGACTCAGGAAGAGATCAAGCGGGCTTATCGTAAATTAGCGCGAAAATATCATCCCGATGTCAGCAAGGAAAAAAATGCCGAAGCTAAATTTAAAGAGTTAGGCGAAGCCTATGAGGTATTAAAAGACCCTGAAAAAAGAACGGCCTACGATAAATTGGGCGCTAACTGGAAAGCCGGACAGGATTTCAATCCGCCGCCCGATTGGGAACAAGCGTTTGAATTCAAGGGCGGAGGATTTACCAGTGACGAAGCCGGTGTCTACAGTGATTTCTTTGAGCAATTATTCGGCCATACGGGTTTCAGAAGTGCAGGCCGCGAACATTTCAACGTTCATAACCGAGGCCAGGATACGCATGCCAAAATCACAATTGACCTGGAAGAGAGCATCACCGGCGCAACAAAGACGATTATTTTCAACATCCCCGAGACCGATGCGAAAGGTTATTTACAACTAAAACAAAGATCCCTGAATATCAAAATACCCAAAGGCATCAAACCGGGCCAGCATATCAGGCTTACAGGCCAGGGTAGCCCGGGACTGGGTGGCGCCCAAGCCGGTGACTTATTACTCGAAGTCGCATTCAATCCACATCGGCTCTATCGCGTCATCGATACCGATATTTACCTGGATTTACCGGTGACGCCCTGGGAGGCTGCATTGGGCGCCAAAATCAAGGTACCCACGCCAGAAGGTCCTGTCGATCTGAGCATCCCGGCCAATTCCAGACAAGGCAGCAAACTGCGAATAAAAGGCCGAGGCTTACCCTCGAAAAAACCGGGCGATTTTTTTGTTGTGCTGCAAATTACGCTACCGCCAGCCGATTCTGAAACGGCTCGCTCGGTTTACCGGCAAATGCAGGCACAACTGGATTATAATCCGCGTCAATCGCTAGGACTCAGTTTATGAAATCATCTGATTTGTTATTAGTGTATACCGGCACCGTCATTGAAGAAGACAGCCTGACATTGGGCCAGCTTTGCAAAGCCTGCGGCACCAATGCCGATATGATCATCAGCCTCGTGGAAGAGAGTATCATTGAACCCAGCGGCGAAAACATTCATGAATGGCGTTTTTCAGGTGCCAATCTGGTCCGCGCGCGTTTTGCGCTCAGGCTGCAACGGGATTTGGGCATCAATCTTGCCGGAATCGCCCTGGTTCTGGATTTAATGGAAGAACGGGAGATGCTGCGTGCGCAAATTGCCGCGTCAGAACACCGCCACACCCTTCGTTAAGATTGATTGAAAAAGTTACCTGATTATTCCAACAGAGCCAATTGCACTTTTTGCTTTATTCAACCCGGGAAGCACCATGCCAACTAGTTTATTCACGCCGGTTATTGCCGGAAGTCTCTCATTAAAAAATCGAATCGTCATGGCGCCTTTGACCCGAAGCAGGTCAAAACAACCTGGCGATATTCCCTGGGAATTGAATGCCACGTATTACCGCCAGCGAGCTACCGCCGGATTAATCATTGCCGAAGCTACTCAAATCTCGCCGCAAGGAAAAGGCTATGCCTATACGCCGGGCATTTACAGCGATGAACAGATCGAGGGCTGGCGGAAAGTTACTTCCGCCGTTCATGAAGAAGGCGGCCTCATTGTGTTGCAGCTTTGGCATGTAGGCCGCGTTTCACACCGTGACTTGCAACCCGATCATCAACTGCCGGTTGCGCCATCGGCCATTAAAATTGAAGGCAACGCCTTTACCGAGGATGGCTTTAAGCCCTACGAGACGCCGAGAGCACTGGAACTCTCCGAAATACCCGTCATCATTGACCACTATCGATCGGCTGCCATCAATGCGCTTAAAGCAGGATTTGACGGTATAGAAGTACACGCGGCCAATGGTTATTTACTGGATCAGTTCCTGCGTGATGGCTCCAACCAAAGGACCGATGCCTATGGCGGATCGATTGAAAATCGTGCTCGCTTTTTGTTTGAGGTGTTGGCCGCAGTCTCTGAGGCGATAGGATCGGATAAAGTAGGTTTGCGATTATCTCCGACCAATCCTTTTAACGACATGACGGACAGTGATCCTCAAACGCATTTTGTTTATGTCGTTGAGCAGTTAAACCGATTCAACTTAGCTTATCTTCACATCGTCGAACGCATGATTCCGGTTGAAGAGGATCATTCCACCTTTGATTTTGATGCGTTAAGACAGTGTTTCAAAGGCGTTTATATTGCCAACGGCGGCTACACCTTGGCCAGCGCAAATGAATGCATTGCCGCGAAGCGCTGCGATCTGGTCGCATTCGGCAAGCCCTTCATTGCCAATCCTGATTTGGTGGCGCGATTCAAAATCAACGCACCCTTGAATGAGCCGGACTTTGATACCTTCTATGGCGGCGGGGAAAAAGGTTACACCGATTATCCCGCACTCAAATGATGGCCTTATCGCCCTAAAGCGACTTCATGTTCATCAAGACCAAAGAACCGGGATGGCTCTTTAAATGAACCCGCTGATGAGACCCTTCTTTTGTTGTCGACCAGCAAATGCAGTAAGGCCTGGTCGATAGCCGGCAAGAAGCTGACACAGACTTCGTCCATATCCAGCGGGAAAGTGTATTGAGCCGTTAACGCATTGCATCCATCATTCATAAATAATTCCGGAAAAATAAAACTGAATTATCGCCGTTTGATATGACAGATTCGTGACATCTTAAAAAGGCCTGCGGACAGCCCCATCCCCTTTCAGAAGGGTGTTTTTTGAACGCATCCGGACTCAGGATATTGATTTGCGCTTAGACATCCGGAATTGCAACGACCTGGGCAAAGCCTCCGCCCGGCGTTCTAAAGTTGGTTGTTTGGCCTTGATATAAGCGAGCGCAGACCCATTGCACCTGACGCTGATAAACGTAATTACGCAGATCTACCTTAAAATCCAGCTTTTCGTTGCCTATTTCAAGTTGCCGCTCACTTGGCTGAACCAGCTTTTGAGCGACATAATCGTGCTGCAGAATTTCATCAAAAACGCGAAGAGTCATTTTGTCGCCGCGGTAAGCGGCTTTGCTGCCGTAACCTCTGGCGGGCTTGAAGAACAACTGTTTACGGTTTTTCCAAAGCCAGTCGGCATCATCGGCCTTCACCAAGCGCGTCTGTGCGATGCCTTGAAGCAACAAAGTACGGGTTGGTTCATCAAGGTCTAATTCCAGCAGTGTTGTTTCATCCGTCAGCAACGCCAGATTTCTTTTATCGGCATAAAGCGCATGATTTCGGGGATGGGGCGTCAAGACAACGGCCGAATCAAGATAAGCGTCCCGAAGCTGATGATGCTCGGGTTGCGTCAAGCCAAAATCAGTGAGCCGGTTGTAAATAAGGTCAATCTGCAAGTGACCATACCAGACATGACCCTCCTTATAATCAAGTTCTGAGGGATCGGCAATAACGGCAGTGATGCCGTTTCGCTCGAATAGTTTTTGAAAAAGAATGAATTCAGGCAGCATGAATTGGGTTTGCGGCTGCGTATCAACAATCGCGATGGATTTTAATGATCTTTGTGTATTTTCTGCCCGCCATTCCTGGAGAAACATGGCCATAAATGCCTGCTCGGCCTTGCATGAAGAAGTGATGCCGGGTTGCTTGCCCGCGGCAAGCTCGCAACAGGATAATTGGGCTTTAGCCAGCATGACATTGAGCATTGCGCCACCGGCGTTGGTGTTGATTTCAATCAGCTTGGGTCCTTCCGGACTTAAATGAAAATCAAAACCCAGAAAAACACCGCTGGCTTTAGGGATAAAATGTGCAGCCGAAGGCGCAAAACGTAGCGCCAGCGCTTGGAACGCGGGTAAAGCAATCACGTTTTCAATCGCGGCAATAATTTGCTGCTGTTTGGAAAGGCAGGATTCGGTGACAAAAACAGCCGATTCGGCAAAAAGGTGCGGCCTTTCTTCGGTAATCATTTTATAAAGATCCACTTCCCTGGCCTGTTCTGATAATTGAGCCCGCATAGCCGCCCTATCAAGCGATACACAATAACATTCTTTGTTCAGACGCTCCGGATTGCCGGCGTCTTGTTGATCGTGCAAGTCTTCCATCGATTTTGATTGCATTCAGATAATAACGGGTGAACCCTGGAAATAAAGAAGACGTCCACAAAGCTGATTTAATGAACAATGAATAGAGTGAGCATATACAAAGTATTTCCTGATTATAAAGATGATCCAGCTCTAACTCTTTATCTGTATTCGAGCGCGTCATTCCGGCAGGGATTGCCGGAATCCAGGTCACATGGATAGCTCGAAGCTTACCATCCATGGCACTGGATGCCCGTTTCCCGACGGGCATGACGGGCTTATGGATTTAGCTGAAACAGCTTGCTAATCAGGAAGTATTTTACAAGGTCCGGCCCCGTCTGACACGACGATTTTTATTTGCATCACTTTAAGCATGCCGACCATGGGCGGACCGGTCAGTTATGCCTTTCGCACTTCAAATTTCGGCAGAGCCAAAGGAGGCAACGGGTTGTTCGGCAAAGGCTTTTCCTGCATGGATGCTGGCATAGAGCTTACATGGATGTATTTACGGCGTCCTTTGACGGGCACCCCGGTGCCGAATTTCGATCTACGATGGATAGATTAAAAATTTGCGGTTAATACAGTTTACCGATTATTCTCAATAACATTCTGTAATAACTTTAACGAGAGTGAGGCTTATGAAACCATTTTTTGTGACCCGTTTGATTTATTCAGCGTTGTGCCTGTTTTTCGTCAATCAAGAAGGATGGGCGGCGGATTTGACCCGATCAGAAATTGAAGGGCTTTTAGCATCAGCGACGCAGTCCAAACCGGCTGATCTGCGGAGAAAGGATTTACGTGGACTCGATTTGTCACGGCTGGATTTGCGCCATGCAGACTTATGGGGTGCCGATCTTAGGCAAGCGGATCTGAGTCATGCCAATTTGTCAGGTCTGGTTCTGGATTTAACGGTGATGACCGGGATAAAGCTGACTCATGCCGATTTATCCAATGTGAGCATTTTCGGAGTGAGCCTGGTTAAAGCCGACATGAGCAAGGCCAATCTTAGCGGTAGCCGTGTCATTGCCATCATGGATGGCGCCAACCTCAGCTTCGCGGACATCTCCAACGCCAATTGGGGCGCCGATATGAAAAATCAGCCTATGGGTTTAATGCGCGCGAGCTTGAAGGGCGCCAATTTGACCGGTGCCAATTTGTCAGGCGGTAATTTCGATAGAGCCATGCTGCGATTGGCAAATCTGACGAAAGCCAATCTGAGCAAAGCCACATTTTTTGCAGCCGATATGGCGGGAGCCAATCTAAGCAACACGGATTTGTCGGATGCCGACTTGTCCAGCGCCAAACTGTTGGATGCCAATTTCACGGGTTCTTTAATCTCGGGGGCCCAGTTTAAAGGCATTAAAGAGGAGGCTGTTTTACTGAGGCTTGAAAAAGTCAAAGGCCGGGATACCGCTATTTTCGATTAAATCGATACCGTTAAATCCGGTCTTTCATAAAATGAATTTTCGTGTAGAATGCGCGTCTTCAAAACGAGTGGGTGCTTAGCTCAGCTGGGAGAGCATCGCCCTTACAAGGCGAGGGTCGGGGGTTCGAACCCCTCAGCACCCACCAATTGAATCTTCAGTTTTACTATTTTGTTCTACCCGCCAAGTCAACGAGATTGTTATTTCGGGTTATTAGATTTAAACAGGGTTTTCCTCTTCCGTATTGTCGTAATGCGTCTGGTAGTCGGCCATGGACAGACGGATCACTTCATGGGCTTCGTCACGCCCGTAAACGTTGGTTATCTCGCAATGACTCGTCTCACCCGGCAAATTTTTGTACGTCAGAAAATAATGTTTCAGCCGGTTGATATAAGATGACGGGCAGTCTGATACATCATTCCACTGACGATAAAACTCATCACCTTTCATAACCGCGATTATTTTATCATCCGCTTCCCCTCTATCTAGCAGACGAAAGCCGCCAATCGGAATGGCAGGCAAAATGATATTGCCATGGGTAACAGCCCGCTCACTCAGTACACAGATATCCAAAGGATCGCCATCGCCTTTAGCAACCGTTTTTCCCGACATCTTTTCGGCAAATTCGGCTACTTTTTCCGCACAATAGGTCTGCGGAATAAAACCATAGAGCGTCGGCACAGTATTTGAAAACTTCTGGGGCCGGTCTATCTTAAGATACCCTGTTGTTTTGTCGATTTCGTATTTCACGGTATCGGAAGGGACCATCTCTATAAAAGCCGTCACGACGGAGGGGGCTTGTTCACCGGGATGGATGCCATGCCAAGGATGCGCTTTGTAGGGTATATTCATTTTTTTGTACAGATGGGTGATATAAGGAAAGTGGCTCGTTTGGTAAGCTTTGGCTTGACTATTTTTAAGCGTCAGCCCTGAGGTCTATTCATCTAACCGGTCGAATTATGACTGTAATCAATTGAACTTCCTGAGCGACTTTCCATGCGCTGCTGGTTTTTCCAATCTCTATGTCTAATCATTATATCCAGCACTTCCTGAGGATCGTCAGTCAGCGTGATAAAATTCAGGTCCTCTTCTGATACGGTTTGGTATTCGATCAGCGTTGTCTTTATCCATTCCATCAGCCCTTGCCAAAAATCGGTACCGAATAAAACCAGAGGCAATGGATAAATCTTTTTGGTTTGCATCAGGGTTAGCGATTCAAATAATTCGTCCAGCGTTCCAAAACCGCCCGGCATGCAGACATATCCCATCGAATGCCTGACAAACATGACTTTACGTACAAAAAAATAACGGAAACCCAAGGATATATCCTGGTAGGGATTAGGCCTTTGCTCCATCGGCAACTCTATGTTGAGGCCGATTGAAGGCTGTCTATGGGAATGAGCGCCCTTGTTGGCGGCTTCCATAATGCCGGGGCCGCCGCCACTTATAATCGCAAAATCATGCTGGGCTAACAACCCGGCTATTTCTACCGTTTTTTGATAATAAGGATGATTCGGCGCCAAGCGGGCGGAACCGAAAATGGAAATGGCGTCGCATAAATGGGATAGCCGGTCAAACCCTTCGGTAAATTCACTGATAATTCGAAAAATCCGCCAGGACTGGTCACCTTTGACGTCATCAATGGTGTTGAATGAGTTATTTTGTCTGTGATTGCATTCCATATAGTTTATTTGCTGATGCTGTGAGCGAGTACATACGTGCTTAACGAATGCATTTTGCTTCCTTTGATATTGGGAAATTTTGGCATTCGAATAGAACCTGTGTAAATTTTATGTTTAACGAATCCTGCGTTCATATTTTTAGGGTGCAGTTCAAACAGGACATCAGGAACATTTTCATCCAGAGGTTGATGACACTCCGCGCAGGCTGCCTGAAATATTTGCTCTCCCGAGGCGGAGGATTTAGGCTTGAAATCACTGGTACAGCCGTTGACGGCCAATGCAATACACAGCGTGGAAAAGCGATAAGACTTCTTCATGGCAAACTCCTTAATTCAAAGAATAAATAATTTTGCCGGATTGAAGAGTGTGAGTAACGCGACCTGACAAAGTGCTACCCCAAAACGGCGTGTTTAAACCTTTACTTTTCCACGTCGTAGAGTCGATCGTCCAGTTCATATGGGCATCAAATACGCAAATATCGGCGATCATGCCGACGCTCAGAGAGCCGCTGGGTAAGCGTAAGATCCCGGCAGGATTGCAGGTTAATGCAGCGATTCCTTGCGATAACGATATGGTTTTATCATTGACCAGTTTAAGCATTAAAGATAGCAGAGTTTCAATCGATGCCATGCCGGGTTCGGTTTCAGGAAAAGCGCCCAGCTTTGCATCCAGATCATGGGGCTGATGATCTGAACACAGCACTGTAATCACGGATTGTGACAAGGCATCCCGCAGCGCCTGCTTATCCTGATCACTGCGTAGCGGCGGCAAAACATGATAAGCGCTATCAAACGGTTCCATGTCATTTTCGGTCAGATGCAACTGATGAATGGCGACATCGGCACTCACATCGAGTCCGTATTTTTTCGCTTGTTGAATTTTTATCAACGACCGTTTACAGCTGATTTGTCCAAAATGGACCCGGCAACCCGTTTGTTTGGCCAGTTCCAGGCATTGAGCCAGCGCGATGGTTTCCGCCGTATAGGGAATGCCGGGGAGACCATAGCGGGTAGCGACCGCGCCTTCATGTGCACAGCCTTTATTGCCCAGGCTATGTTCATGAGGACGATAAATCAGCAATAAATCATGGCTGGCGGCATATTCCATTGCACGCCTGAGTATCAAGAGGTTGGATACGGGTTTACCGGCATTGCCAACCGCAATGCATCCTGCCTGTTTGAGCGCCAGCATGGGACTGAGTTCTTGTCCTTCCAGTTTTTGGGTCAGGGCGCCTATGGTTACAATATTCGGATAGTCCGCTTTGTCCGCCAAATCTTTGATCAATTCCAAAATGGCCGGGGTATCCACGGCGGGCTTGGTATCCGCCTGCAACACCAGCGTCGTGACGCCGGCGCTGGCTGCAGCGCGTGTTTCACTTTTTAGGGTGGCTTTATGACTTTGACCGGGCTGGCGTAGCCGTGTGCTCATATCGATAAAGCCCGGGCAAACAATCTGATTTTGCGCATCAATGACAATATCCGGGGTAAAGTCACCCGGCGTTTCATTAACCGCGATGATATGGCCTTCCGCTATATACAAAGAGCCAATGCTATCGGATTGATTGGCCGGGTCGATAATCCTGCCGTTCTCTATGGCTATTTTTTGCATTATCCGTTCCCTCTTGCCTGCATGGCCATTGACATAACCGCCATACGCACGGCGATACCATTACTCACTTGTTGCAAAATAACGGATTGAGGGCCGTCGGCTACCCGTGTATCTATCTCCACGCCTCGGTTAATAGGACCTGGATGCATTACAATTGCATCGGGCTTGGCGATTTTTAATTTGGCTGGGGTCAGACCGAAACATTTAAAGTATTCACTTTCGCTGGGCAACAAAGCCGATGTCATGCGCTCTTTTTGTAATCGCAGCATGATAACCACATCAATATCTTTTAAACCTTCCGTCAAGTCATGGAAGACATTAACACCCAAGGTCTCGACATGGGCCGGCAATAATGTTTTGGGAGCAATCACGCGTATCTCTGCTGCACCCAGGGTATTAAGAGCAAGAATCTGGGAGCGGGCAACCCGAGAGTGTAATATATCGCCGATTATGGCCACTCTTAACGGCGCAAACTCTTTTTTTATTTGCCGGATAGTAAACATATCCAGCATGGCTTGAGTAGGATGACTGTGCTGACCGTCACCGGCATTAATGACGCTGACATGGGGTGCGGTATGTTGGGCAATAAAATGGGCGGCGCCGCTGGTGGCGTGCCTGACGACAAACATATCCACGAACATGGCTTCCAGATTGCGGATGGTATCCAGCAGGCTTTCACCTTTGGAGGTAGCCGAGGTGGCAATATTCATATTGATGACATCAGCGGACAAGCGTATCGCGGCCAGTTCAAATGTCGTCCGGGTGCGGGTACTGTTTTCAAAAAACAGATTCACAATGGTTTTGCCGCGTAACAACGGCACTTTTTTGACCTGTTGCTCCGACATTCCGGCAAATGACTCTGCCGTATCAAGAATTTCGGTCAACAAGGCTTTATCGAGGCCCTCAATCGTCAGAAAGTGTTTTAATTTACCGTCAGAATTTAATTGCAGGTTTTCCGTCATAGAGCTTAGGCTGCCTCATTCATAGATTGAATATAAATGCTCAGGGGCTCAGGGCCGGTAAGCTTGATACGTTGATTGGCCTCTAATGATATGCGGGCACCGTAACAATCCGGTTTTAGCGGAATCTGCCGCCCATCCCGTTCTATCAGTACGGCAAGCACCACTTGATTAGGACGGCCGTAATCAAAAATTTCATTCAACGCGGCGCGAATGGTGCGGCCGGTATAAAACACATCATCGATCAGGATGATATCGCGCCCCTCTATCGTGGTAGGCAATTGACTGGGTTTGACATTTGGGTGTACGCCTATCTGTGAAAAATCATCACGGTAAAACGAAATATCCAGCAAACCCAGCGGCTCTTCAAAATTTAGACGTTGATGTAAACGTTCGGCAATCCAGACTCCGCCGGTGCGAATACCAATCATCAGAGGATTGCTTAATTTTCTTTCGCTTATTGTTTCTATCAACGAGTTTTCGAGGGTTGATAACAAAGCGGGAATTTGCAGAGGTGTGTTATTCATTGTTTATTATTTGAGTTATTGAGCCAGGTTTGCAGAATAAGTTGTGCCGCCAGCTGGTCCTGAATTGCCCAAAGTTTCTTTGCCTTGAGATGATGATCATCGAATAGCAATTGTTTGGCTTCAAAAGTAGTCAGGGTTTCGTCCTGCTGGTAAACCGGCAGATTATAGCGGCCTTCAAGTTGTCGGCAGAATTTCAGCATACGCGGCGTAATCAGATTGTCACTGCCGTCGAGTTGACGTGATATACCCACGACAAAACCAGCAGGCTCCCATTCCTTGATCAACCGGCTTATTGCAAGCCAATCGGGAGCCTGATTAATCGATTTGATGGTTTCCAGCGCGTTGGCTGTTCCGGTTACGGTTTGACCCACGGCTACACCGATTTTTTTATTACCGAAGTCGAAACCCAGAAAGGTATCTCGATTGATGGGGTTTGAAAGCGTGTTTCGATCAGCCATGTCCTGCCGGTGCGGTCAGTTTGTTGATATCAATCCCGATTTGATTTGCGGCCGCATACCAGCGTTGACTGACGGGCGTACTGAATAAAATATCATTGCCGCTAGGCGTATTTAGCCAGGCATTGCTGATAATCTCACGCTCCAACTGCCCTTCCCCCCAACCTGCATAACCGAGTGCGACCAAATAATTTTGAGGCCCCTCACCTGCTGCGATCGCCTCCAGAATATCCCTGGACGTTGTCAACGCGATAATATCTGAAATCAGTAGCGAGGAATCCCATTCGCCTGTTGCTTCGTGGATGACAAAGCCTCTTTCCTGTTGAACGGGCCCGCCCGAAAATACCGGCGCGTCAATGGCGCTTTGAGATGAGGCTTTGATATCCATTTGAGTGAAAATTTCACCCAGCTTCATATCGATTAATCGATTGATTACAATACCGAGAGCACCCTCGTCATTATGCTGACACAGATAGGTGACCGTATGGGAAAAACCGGGATCTGTCAGGTTGGGCATCGCTATCAGAAACTGGTTGTTTAAGTATGTCGCGCCGTTTTTGATATTTGGCATCGGAATCTGCTATTAAATCGGTTATTGACTGGTCATGCCGGATTTGTCTGAAAATTGCCAGACACGAGTAATCACAAGCACATCTAATTCCTGAAGCAGTTCTTTGGGCAAAGGCGGAAAAGGCTCGCTAATCCGGACGATTCTCTTGGCCGCTTCATCCAGGGCAACGTTGCCGGAAGATTGCTTGATACGGATATTGTAAATAGTACCGTCGGGTTTTATACCCACTTCCATGGTCAGCTTGCCGTAAAAGTTTTTTTTGCTGGCTTCTTCAGGATAGTTAAGGTTTCCGGTTCTTTCCACCTTGTTTTCCCAATCTTTCATGTATTGAGCAGCTACGTATTGGTGGGTGCTTACTGAACTAACATGCTTTATCTTGCTGAGATCCGCGCTTTGTTGTTTCTGCCGGATTTCAGTGCCCAACTGGGTAATCTGTTGCTGAAGATCCGCAGCTGATATGTGCGGCGTAGGCGCGGGCGTGGCTTCCACTTCAACTGCCGCTTCTTTTTGCGTGATTTTAACTTCTGCCGGTTTTGTCGTAGCTATAATCTTTTTAACCGTTGCCGCTTCTTTGGGTTGTGATTTGGGCGGCTTGGTTTTGACCGGCACAGGCGATGGCTTGACAGCCGGACTGCTAGCCAGTTTTTGCTTGGGCGGCACCGGTTTGGTTATTTTCTCGCCTGCGCCAATTTGATTATCCTGCGCCAGAAAACTGGCTTTTTTCGGTGCTTTGGGCGCCGGTGTAGTCGCCAGTGTGACTTCAATCGTTCGGCTCACCTTTTCCGGTTTAGGCGAAATAAAATTCGTTCCGAAGAGAACCAAAATATGAACAACCGCAGCAATGAACAAGGCAACCAGCAAAGAATCACTTTCCGATGTGGCGGAAAATCTGCCTAAAGTCATTTGAGAGCTCATAGCAATTGCAGCTTCTCTTCAATGTGATCCATCAGTTGACCCGCTATATTGAGGCCAAATGCCCTATCCAGCTCCTGTACACAAGTGGGACTGGTGACATTGATTTCGGTCAGGTAATCACCGATGACATCAATACCCACAAAGACCAGCCCTTTCTCTTTTAACGTGGGACCAATCTGATTGGCTATCCACATATCGCGTTCCGTAATGATGCGCCCTTCAGATGAGCCGCCTGCCGCAAGATTACCCCTCGATTCGCCTTGTGCGGGAATGCGGGCAAGCGCGTAAGGTACTACTTCTCCATTGACAATCAATATGCGTTTATCGCCATTTTTAATTTCAGGAAGGTATTTTTGTGCCATCACATAACGACCATTGTAATGGGTCATAGTTTCCAGAATCACACTCAAATTAGGGTCATTTTGGTGCACATAAAAGATCGATGTGCCGCCCATTCCATCCAGTGGCTTTAAAATTATTTCTCCATGTTCATTGAGAAATTTACGTATTTTATTGCTGTCCCTGGACACCAGGGTATCCGGACAGCACTCAGGAAACCAGGCGGTAAATAATTTTTCATTGGCATCTCTGAGGGATTGGGGCTTATTGACGACATAAGTGCCGTTTGCCTCGGCTCTTTCGAGCAAATAGGTGGCATAAACATACTCCTGATCGAACGGAGGATCTTTACGCATGATGATGACATCCAGCTCATCTAAAGCCAGATCTTGCTCGCCTTCAAAGCGAAACCATTGCAATTCGTTTCGCTCAACCGACAGTTTCCGGGTTCTGGCAAAAGCCCTGCCATTGCGTAAATACAGGTCATTAAGTTCCATATAATGCAGTTCCCACCCTCTGTGCTGCGCTTCCAGCAACATGGCAAAGCTGGTGTCCTTTTTTATATTGATGCTTGCGATGGGGTCCATAACCATGCCAAGTTTTATGGGCATAATGAGTTCTCTTTTTTACGAATGGGTTAAATAGGTTTTTATGGCTGCAATAGTATGCCATTGAAAGATTATTTTTCTCCAATGATATGGGATCCGGCTAAAAAGCAGTTAATTGTTATTCAAATTAATACCGAAGAAAGCTGGTTGACAAATGGGCTATAAAAAAGGTGTTTAAACTTACCCTTTTACCGCCTCTTATGCCTTTAAACAGCAAAATAAAGAAGGAAATCTTTGATTGCCATTTTTCTTGAAATGTAATTTTAAGCTTAAAAATAGCGCAATTGAATGATTAATTTACCATCAGGACGGTTTGAATGACAGGTTCGGATGTACCGTGTCAAGAGTTAGTTATTTACCTGAAAAGAAATTTTTGGTATAAAGATCAGCTAACTTTTGAGCCACTGCATATTTTTTAGAGGTTAATCATGTCCAGAGTCTGTCAGGTAACGGGAAAACGTCCAGTTACCGGTAATAATGTATCACATGCCAACAATAGAACTAGAAGGCGTTTTTGCCCGAATCTGCAACATCACAGATTTTGGGTAGAAAGCGAAAATCGTTGGGTTCGTCTGCGTATTTCTGCCAAAGCAATGCGAATAATAGACAAAAATGGCATTGATGCTGTATTGGCAGATATGCGAAAAAATGGCATAAAAGCTTAAGGGGGCTAAATGCGCGACAAAATCAAATTGGTTTCTACAGAAGGAACAGGTCACTTTTACACGACCACCAAAAACAAAAGGACTATGCCGGAAAAAATGGAAATTAAAAAATTCGACCCGGTAGTGCGTAAACACGTTATGTATAAAGAAGCCAAGATAAAATAATTTATCTCACGCCTTGATGACCACAGCTATTCAGGCTGTGGTTGTGTGGCTGATGTAACAGAAACACCTTTTGCTATAGCGTTACAGGGCGCTGAAAAATAGACCAGGACATTACTCCGGATTCTTTTTCATTGCGTTTAAAATACTTTTAAGCTTTTCTGTTTGCCTGTAAAGCATTCTAAATTCCCTATCCGCCTCTTCCTTTTCTTGTTTCAGCTGCTCATACATCACTTTTAAACGGTCATTAGCATCCTGCAATGCTGTGTTATCCTTTTGCAGCTTTTCCAGCACGGCGTCTTTATCGATTTCCGTAGCGCTCTCTTTTTCAGGACCGGAAACGGAAATGCCAACTGTTTTTTGAGGTACGACAAAAGTCGTTTCCACACCATCATCAATGGCAAAAGAAGCCGCACTTTTAACCAGTGTTGGGGCAACATTCTCTATGCCGCCATCAAGAATCGAAGCCTTTATTTTGTTCTTAAGCAGCAGAAAAGCAGCGGCTTCACTGGTCTTCCCATTATTACAAACCACGATTACAGGCCGATTTCTGTTTAACGTTTTAACCTGCATACGCAGGGTAAAAAATGGAGCGCTTAAACTGTCTTCAAGATGATGAGAATTAAACGCTTCCGTTGATCTTACGTCCAGCAATAACGCCCCTTGCTTAACTTCAAGACACATTTGCTCATAATCAACATATCTTAGTGATGGTTTTTTGATCAGATTGATAAAATTATCTTTGCTGAGTCTCAACAATGATAATTTAGTGAGCGCTGTTACAGTTACATTACGTGGCTTTTCCGAGAGGATGGAATCCTCACCAAAAGTGTCACTGTCTCTAAGCAGTGCCAACTTGATTTCTTTGGCATGCTCAGAAGGCTTTCGGGTTAAGAGGCATTGCCCGCTTTTTATCAGGTAATAATAATCCCCTGAATCTCCCTGGCGCAGAATTGTTTCCCCTTTCTCAAAAATAACTTCCTCAAGGCTCATTAGAATTTTTTGTAAATTAGCTGGGGGAAGCTTCTGAAAAATGGGCGACCTTAACAACGTTGTCATCCAGTCGTCAGAGTTTTCCTCGGGCTCAATAATGACCATTGAACTGATTTCCTCCTCATAGGTTTGTGTCAAAGGGCAGTCTAATAAACTAGCCGACAGCTTAATATAACGAATAGAGCTTCGCGCAACTGCATCAATTTTTCTAGGAACTTGATGAGCTAGCGCAAACTTTGCAGATTCAGTTTCAGATTTAACGACCTCAAATGATAATCCTGCCGCCTGAAAAGACACTTCCCCGTGTAATAAGTAATATAAATGAGGATCAACATCGCCCCGCTTGAATAGAATATCGTTTCGGGCAGCGTCTTGAATAGTAATTTGAGCGCACAGCGACTCAAAATGAGGAGTTGCAAGATTTGCAATGGGAACCAGTTTGCGAATTGCTTGACCGTCGTCGGAGCTTGTATCTACAGCCATTCAATTTGGATAAAGTGGGTATTGACGCTTCTAATATAGCTTAATAATGGCAATTGATCGCCAAAAAATAACAGGAATCACAAAAGTGCCTATTGTTTTCAATTTTTTAGTGCCCATATTCTAAGGTGATTGCGGAATTGGGATTAGGCCATGTTTTATATCCAACAAAAACTGTCTTGCGATTATTCATCGCATGTTCAATGGACTGTCCAGAGAATAAACATCACTGAATCCCAGCCACATGCGAAAAGACCATCGTAAATAGCCTGATTTATTCGCTCTTGCTCAATTTTCAAGCGTATTCACGCCGTACCCTGTATCTTTTAGGAGCGAACAGTTGAGATGTTTATTTTGAAAAACCAAAACTATTAATTAGCGTGTTAATTCTTGCGAGATCACTATGAACAGTAAAATTTTTAGAACAATAGTGGGTTGTTTAGTCGTGCCCTTGGCTTTTCTTGCCGCATCACCGGCTCAAAGCGGACTTCCCTTTGCCGTGAATGGCCAGAAGCTGCCTTCTCTTGCACCCATGCTTGAAACCAGTTTGCCGGCTGTTGTTAATATTTCTACCTCCACGAATGTCCAGGTTCTTGAGCATCCCTTAATGCGAGATCCTTTTTTTCGGCATTTTTTTCAAATGCCCAACCAACCCAGTCAGCGCCAAAAAAACAGCCTGGGATCGGGTGTGATTGTTGATAGCCGTAATGGCTATGTATTGACCAATAATCATGTCATCGATAAAGCCGACAAGATCATGGTGACCTTACAGGATGGCCGGCAACTGAATGCCAAGCTGATTGGAACCGATCCGGATGCCGATGTTGCCGTAATTCAAATCCCTGCCGACAACCTGACCGCTTTGCCGATTGCCAACTCAGATGAATTGCGAGTGGGCGACTTTGTCATTGCGATAGGCAACCCGTTCGGCCTGGGACAAACAGTAACGTCTGGAATCGTCAGTGCATTGGGACGTTCCGGTTTGGGCATTGAAGGGTATGAAAATTTTATCCAGACCGATGCCTCCATTAACCCAGGCAACTCGGGCGGTGCTTTGGTTAATTTGAATGGCGAATTTATTGGAATGAATACGGCTATTTTGGCACCTAACGGGGGCAATGTCGGAATTGGCTTTGCCATACCCTCCAACATGGCCTTGACTATTAAAGAATCATTAGTCAAGCATGGCGAGGTTAGGAGGGGATTGTTGGGTGTCACGACACAAGACTTGAGTCCCGAACTCGTGAAAGCGTTTGGATTGGAAACCAATAAAGGCGCGGTGGTCAGCAAGGTTGAGGGCAATTCACCTGCCGCAAGAGCGGGGTTGGAACCGGGCGATATCATTACCGAGGTCAACAGCCAGAAAATAAAAGGCAGTCATGACATTCGCAATATGATTGGCTTGATGCAAATTGGTGATAAGGTTGATATAGAGTTTTATCGAAATAATGAAAAGATGACTGTACAAGCGGCCATTGGTCAGCCTCAACGACCGCAAGTCGTCGGCGAGAAAATCCACCCTCGATTGATTGGCACCATCCTGAGCAGCAGCCAGAAAAATCAAATAGAAGGCGTTCTTTTAGAAAAGATTAATACGGCTTCAGAAGTCTGGCGGGCAGGATTGAGACCCGGTGATATCATTGTTTCCGCCAATCGCTATCGGGTTAGAAACCTGGATGAATTAGTTCAGGTGGTAAATCCCCAAAGCCAACTGTTAATCAATATACAGCGCGGTGAAGAAGCCTTTTTTCTGGTATTAAAGTAATCTGAACATTAACCCGAGAGACCCAGCCGAATGACCGATCGAAACTTTATCCCTCTTAACATTGCCGTTCTGGTGGTATCCGATACGCGAACCGATGCCGACGATATATCCGGAACGGCTTTGATTGAACGCATCAGGGAGACTGGCCATATTCCGGTTGAGAAACTCATCGTACCCGACTCGATCTATGCAATCAGGTCTGTCGTTTCGCGATGGATAGCCGATGAAGCGGTTCAGGTTATCATCAGCACCGGCGGCACCGGCGTGACGGGAAGAGATGGAACCCCTGAGGCGGTTGAACCGTTGCTGGATAAGAAACTTGACGGCTTTGGCGAAATATTCAGAATGATCTCGTATCAATCCATCAAAACATCGACGATTCAATCCAGAGCCATTGCCGGAGTCGCCAATGCCACTTACATATTTTGCTTGCCCGGGTCGTCAGGGGCTTGTAAAACCGCTTGGGATGATTTGATTAAAGATCAGTTGGATTTTCGAACCAGGCCCTGTAATCTTGTTCAGCTAATGCCCAGACTCAAGGAAAAATGATGCGTTCAGTCTTCTTATTTTTAGGCTCAATCAGTGCCTTTACCGGCGTTGCGTTCGGTGCATTCGGTGCGCATGCTCTTAAAAACAGTTTTAGCCCGGAGATGCTAGATATTTATAAAACCGGGGTCAACTATCAGATGTGGCATGCACTGGGGCTTTTGGGTCTCGCCTTCCTGCAGCAGCAGGTACCCTTGTCGCGCTTGATTCACTGGGCAGGCTGGCTGATGTTTGGTGGAATTATCTTATTCTCAGGCAGTCTGTATCTATTGACAATACTCAATGCCAAATGGCTGGGTATGATTACCCCCTTCGGTGGCTTGGCCTTTTTAGCTGCCTGGGTCCTTATCATGCTATTTGCAGCACAAAAATCCTCTTAATATTCAACTTGTCGAGTCAAACGATGCGTGATGCTAACCCACAAACAGTTTATCTAAAAGATTATACGGTACCGGAATACCTGATTCACGAAGTGGATCTGAAATTCAACCTGGATGATGAATGCACCCAAGTCACCGCCAAGCTGAAAATCAGCCGTAATCCGGAGAGTTCGCATCAGAGCGAAGCTTTGACACTTCATGGCGAAAAGCTGGAACTTATCAGCGTCTCGCTGAATGAGGAAGCCTTGAGTAAGGACGATTACCAGCAGACGGCTACCGCTCTCATCATCCATCAGGTACCGCAGAAACAAGTCTTTGAACTGATCATTGAAAATCACATTAACCCTAAAGCGAACACGGCTCTGGAAGGTCTATATCTTTCCAAGTCCATGTTATGTACCCAGTGCGAAGCGGAAGGCTTCAGGAAAATCACCTATTTCCTGGATCGTCCCGATGTGATGAGCCGGTTTACAACCACCTTGATCGGCGATAAGTCGCGATATCCGGTGCTGCTTTCAAACGGAAACAAGATCGCACAGGGCGAATTACCCGAAAATGCTCATTGGGTCACATGGGAAGACCCTTTCGCCAAGCCATGCTATTTGTTTGCGCTGGTAGCCGGACAATTAGATTGCGTAGCCGATCAGTTTACTACCATGTCGGGCCGTGAAATCGATTTACAGATCTTTGTAGAAAGCCATGATCTGGACAAATGCGCACATGCCATGCAAGCGCTCAAAAACGCGATGCTTTGGGACGAACAGGTTTACGGCCGCGAATACGATCTGGATTTGTATATGATCGTCGCAGTCGGGCACTTCAACATGGGCGCAATGGAAAATAAAGGCCTCAATGTCTTTAATACCAAATTCGTACTGGCCCGGCCTGATACCGCCACCGACAGTGATTATGAACACATTGAAGGGGTGATCGGTCATGAATACTTTCATAACTGGACCGGCAACCGGATTACTTGTAGGGACTGGTTTCAGCTCAGTTTGAAAGAAGGCTTTACCGTTTTCCGTGACCAGGAATTTACCGGCGACAGAACATCCAAAGCAGTTAAACGCATAGAAGATGTCAATATGCTGCGGACACGCCAGTTTGCAGAAGATGCCGGTCCCATGGCACATCCCATTCGTCCGGATGCCTACATTGAGATCAATAATTTTTACACGCTGACCGTCTACGAAAAAGGCGCAGAAGTCGTCAGAATGCTGCATACCTTGTTAGGTGCGGAAGGTTTCCGTAAAGGCAGCGATCTCTATTTTCAACGGCATGACGGTCAAGCAGTTACTTGCGACGATTTTGTCAATGCGATGCAGGATGCCAATGGTGTTGACCTGACGGCATTTCGACGCTGGTATGCACAGGCCGGAACGCCTGTGGTCAACGTGAGCCCACAGTATGATGAGGCATCCCAAACGCTGCATTTAACCATCAGTCAAACAAGCCCAGCTACACCCGGCCAGCCAGTGAAAGAACCACTGCCGATTCCTCTGCGGCTGGGCTTGTTGTATAGCGATGGCTCCATAGCACCCTGTCAGCTTAAAGAGCAATCCGCAAGCAAAAATGAAACTGTTTTACAGCTGACTGAAAAAGAACAGCAATTTACTTTTACCGGTTTAAGAGAAAAACCAGTAATTTCGATTTTGCGTGGTTTTTCTGCGCCGATCAAACTGACCATGGAGCGCAGTCCGGATGAACTTGCTTTTTTACTGAGACATGACTGCGATACGTTCAATCGCTGGGAAGCCGGGCAGCAATTATCCAGCCGATTTATTCTGAATTCGATTGAGGATTGGCGTGACGGCCGCGAGTTAAAAATTGAACCGGTTATTGTCGATGCTTTTCAACAGGTATTGGAACAATCCTGGGAGGATTTATCCTATTTTGCTTTGCTGTTAAATTTACCCTCCGAAATTTATTTGGCTGAGCAAATGCAGGTTATTGACCCCGAGGGTATTCATTATGCCAGGGAAAAAGTCATCCTGACTTTGGCTGAGCAGTTGCAAAAGCGGTTTTTAGAACTTTATCAGCTCTACCATAAAGATGAATCAGGACAATTCGATTCCGGGGCTATTGGCCGCAGACGGATTAAAAATGCCTGCCTTGCCTATTTAAGTGTACTGAATACCTCTGAGATTCAAAGCTTGTCGCTGGCGCAATTTAAATCTGCCAAAAACATGACCGATCAGATGGCGGCGCTCAGTGTGATTGTTAATAACGAGCACCCTGGAAAATTACAATGTCTGAGCGATTTTTATCAACAATGGCAAAATGAAGCGTTGGTAATTGACAAATGGTTTGCTTTACAAGCATCCAGCCCCATGCCTGAAACTTTCGATACCGTTATAGCTTTGCTGGATCACCCCGCATTTGACATGAAAAATCCGAACCGTGTTCGTTCTCTGGTTGGGGCGTTTAGTCAAGCCAATCCATTGCATTTTCATGCGGTCAACGGCCAGGGTTACCGTTTTCTGGGTGACAGGATTATTGAACTGAACACATTGAATCCTCAAGTGGCATCGCGAATGTTAAGCGCACTGACACAATGGCGGCGTTTTGATGTAGCTCGACAACAATTAATGAAAGATCAGCTGGAACGCATTATGACAACCGACGCGATTTCGCCTGATGTTTATGAAGTTGCAAGTAAGAGTTTGGCTTAAGGTTTAGACAGGCAGTCTTGCGACTAAAGACGCTTTACAGCCTGATTAACTTAAACTATTTTCGGGCTATAAATTTTGAAAGGACAATGGGGGGCGACTTTAGGTTGCCCCCTGTTTTTTTGGATTAAAATCTCACATTGTTAAAATGCCCGCACAACAAAATCCGATCTCTATTTCTCTTGTTAAGAGGTTTCCAGAGCCAACAAAGATAAAAATGCCGTTATTTTAGATCGGGAAATCTATTATCTGAGGTGCTAAATCGATCTTGATTCTTGATTTTTTCAACCTCATGAATTCGATACTGCATTCTATATGCTCCGAATAGTCTGGTGGATGTTAGAATAACGCCAACAAAGTGCAGCAAGAGTTGCATGATTAATGATTGCCAAGGCTTATCTCGTAAATGTAAAAGCTGATCACTCATACAAAGAGGAAACTATGCGGATTTGGAAATATTTACCTGCTGTTTTAATAACAACGGTTGGTATCCTGGTTACTGTCTATGTAGCATTTTATTTCGTTTTTCTTGATCTAATTGTCGATTATTGGTGGTTTCAGGCCTTAAAGTTTGAAGGATACTTTTGGCTGCGCTTGCTCTACCGTTTTTTCCTTTCCGGTATTGTCACGCTCTTTTTCTTTTCAATTTTCTTTTTACATTTCTGGCTGTCTTCTCGATATTTCGGCTTCAATCCGAATGAGGCTGTCTTTTCAGATCCTCTAAAACGACGGGCGTTTGACCGTTTTGCTGATTTATTTATCAGCTATTCAATCAGATTGTCGACACCCGTGGCTTTGGTGTTGGCGGTGATGATCGCCGTTCCTTTTTATGAACAATGGGAAGCGTCATTACTTTTCTTCTTTGGTGGATCAGCCGGCGTTACTGAGCCTGTTTACGGCAGAGATGTTGGCTTTTATCTGCTTTCCTACCCTATTTATCAGCTTATCCAAGCGGAACTGCTTGTTACGGCCAGCATCATCTTTGTCATGGTGGCTTTCCAATATTGGATGCAGAGTATTTTTGTACCCAATCAAGTCAAAAACTTTCCGATGGCGGCCAAGATTCATTTGGCTGTGTTATTTGGATTTGTCGTGTTGTTTGTGCTGTGGGGATTTGCACTGCATCGATTTTCGCTTTTGTATGTCAATGTCCATGAGCCGATTTTCTCAGGCCCGGGCTTTGTTGAATTACGATACAAACTGCCCCTTATATGGTTGTCTATATTTACTTTTTTGGCTTCTGCAATTGCTTTGCTTTTTTACTTTTTTTCAGAGAAGCCTCGCATCAAAATGCCGTTTATCGTTACCTTCAGCTTATTCTTAGGCGTTTTTGGTATTCAAAGAATTGATTTCATACCCGAGTTGATCGACAAATTCATTGTCAAACCCAACCCCGTCAAGACTCAACGTCCATTTATTCAGCACAATATAGACGCGACACTGGATGCCTATGATCTTAAAAATATCGAAACGGTAGACTTCACAGTAAGTCTCGACCCTACCAAGGACATTGAAGAATGGAGCACACAAAAAAGGTTCGAGAATATTCCGGTCTGGGACCGCGAATTCCTGGATGACGTGTATAACCAGATGCAGAGCATCCGCCCTTATTACCATTTTCTTGAAGTGGATGAAGGGCGTTATTTTATAAATGGCTTTAAGCGCCAGGTTAACCTCGCAGCAAGGGAAATGAACATCTCCAAACTACCTGAGGAAGCTCAAAACTGGGAAAACACCCATTTGCGTTTTACTCATGGTTATGGTGCGGTAGCGACCCCAGCGGCGCAAGACGCTGCCAACCCAATTATCTGGTTCTTGCGCGACCTTAATTTGCATTCCGATGTGGGTCTGCAAGTAAACAAACCGGATATCTATTATGGTCAAGAGCAATACAAATACGCGATTACCCCCAATAATCTGAATGTAATGGAGCTTTCCGGAACAACGCCCAAACAAGATGATGCGCTGGATAAAGCATACCGAGGAATCGGTGGAATTCCTATACCGTCTTATTTCAGAAAACTCCTGTTTGCATTTTATTTTAAAGACGAAAAGATATTTTTTTCTACCAATATAACGTCTAAAAGCAAGTTACTGATTAGAAGAAACATCATTGAACGCATCAATTTACTGACACCGTTTCTTCATCTGGATAAAGATCCTTATTTAGTGATCACTAAGGACCGTTTTTTCTGGGTTCAAGATGCTTATACCTTATCTAATTGGTATCCGGTTTCCAAATCGGCAGATGACGACTTTTTAGATGGCTCTGAACAATTTAATTACATTCGTAATTCAATCAAGGTTACGGTCGACGCTTACAGCGGCGCGGTTAAATACTATAATACCGACCCTACCGACCCTATCATTCAGGCTTATGATAAAGCCTATCCAGGCGTTTTTAGGGATATCGACGAAATGCCAGAGGAGTTGAAAAAGCAATTGCGTTACCCCAGAGATTTGTATTACCTGCAAATGAAAGTTTATGCGAAATACCATCAAACTGAACCCGCATTGTTCTATCAACAAGCTGAAACGTGGCAGTTTGCCCAGGTTCGAGACAAGCCTGAAAAGCCTTATTATTTAACGATAGATTTTGGGCATTGCGGAGGCAAGGAGGAATTTGTCATGATCAATGCCATGACACCTGTAAATAACGCTAACCTGAGTATGGTGAGTGTGGCCAGCGTCATGGATAAAGAAAAATGCGGTGATGCCTTTAAAAAAGGAATTACCGTTTATAAATTTCATAAGGAAGTTCAGGTAAACGGCCCTGCGCAGGTGGAAGCTTTGATTGAGCAAAACCCGGAAATATCAGCCCAGCTAACACTTTGGGATCAACGCGGTTCCCGCGTTGAAATGGGCAGGATGATTATTCTGCCTATGAAAAATTCCATTTTGTATGTCCAGCCGATTTATCTAATTTCTATCAAGACACGAATACCTGAATTGGCACGTGTCATTGTCTCGATTGGCAATGAAGTCGTCATGGATACGACTTTATGGGGTGCATTCCAAAAACTAAAAGATCGATTTATCAGGGTTGAAAACGGATCAGGAACAACATTTGAACCTGATAAGAAATAATTTAGAAGTGGGGGCAATGCTTGGTCATTGCCCCTTTTTTATCTTGACGCGGGGTTTTTCCTAATTCAAAAGCATATTACACAATTTGTCTTCCAAATCGATCCTGATCGCCAGATTCTCACCCAAATAAGATAAATCGTGCTCAAGACTTTCTAAATTGAGCGCTTCCTCTGAATCTTCATATTTATCATTAAAGGCAATTGCGACGTCAGTCGTTCTGGATAGCTCAGGATAAATCTGTTCAGCCATATTTAAAACACCCGCACGGCGTTCGTCACCGGTTACCAGACGATCATAAATTCCGAAATGGCCTAGTGAAATGTAATCGACCAGTAATTGTGAAAATTCGGTAATTTTAAGTTGGACTTTTTGCTGAGGTGAAAACGGCTTAAGTTCAGCTACATGGCAATACATGCTCCACACTTGTTGTCTTTCTTTTTTTAATTCGTCCACAAGATGACGTGATTGTTGGCGTCTATCAATGTTTGGTGGTGTCGATATCATGATTCTAAAGCCTCAGGGTTTTCTTTTTAATTTAAGTTACATTTTAATTTGATGCAACAATTATCTAATTTTAAAGGAAAAGTAAGGAAAAATGTAACAGATAACGCTTAGAAGATTGTTGACTGAAGATAACACACTGAATACGATCAGCTTTATGCAGTTATGAATCTGATGTAATAAAACCTCTTTTTATTTCAAGTATGAATTCAAATAATCGTGTCTTTTTTTTCGTTGCACTGGCCTGTGAGGCAAAGCCTTTGATAGCGCGATATCGCTTAAAAAAACATATTGAGATACGACAATTTGCGTTGTATAGCCATGACGGCATTTATTTGATAGTGACTGGCATCGGAAAAATTGCCATGTCTGCCGGCGTAGCCTTTTCACAAGGGTTATTAGGAGGTCATAATCCGATCTTAATTAATGTTGGTATTGCCGGACACAGAGATCATCCCGTGAACACCCCGTTTATAGGACATAAAATTATTGATGCGGATACCAAAAGAAGCTTTTACCCGCCATTAACTTACACATTACCTTGTGGCTCTGAAACCATCCTGACGACATCTCACCCTCAACTAAATTACGATCATGGACAATTGAGCGACATGGAAGCATCCGCTTTTTATGAATCAGCAGGACGATTTTCTAGTGGTGAATTAATACAATGTTTGAAGGTGGTTTCAGACAACCCATCTCAACCAGCAGGTTTACTTGAAGCCGGTAAGGTCACGCATCTAATTGATAAGAATTTACCAGCACTTGAAATGCTGCTAACTGAATTACGTTTATTGCAAAGCGTACTTATCAACGAGCAGGATCTGCAACATTCCGAATTGACCGGTAGATTTCGACTTTCCGTTACCGAAAAAACATACCTGAAAAACCTGCTTCAACGCTGGCATGTGATTAATTCGAACCAAACATTGGGCATCAATCTTGAAAATGTAAAATCAGGAAAAGATCTGCTTAAATTGCTTAATCAAAAACTGGCCATCATGGATTATGACCTATAAGGTTTAACATCATTATCCGGATGTTGCCGTTAGAGCAAGATTTGGCTTTGCCTATTGACTCCTGATTGAATTATTTTGATGGTGCGCGAAAAGGCATCAAGCAGAGGTTTAAAAATCCCAATTCCTTTTTGTCTCTATAACAATCGAGTCCGATGGGCATTTGCTCTTGCGAGTATTTAGGCTGTGCTTTATAAGTACTACAAAGCCTATCCCAGCAAGTAATAGAAAATCCATAATTGCTATCGGTTTCAGTTTTGATAGTCGAATGATGGATACGGTGCATATCCGGTGTAACGATCAAAAAACGAAGCTTTTTATCCAGTGATTCCGGAATTGAAATATTACTGTGATTAAAAGTCGCAGCGCCATTCAAGATAATTTCGAAAAGAATAACTGCAAATGCGTCAGCGCCTATCAAATAGATGAAGGCAACTTTATAAAACATTGAAAAAAGAATTTCTAACGGATGAAAGCGGACAGCCGTAGTGGCATCGAAGGCTAAATCGCAGTGATGAACCTGATGAAGACGCCAAAGCAAAGGCCATTTATGGGAGAGCACATGTTGCCAATAGATAGCAAAATCCAGAATCAACAAACTGATTATGATATTTAAACTGTCTGGCAAATTGATCAGATTCAATATGCCCCAATGATTTTCTTCCGCATCAACAGCGGCTAAGTAAGCGGCACTTCCGACCGTCAGACGCATCATCAACATATTGATTGCAGCTAGACCCAAATTAATTGGCCAGCGAACAAGTCTCTCCACCGGAAGTATGCGGCGCGGTTTCAAGTATTCCCAAAAGACCATGACTCCAAAAATGCTTAATGCAGCGGTCAGGCGTATTAAGGTTTCCAAATTAGTACACTCCTCTCTGTTTCGTCACATAGAGCCCAAAATAACACAGTGATGGTATTGTCACTATGACAGTAAATTTGATTTATTCTTTGTATTACGCCAAAAATTAATCATTAAAATAAGAAGTATCCCAATTATTATTGGAACATCACCTAGTCTGGCATAGGGCGTCATACCTGCCATTGGTAAAATTTTTGCCGTGATAACAGCCGTCTCAAATTGGGGGGCGGTTGCAATTATTTGTCCATTGGGTTTAACAATTGCGCTTACTCCCGTATTGGTAGCTCTCAGCAAATAACGACCGGTTTCTATTGCTCGCATGCGAGCAATTTGAAGGTGTTGATGAGGCTCTATTGAGTTACCGAACCAGGCATCATTGGTCACATTTATGAGGAAAGCGGCATCCGGCAGACCTTTTCGTTGCTCATTTCCAAAGGTATCTTCATAACAAATTGATGTCATAAAAGAATATCCGGCGGCTTTCAACATGAGTTGTTGATTTCCTCCTGAGGTCAATCTTCCAAGTCCCGAAAGGTTAAGCCTATCAAAAATATAACCTGAAAGGGGTTGTAAAGGCAGATATTCTCCAAAAGGTAACAAATGGTTTTTATGGTAAAAACCAGGCTCCTTGCCCAAGACCATTACCGCATTAAATTTATCACCCTTTTCTTCTTTTACGGGCAAACTTAAAATAATGTCTGTTTTATGGTGTATTGCTTCATTTTGTAACAATGCCAGGAAGTCGTCTTTAACTTCAGAATAATAAGCAGGTATTGCTGTTTCTGGCCATATGATAATTTCTGATTGCCAATTCTGTTGAGTTAGCTCACGATATTTCTTGAGAGTAAGATCTCTGTTACTGGGTTCCCATTTTTTATCTTGCGGTATATTGCCCTGGACCAATGAAACCAAAATTTCATTACCCGCAGGATATGTCCATTTATAAAAGTTAAGTGTTATTCCGCCTATACACAGAACAAAAAGCAGGATTATTTTAAAACCTTGTTTTAGCAATCTAAAAGGAGAGATCAGGCATTCTGCAATTAACGCCACTATAAATCCTACCCCATAGACCCCTAAAACGGGCGCATATCCAGCAAGAACAGAATCTGTTTGTGAATAGGCAATTTGCAACCAGGGGAATCCATTTAAAAACCAAGTCCCTCGAATATATTCAATCAAAATCCACAGGCTTGAACTTATAAAAAAAGCAGGCCGAGTTAAACAACAGAATGTTTTACCGGCGACATATCCTGTCAAGCCGACAAATGAAGCCCAAACCGATACAAAAATGAAGGTGACTATAATACTGATAGCTAAAGAAGCATGACCGAATTCATGAACACTAACAAATACCCATGAAACACCGGCTCCAAAAAAGCCCAGGCCGAATAAAAAACCTCTTAATGCAGACCGTCCTGGAGACAATGTTTGCCAGGATGCAAAGATAAAAGCGAGGGAAATAAATGAAAAAACCCAATATCCAAAGGGCTCAAATGCCAATGTCAATAATACGCCGACAAATGGTGATATAAAATCAAACAGCCTACTTTTTAATCCGCATGATAATTTCACAATGGTTACCGATTAATTCCATTCTTGGTAATGCCAAAAAAAGATTGATTGTACAGAGAATTTAAGCCTGTGAATGTCCCCCCAAGCAAGCACCCTTTAAGAAGCAGGGCCAAAAAAAAACCCCACCGAGGTATGAACCTGGATGGGGTTTTAAATAAGAGCCTGGCGATTCCCTACTTTCGCATGGCAAACTGCCACACTATCATTGGCGCTAAGCGGTTTCACTGCCGAGTTCGGGATGGGATCGGGTGGGCCACGCTCGCTATGGTCACCAGGCAAACTGGTTTGACAGGTCAGTCCTGCCGCATTGAGGCGTCGAAGGGCGCGCTAGGGGTCTAGT
>JAGXSU010000057.1 GCA_018333785.1 Methylomicrobium sp. | reverse complement strand
CGCGTTTCCGAAATCATTGGCGTCAAGGTTGGCGATGTCATCTTGAGTGAATCGGCCTGTGTCCACTTGCGTGGTAAGGGACGCAAGCAACGCTCGACACCTTTATGGAAAAGCACAGTTCAGGAAATCAGAGCTTGGCTAAAGCACAACCCGACGTTAAGCGTTGATTCCCCTCTGTTACCTAATCGAGATGGCCTAGCAATGTCACGATTTAACGTCACGCAGCGACTTAATCTCGCAGTCGAGCATGCAGCCCAAACAATGGGCAGTCTTTCCAAGCGAAAGATATCGCCTCACACCATCCGTCATACGACAGCCATGCATCTGTTGCAGTCTGGCGTGGCGTTTAACGTGATTGCCTTATGGCTGGGACATGAAAGTACCACCACTACCCATCGGTATGTTGAGGCCGACTTGGCGATGAAGAATAAAGCGCTGGAGAGACTCCAATCACCGGAAACTATAAATTGCCGCTACCATCCTGATGACGATGCATTGATACAGTTTCTTCAGGCGCTGTAATTATGTGTAGTTGAGGTTCGCACCAAGCGACAGCTCTATTGGGCGGACCTCAACGGTAATACTGCATATACACATAGTTGGTTACTACACATAGGGGTCGGTAACGGGCATTGGCAGTCCAACCAACTATTGCTCATAACAAGTCAGAGCATTTTTAAACGATCCAACCGGATTTTGCACAAAACGGCGCGATTAAAAAGCATGAGCCGTTCTGATTTAAAACCTAGAATGCAAATAGCCGTTTTTAATTAATGGGTGGAAGATCGTTATTGGATGGCGTGTGAGGTATATCGCTTTTGCTTGGCTTTTTATCGTTCATGCCAAAAGTCTCTTTGAAAGAGTCAACCGATTGTTTTGCTGCATTTGAAATATCATTTTGTAAAGAATCAATCTTGTTATTCGCAGCGTTAGCGCCATCACGCGCCAAGTCATTCCCTGCATTGCCAAAGTTTTTACCGGCTTTAAGCCCCATATTCGTGCCATTTATTTCATCGGGATTTAGATGCCCACCCTCTTTAAATTTTGCCGGGTATGGCTCAAATCTGTCTTTGTTTTTATAGCCGCTCAATTCATTTGCCACTTTGGCTTTCAAATCACCGACTCTTGAACTGTTGCCTGCGGGTTTTGAGCCAAAACCAGCCTGGCTGTTTTTGGCTCCGAAACCTTGCGATCTTGCGGTTTTATTTTCAGAACTTGCCGAATGAGCCATTGCTTTATTGGCTTGACTTGGGTGGAGACCCGATTTGGGCATTTGCTCATTTTTACTCGGCATTCCCTTTGATCTTCCTCCCATGTAGCCTCTTCTTCCGCTACCGGAACCTTCATCACCATCAACATCTTCCCCGCCCCCTTTTGCTGTAGATCTGAATTCGCCGGCTGTTTTCTCGCTAACGATTCCATCTACACTTTGTTGGTCTTTACTAAAGGCATCATGCCCAATTTCTACCTCAGTTTGAGTGTTGGTTGGCATGAGCTTGCTATTCACAATCTCAGCAGCTTTTACCGGATCGTGTTGATTCAGCATTAAAAAGCCAGATAATGCTTCGCGTTCATGACTCCCCGGTTCTAAGACTGCGCTGGAATTATTAATCTCGTACTGGGCATTTTTGGAGAGCTCGCCATAATCCTTTTCGCCCATTTTATTTTTCAATTCTATTTGCGCATTTTTGATATCGGCAAGTGCGCCAGAATTAACAAGACGGGTCGCCAAATCCTGGTAAGGCGCGACTAGCGATTTGCCGGCGGAATCCTGCATGGTCGCGGTCTGAGTATATTTTTCGCTGGCCTGTTTGACGGCGTTCAGTTGACTTTGGTACTGCTTTCCAAGGGCTTCCATTTCCTCGGAAGACTCGAAGCTTTGGTTAGTGCTGGTATTGGATCTCCCGGATGATGATGTTGTTACATCACTCCCCATCACTCCGCTATTTACGACATGCTGAGCCATATCGCCCAGTTCTTTGGCTCTTGCCGCACTCACGCCTGAGTTTGACATCAAAGACGCCTGAACCGAGGCGCCGATCATGTCTGAGCCCAAGCCACCTTTAAGGGCTCCATTAACCCCTGCTTGAACCGACTCTGATTCTTGCTGTGACATACTTTGCGAGCTACTTGTTGTTCTTCCATCGCTCGAAGACCAATTGCTACCATCAGTTATGGTCTTATTCATGGCACTGGTGACCCCGCTGGCTTGACTGCTCATTGTTCCCGATCGGCTTGAAAGCTGATTGATTTTGCTTAAGGTTTCGCTAGCACTACTGCTTGCACTTTTGAGCGAATCCGTCGCGCTTTGTGATGCCCTTGCAAAGGTTGAAGATGCAGAGTAATTGGTATCAGCCATTGCTGATTTTTTAGAAGCTGTGTTTGGCGACATTTCCGCCATTGATCCCATAGTGCCCCATGACGAAGATTCCATGGGTTTTTGAATGTTTTGTGGACTCACACTGCTCGAAGCGCCTGATGTCATTTTGCCTGCTAAGTTAGTTGCTGCAACTGATCCTCCGTACACTAACATCAATGATAATGCCGGGACACTCGATGCCAGCATCCCACCGGCTGAAAGCCATGTTTCAAGAGTGCCGTATAGTTGATCGTGCATGACCATGGCATCAAGTCCTGAGCCATTCTCTTCCGCATGATTTGCAGCTGTTTCCAATATTCTTGTCGTGACTATGGTGATGTATAGGTTGCAGATTGCCATTAATGGCCCCCACAGTGCGATCCATATCATCATCTGTATGTATCGCGCTATCATCGTCATACCCATAGGACCTATCGTTGACAGAAAGGCGACTATTGGTGAAATCGCAACCGAAAACATTTCAACGAATGCCATCAAAGGTTTTGCTATTTCATTAAATTTGTTCTGTTCTCCAGCCCATTGAACTTGAAGATTTAGTGTCCCTTGTCTATCAATAAATGCTTTTTCGCCTTCTCTTAGATAAGAAGCCATGAGTGCATTTCTCATGAATATTTGGGAATCGTTTAAAACATTGCCAAGGGCACTGGACGCAACTTCTATCCTATCCACTGCTTTTATATCTGGGTTTGTTATCCCCAATACGCTCGCAACATGTCTATCAAGGGCGTCAAAAAAGGTATCGTTGCTTAAATATTTGCTTATTGCTTCATAGGCATCTTTGCAATTTTTTTGCTCAGCTGCAGATGCATTAGGCAGTGTTAACATGACATCAATATTAATAAAGGTTGTTTTCATTGCCTCCCATAAATCAGTTGATTTTTCCAGTGTTTCTCTCGTTACTTCATGATCGCCATCGGGAAGGTCCAAATCAAACATGACACAATTTTCTATATATCCATTGATAGATTTACCAAGATCACCCACCATTAATGAGCTTGATCCAGCTGTCCCTATTGATATTCGTCTGAGCTTTAGAAGCGTTTCAAGAGAATTAAGATAACCGTGAGCAATTAAACTCGCTTCGTTTGGTGTCGAAAAAGCTGTTTCAAACATATCGGTCATCCTTACCCCCATGGTTGATACAATAGACATTGGCACCGCCAAGCCTAATGGAACGTTTGCTACTGTTCTTACTTCGCCCGTATAAATATCCTCGATCAAAACAGTATCTTTCGGTATAAACATTGTTGAATAAACAATAAGCCCTACTAATGCATGTCTTAGAGGAAACTGCTGATCTGTTATGTACTTAAATGAAATAATTAAAATACCTAAGGTAAATCCTGTGCTCATTAATTTGCCGATGCTATCGTTATTGAATACCATCGCCGCACCTTGAAACGCGCTATACAGTAATTCTCCATCACCGATACTCAAGATCTCGTAAGCCATCTTTTAATACCTTTTATTGTGATTTGGAGTTCTCATTGAATTAACAATATTTTGTTGCAGATTAATAAGTGAATCTACACCTTGTATCGTTTCACCAGAAACCCGGCGCTCTTCATTAAATTGCAATCTAGTATCTCGCATAACAGTTAGCATGGATGAATCCATTGGTCGACCCGTTGCTGCGACAGCGTTTCTTACGACATCGAACATTTCATCAACTATTCTATTTGTCAGCTCTGTGCTTTCAATGTCTACCATGCGTTCTGCAACAAGAGCTGCAGCCTGTATTTCTGGAGCAAGTTTTCTCAATAACCCATAGATTCCAGGCGAAGTTGCTTGAATAAACTGCTTTTCTTCATTACTAAATTCAGCGCCACCGCTTCGATTGGCTAGTTTCCTTACAATTCCGCCACTACAAGCGGCACAAGTTCCGTTGCCCCATAACATTTTTCTAACTTTCGTCCTCATGCCATCGAATGTTATTGTTTGTGAATTATCGCCATCCGGTAATAAACATTCTGCTGATTCACAGTTATAGATTTCAACGCTTCCACCCTCTATAAAATCTCTTACCTTAATCAGAGGAGGTCTAAAATCGTATTTGATATCAGAGCCATCTGCATTTTTATCAATGATCAACGTTCCTGTTAAGCTCATTAAAACCATCTTCAATTGGGTGTCACCATTATCAAACCAACTGATAGCGTTTGCTGTTTCTAATGCCTCATAGACAACGTTACCTGTAATTTCATCCGTACTTCCTTGCACGATGACTGTTTTTGCAGGTGATTCTGTTTGGTTTTCCTGTGAATCAAAAAAGTCAGAGAGATAACCATGCTCTGTGTTTATAGAAGACGCTTTTTTCATCCTCTCGTCGTGCCAGGCCTGTAAACCGGTAGATCCGGCCATAGTGCTTGTAATCCACTTACCAGCCTCACACGAATTTCGCATGAGTGCATTTATTTGCGCTATATCTTTTTGAAGTTTAGAAATGATTTGTGCGCAAGTCGGGCACATCCCTTCAATAGCTAATTGAAATGCATATCCAATTGCAGCCTGAGCAATGCTTCGCATCAGCTGAGTGAGCTGTTCACTATTGATATACGAAAAAGATCCGCCGAACATGTCGATCCCGTTGCAGCCACCCTTAAAATTGGGTGGGACAAATGAAATCAAATTGGGATGCACAACTTTATTTCTCATTGAGATAGTGCCGCCAGTTATGACACCGCGGCGCTGAGTTTCATAAGAACCTCCCGGTGTCACGTTGATCATGTCGTTAAACATGCCACTCAGCTCTTCATTCAGGCCTGCCTGTGCCGGCGTTGCAATCAATAGGGGTAAAAGTACAAGAAAAATCAGGCAGCACTTGTTCATCAGATTAAGTCCAGGCAATGTTTTGGATAAAATCGATTCTTCTTTAGGTATTGTCTTGAGGTAACTATGCCCTAAATTACCCGCATCTACCTTATCGAAAGAAGCCGTTTTTTCAGCGTCTTTTAGTTTGCCCACGACAAAACTGTTTTCATGATCTGCGCGCTGAATTGAGGAAAAAATCCTTTTGATTGATTTGTAGGCCCAAAATCGTGGGTTGGCAGGTGCCATTCTCGATTGACGACAGATTCGATGGTGCCTAGTTCATCTATCAACCCAATTTCCAAGGCTTGTTCACCCCCCCAAATTTCTCCGGTTGTGTAGTTAAACCCTTCCCTGATCGTTCCTTTGCGTTTTTCTTGAAATTCCTTGGCAAATACCACCGCCATTTGATCGACAATTTGCTGCGCTTTCTCTTCTGATTCTTTCGACATGGCAGCAAAAGGATTCAGCATGTTTTTATGGACACCTGAAGCATAAATGCGTTGATTGATGTCCCATTTTTCGGCTAGTTTGTGAAAATCCCATCCTGCTATGATGGCGCCAATGGAGCCTACCATGCTATATCGTCCGGCAATGATTCGATCGGCATGCAATGCCAGCATATACGCCGCGGAGGCACCCGTATTGCCTATGAAGGCATATACGATTTTCCCTGTTTCCACTTTTAAGCGATCCAGTGTTTCGGCAATACGCTCAGACTCGAAAGGTTGTCCGCCAGGACTGTCGATATTCAAAGCAACTGCTTTGACTTTGGGAGAGTGAAAGACCTTTTCCAAAACCGGCACCAACTCTTCCGCTGATGCCAACTGACCTGCGCCGATTGAGCCAGACACATTCACGATCGCTACAATCTCTGCATTTGGCATTAGTTTGTAGCCAAGGCTGCTGGCATAAAAAGCCAAATAAACCGCAAAAAGACCTACACCCATTCCTGAAAAAGCGAGTCTTTTGATCCATCGCCAACGGCGTTCTGACCGTCGTTCCTTCAGAAGATCGCTCAATACGTGATCGGCCAAAATTGAATTAACGTCATATTGTTCAAGTTCATCATATTTTTTATCGGGTTTCGACATTAGGATTACTTCTCACAGCTGTTTTTTTAAGTTATCTCGTAGGGTTTTCACCAGATCATTGGGGTTATTCATGATGTCTTCATCGATGTTCTGGATCGTCTTGGTTTCAACCTGAATAGGTTTGACCTTGCGCGTTTCCTCATATTCTTGGTTATTTAGCCAGCCATTCTGGTGTGCCAGCGCAATCGAACGCTTGATGATTTCATCGCCTGCCAACAATCCCTGTCCAAGCTGAATGGCACCGCCGTTCTCGCCCGGTTTAACTAAAAATAGTGATGGGGTCGTTTCAACACCCAGTTTTTTCGCTTGACCACGGTCCATCGTGAAATCCGGAAAGCTTCCACCGGTTAGCGGCAAGCCATCACGACCAATGGCCAGCACCTTAAATCCGTAGGCATTGATCAAGCCTTTCAATACACCGGCCTGTTTAACGCAGAAATCGCATGTGCTGTCATAGAAAAACCAAAGCCCCGCGGTTTCAGCGAGTTTTTTTGCAGCTTTTTCCGTTCCCCTGGTCGACATTTCATCTTTGGCAAATGCACCAAAGGTAGCAATGGGTCTTCTGGAGTTTTCATCCAACAGCGCATCAGCCATCACAACTCTTTGCGAAACTTCTGAAAACTTTTCTGCCTTGTCGAGCATTACCCGTTGCAGGTACATGTACGTTGATACATTTTGTTGTGTAGGGTTGTCGATTGCCTTGTCTCTATACGTTTCCATGTTTTTTCGGAACCATTCAGCAGACAAGGGTTTTGGCCCATCCGGCTTTGCTAAAGTCGGTTCTTCCTTTTTCTCTGGAACGGATTGCTTAGAAGGCGCTATCGGTTCGGGTTCAGGAATAGCCTCTGTAGGCGGTTCTTCATACCAAAACCAACCTCTTTCTTTGTCTTCATAGAAGGGTGAGTCATTGTGCAGAACCGATAATTGTCCTCGTCCATCCGACACACCGAAAAAACCGCCTCCATCACGCTCGTTCCCGATGGAAATAGAACTATGACCGCCCAATGAGACGGCCATAAATAAAGTCAGCAATCGAACTCTCACGCGCTTTCTGATTCGATTTCAGCGTTAATTTCTGCCTGTGCTTCAACAGAAATTTTTTTGCTTGATTTTTTTGGGGCGTCTTCGCGATTACTCGACTCATCTTGCTCAACCGCACTGATAATTTCGGTTTCGGAAACAGCCAATTCCTCGAAATGTTGATCTTGACCACCAGCTGTTCTGGCTTCCTCTTCACGTGCGCGTCTTTGTTCGTTAAAACGGTTTCTGACGCCGATCATCAATGCCTGGCAGCGCTGATGCGCATCGTTAAATTCTTTTTCGATTTCCGTCAGTGCTTGACGTTTTTCAATATCGGTTAACTTGCAAGCCAGCCACAACACTCTCAGCTTTTCTTCTAGATCGCGAGCTGAGTTGAGCGCGTTTAAAAATAACATTGCAATCGGGTCAATGATCGTGACATTGACTGACTCGTACTGTGCTTGTCCGATCCTGATACTGCTATTGTTGATAATCTGATCAGCCACAACGATTTTTTTATCGATGTTCTCCTTCACACCATTGATGATGGCAATCATTTCCCTCGTCACTTTTTGCTCAACATCAAAACTTTGGCCTCTACCAATGCTGCAGTAGAACCGCGTCAGATAGGCCGACCGGGAAATTTCACGAAATCTAAGCCGGTAAACCCGCATGACGGCATCGGTAAAAGTCGCTTTTTCAATGATTTTGCTGTTTCGACAGTTTTCAATGAATTGCCTTCTATATTGAAAAGATGATTCTCTTTTGGGTGGAGTTTGGGTGTTTTCGGCCATAATGTGTCCTCTTTGCTTTGAAATGAACTACTGATTTAGTTTCCTTCCGACGTTAAAATATCTTCGATCGCCTCCGCCGTCGTCATGCCACGGCTTGTTCTTTCGGTGATTTTCTTGATATCATCAGGATGAGTTGAGTACAAAAGCTTGGTGTATTTATCCACAATGAGTCGTCCGATACCGACCCCATAACTGGTAACGAAAAAAATTTCTGAATATTGCCCAGTGACTGTATGCACCGATTTTAGGAACGTGTAACCACCTTCACCGATCATCAACCGGTTTTGCCGTTTGATCGACTCAATGGTTTCAGGTTTTTGGAATAACAGATAAAGGTTGGCTGAGTTTTCCGCGATCGCGACACCTGACGGCGAGTTGTACAAATCATTCAAAGACTGGGTAATAGTGATAGCGGCACCGTTGTACTTCCGAAAACGGCGATAACCTGTTTCGATAAATTTCGCTATGTTGCCTTTGGCGAGGAGATCCCATGCCTCGTCAATGATTAGGATTTTTCGTTGATCACGATTTCCAAGATACATGGCTTGCTGGATCTGATAAATCAGGATCAATAAGACTACTTGTTGCAAGTGGCTTCTCCCTTTCAGTTCCTCCAACTCGAGACAAGTCAGGGTGTTATCGAAATTGACGTTGTTGTCACCGTTGAAAAATCGGCCGTATTCGCCAGAGGTGGTGAAGGCAAATAATTGATGCCCCATGTCAACAACCCGCCGGTCGTCATCTTGCAACAGCAGGTCGGCAACTAGATCCACGGTCATGCTGCCTTCATGCTCATCCCATAATTCTTTGAGAATTGTCCGAAGTCGTGCAATCTGCAAGTCCGACAACTTGTCTTCCATGGCGGCCATGGATACGATAATGCCAACCAGCATGTCGGCCTCTTCGTTATAATTTTTGATAATTTGAAACGGGTTCAAACAGATTTCGCTGTCCTCACCGAATTCAACAAAATCGCCACCGATAGCCCCGGTCAGCTTTTCATAGGATCGACCAATATCGATTACCCAGCACTTAGCCCCCGAGCTGATATAGGACGTAATGATGTCGTTAGTTAAAAAGGATTTTCCGGAACCGGAAGCGGCAACGACGCAGGTGTTGTAATTTGTATTCGAATCAAAAAGATCCATATTCATGACCTGTCCGCCTCTTGAAATGAACGTTAACTGAGGCGTTCCGGTTCCGCTCCAATCGGAGATGATGGGCAAAAATTCAACTGCATGCTTTGACCCGCATCGCTTATAACGCTGGAGAAATTGCACGGCTTTTAAATCAGCGCAAAACGGCATCGAGTTGACCAGCATGGGTAGCGTGATGAACTTATCTTCTTTCATTCCCCAGCCGATTTCGCTGAAATACGTTTGAGCTTCAGTGAGACGCGTTTCGCTATTTGCCAAAGAATCCGTAAAAAGCCCTACACAGAGATTAACTTTTACTATTCGATCGCCATCATTGATCGAGTTGAACAGCAAGTCTGAGCTTTCTTTCTTGAAAATTAACTTGGGATTGAATTTCAGCATCGGTCCGAAAGCCTGGTAGTTGACGGCATTGCGCTCCTTATCGGCTGTTGCTTTTTCTGCTGCGTTATCCGGGATGAAAATATTTAGATTGATGAAAAAATTGCCGTGAATGCCACGATTCCCTGTTAAAGGATCACCAATCATTCGCCGCATGTTTTGCAAGCTCATTTGTCCCGGAAGTCGGCCAGGCGACAAAATTCTCAATCGTTTATCGCCCAACCAAATTCCATTGGAATCCGTTTGCATCATGTCATCGTATTCGCTTAACTGTTCGTTGACCGGCGACGTTTGATCGTAATATGGCGCAGGGTTTCTCCAGTTAGCTTCATGACCCCAGTGCAATAGTTGACCCATCAGACGGAGATAAAGCTCGGCGTCGATAGTGTTAGGCACAAAGCCTGCCGATTTCAGTGTTTGTTCGAAGGACAATCTCAAATCACGAGCGGATGCAATCTCATGCTGAGTCGGGAGGTGATTCTTTTTTTCAAGCGGAATTTTGATCGTGAAAATCACCTTGTATTCGCGCACTAAAGATGGCGCATGAAGGCTAAGCGCTTGTCTAGAGCCTGACTCTAGCATTTTCAGTCGATTGTTCATCGACTCTTTCAACGCCTCATCCTTAATCGTTCGCATGGCTTTGATCTTGTCTAGCGTGGGTCTTATGTCTTGAGATCCCAGAAGCATGACTTGAATAAAGCTTTCTTTCGGGTAGTCAAACGAAAACAGTACGTTTAATCGCTGAGTGGTTGACTCATCAGATCCTGGAATGGGTTTCGCCACGAAACCAAAGCCGATGTAACCGTCGGCCATTGTGAACAAATTTGATTCATCGTCATACGATTCGACGGGAATCAGCTCTCTTAGCGTGTGGCGTTTAAGCTGTTTTTCATATACAAAGGCACCCACAAATGATCTCCTGGTTTTTTCACTAAAACACAAGATTAATCATATAGCAGTGATTTGTTTTGCATCGAGGTGAAAGACGCGGTTTTTCGGCCCCTTTCGATTTTTTTTTGCGCATTTTTTGCCAATACCGACGACTTTCACAGCTACTCGCTGTTTTGCGCCAATTATGCAGACTGGGTAGCAGCAGAAGCGCTCGATGCTGTTGCTGCATGGAGGGCTTAATTCGAACCGGCCTCCCGGGACTTGACCCAGATTCAAATGGCGTCATTACTGCTATGCAACTGGCTGAACAAAGACCAGAACCAGTTGTTGACTAGGCTTTGAGATAGCGGCAAAACCTATGATCTGATGGAAATAATGGACAACCGCAATAGGCAATCCTCTAGCGTATGAAGCGATTCAAAGAACGGCTATTTGCTAAAAGAGGTTGGAATTTGACTTTGGATAGCTCTTGGCTTGGTTGGGTTGGGTTGGGTTGGGTTGGGTTGGGTTGGGTTGGATTATACCGTCTTGTTACGACTCATTTTATTCTTGACGCTCGCGTTTCTCCAAAGCTTCCATTCTGCCGAAGCCAGATTCTGGAATTGAATTACTACAATGCAGCCATTGGCGACCTCAACCAAACGGCCAAAAAAATATCTTTGATCACTGACGGCAAAGTGAGTCATTGCCACCAATGATTAGGCTTGGGTCAAAATCCAGTTAAAACCTAAGCCACTTATGAAAATCACGGCGTTGCTGGTCCGGAATGTTGCGTAAACTAAGCTGCGACTCGAACGCCTGACTTAAGGATGCGGTAACGGTCAACATGACACCCTCCAATTTCACCTATTGGCTCAGTTTGAATGATATACGGAAGGGGGCAATCCTTGCAGTTCACGAGTTTACTGTTGCGACCCAGTTTTCATGGTAGATATACTGTGAACAGATTAATAACTTGTTGGGCGTCAGATTTCGTGGCATCGTGCAGATGTCATTACTTGTAGGAGGTAGAAATTATGAAACTAAGTTGAGTTCCTGGTGTCGCCTGAGTCTTCAGTCATCCGTGTTTGAAAACTCAGGCTTCAAAATTAGCCCAGCGGTATCGGGTTAAGACTCAACCAGCTCCCCGTGATGCACGGGAGACGTTATGAAGAAATGCCGTGAATCCTCGCGGCGAAACAGGCACCCCGGGGTTTTGCCGGCTCCGGGCGCTGCGGCAGGCGGTTAAACAGCACGGGGCCAGGGCAACGGGCCGTGCCGCCGGTAAAAACTCTTCATAACCGGGCGAGGCACACGTTACGGAGCGGGCAACCTCTCCAGAACGAACCGTAAGGTTCAAACTTTTTAGGAACACTATGCGTATTTTGGTTCTCGACAGTCGGCGCAACCCTTTGATGCCATGCCATCCGGCACGCGCAAGACGCCTGCTGTCCAACGGCAAGGCCGCCGTGTTCCGGCGGTTTCCGATGACGATCATTTTGAAGGACCGTGTGGGCGGCACCGTTCAGCCCGTCACGCTCAAGCTCGATCCCGGCTCAAAAACCACCGGCATCGCCTTAGTAGGCGATTTCAATCGGGGCTCGACCGTTTTGGCGGGCATCGAACTCAACCATCGCGGGCAAATGATCCGGAATGAGCTTGCCGATCGACGGGCCTACCGCCGTGGACGCCGGCAACGTCATACCCGCTATCGGGCACCACGGTTCAATAACCGACACCGGCCGGATGGCTGGCTCCTTCCTTGCAGCACCGGGTAGACACGACGATGACCTGGGTAACTCGGTTACTGAAATTTGTGCCGGTAACGGCCATCGCTCAGGAACTGGTCCGCTTCGACATGCAGTTGATGCAAAACCCGGACATCACGGGTGTGGCGTATCAACAAGGCACGCTGGCCGGTTACGAGATCCGCGAGTACCTGTTGGAAAAATGGGGCCGCCAATGCGCCTATTGCGGAAAAAGCGATTTGCCGTTGGAAGTTGAGCATATCGTTGCCAAGGCCAATGGCGGCTCGAACCGGGTGTCCAATTTGACCTTGGCTTGCCACGACTGCAACGGTCGGAAAGGCGCACAGCCCGTCGAGCAGTTCTTGAAACGCAAGCCCGACCTGTTGAAAAGGATTCTGAGCCAAACCAATACCCCTCTCAAAGATGCCGCCGCCGTCAACAGCACCCGTTGGGCTTTGTTCAACGCATTGAAAGCCATTGGCTTGCCTGTCGACACAGGCACAGGCGGCCAAACCAAATTCAATCGCTCTCGCCTGGGTATTGCCAAAAGCCATTGGGCCGATGCCGCCTGCGTGGGGTATGTGGATGTTTTGCATGTGCCCTCGATAAAACCGCTAAACGTCATGTGCGCCGGCCACGGTACCCGGCTCAACCAGAAACGCGACCGGTTCGGTTTTCCGCGCGGTGCGGCTCGGGCCTGCACCGACTACCAAGGCTTCAAAATCGGCGCCTATGTCGAACTGGATCAGCCCACCGGCAAATATGCGGGACGCTGGCGGGGAAACCTGGCCGGCATTCGCGCCGACGGCCGACTCGATATTCGAGTGACTCGCAAGGGTAAGCCCGCCAAAATTACGGCCAACGCCAAATATTACAAATTACTTCAACAACCCGATGGATACCGCTATGCCTAATGCACCAGAAAACCGTTTGCAGGCCGCCTACATCCACAAAATGCACGCCATTAAGAAAGCTTTTTGTGATCGATGCTTAACGGCGGGGGCGTTATATGTCCATATATAACTTCCTGGCGGTTGTCATGGCGGAGCCATTCGGTACGAAGTTGAAGGCGAGCCGCTGACTCATGCGCTATGTCATTGTTCTGACTGTCGGCGGCACTCCGGCGCTCCAATGGTGGGATGGACCATGTATCCCCATGAGGCCATCAAGATTACGAAGGGCGCACCTAAGACTTACGAGTCATCGCAACATGGCCGACGGCAGTTCTGCCCAGACTGCGGGACAGGGCTTTTCTACGAGAATGCTTCTATTCTACCCGGTCTAATTGACGTTCAGAGCGCAACGTACGACGAGCCAGATGCCGTACCAGCACGAATTCATATTCAAGTCGCAGAGCGCATCATCTGGATGGAGCATGCGCACGAATTGCCGAAGTACGATCGCTATCCACCGAGTGAGCAGGTGGGATGACGCCCAACCCGGCAGTCGAGCGGACCTGCGCGAAAAGCCCCGCAGCCCGCTCACTTCCACGTTAGCTTTCTAGGAGACTATGTGTACACACTTGAGCCAGCAAAATTTGCTGAATATAATCTTTCCAATTTGAGGAAATTCGTAAATTTCTGGTCCGCCTATTATAAGTATTCTGTAAAGAAGATCGGCTCAGAAGAAGAAATTGATTATTTTCATGAGATTAATATTGATAACGATTTAACAAAATCAAATGTTGTCAATTTGCTGAGATGGAAAGACCCCAAATATTTGACAAATACAATATTTAGCGGCCCTAACGAGGGCGCCTCTAACCATAGGGTAGACCGAGTTTTATCGAAGCTGTCAGTTATAAACTCGTTCCGCAGGTCAGAAGTCAACCCTGAAGAGTTCAAGAAAATAACAAGCCAGTTTTTTCCAAACGGGGTTATATGGGAAATATTTGTTTTCCACATAAGCAAACCTCTAGAGTATCCAATTGCGGATCAGCACGTTTTTCGCTCTTACAGTTATCATAAAAATTGCAACTATCCCGTGAGCTGGAAGAAATATGATGGGTATAGGAAATATTTCAGCGAAATGATAGAAATGCTATATGCCTCTGAATCTGATCTAAACCGCTTAGAAAACCAAAAACAACTGGATGATGCTTTAATGGTATATGGTAAATTTTTGAAACAATATGAAGTCGAAAGCTAACAATAGACTGCAGTCGAGCACAAAGCTTCAAATGTCGCCTTGGGGTCGTCAACGGCCATGTATTTTAAGAGCATTTCACCCCCGCTAATCCGTCGTGTAGCGCTGCGAAATCCATTCTGACTTGTGTTTCTAAAGTCTTCGGTTGCATCACACCGGATGAATCACGCTCGTGACCACGCCCCATATAACCACCTCCAGCTCTTCGAGAAGAACGATATCCTGATAGGCCGGGTTTTCCGAACCTAACAGCCATTGCCCTGTCTGGCGTCTCAACCGCTTCACCACCAATTCCCCATTCAGTGCACAAATCACAATCTTGCCCGGTACCGGCTCGATTGACCGATCGACGACCAGAATGTCATTGGGATGAATGCCGGCACCGAGCATCGATTCGCCTTCCGCGCGGACAAAGAACGTCGCGGCGGGCTTTTGTACCAGCAGCTCGTTTAAGTCCAGCGTTTTTTCAACATAATCATCGGCGGGCGAAGGGAAACCGGCGGCGACTTTACCGGAAAACAGCGGCAAGGCCACCGGCATCAGTGTGCGTGCAAGGAAGAGGATATTGTCCGGAAAGCTGTGCATGGGTTATCGTGGTTTGAGGTGTGTTAAAGCGCCATTATGTTCTCTATTTGTTCTTATTGTAGTTTGTTTTTGTAGAGCAAACAAAAAGACAGCAAAAGAGAATTCAGGTTGGTGTTTATCGGCCGGGAAATGTCCATGCGTTTTGGCGGACGGAAAGAGCCGTTGCTATACTCTCAAGCGGGTTCCGATAATTGTTCTCGAACCACGCGAAAATTGACTGTATCAAGTCGTCCTATCATGAAAAGGAATATTCTGGCCTAATCTGAACAGTCATTCTGATCGAAGTTGAACACCGATCCCGATTTAAGCTGAACGCTTTTGGGATTTTCCAGGAACGGTTTTGAAGATGCTGGAATAGCTGTTCAAATTGACTACAATGGGTGTTCAAATAAATCAGAATACGCAATTACTCATTTACACTGGCGGAACAGGTCATGATGGGGCAACTCAGGCCGTTAAACCAGCCTTCAGAAAATATTATTATCGTTCCGTAATGGCTTTTTGCTGCAAATAGAATTTAGTTGGACGCTAACGTACGTTTTCGTCCCACTGGACTTCAACCCCCTTGACCAAGCTAATTGTAGCGGCCTGCAAACATCGCTACACTTAATGGAAGTCCGCATTTTTGTGTTTGTAAAATTCCCGACGCTCATCAGAGTTCATTGTTGCAAACTTTTCACTATGTTCTGCCCAAAATTCTTCATCTTTAAAAAACATCACAGTGGGATCATTTTCAAGCGCGTCACGAATAGTATTGCTAGATGCTAATAACTCACCGTCCTGAACGGGTAAATGTTTGTTGTTCAATGCGCGTAGCAATATCAGTTTCGCATGTACCAAATACATAATGGCTTTAATCTGCTCTTTATCCTTATTTGATTCAAGATCGGAATCGATATTAATTTTGAGTGCAGTATCCAGTTGATATAGCAATTTGTCTAAGTCGATATTTTTGAGGTCTAATATAGACATATACTTTTCACTTGCCTTGGCGGTTAGCCTTGTGATTTTTTACGCCCATAATTATAGTGGTTTGAAATCAAAACAGGCACTAATAGTTGCAACCACGTTCTCTAATCTCTCTTTTTCTTTTTCACGATAGCGGAATCCTGCTTTTCCTGTCCAGTGCATAACTCGGACTGCAATAACATTTCGTGTTCATTAATCTTGATTGGCCCAGTGGGAGCGAAGTTACAATTTGACGACATATAAGCAAAAGCCACTTTAGATGACTATGCTCCGCGTCTCCCAAAACTCATCGGATCAATCAAGCTTTTGGGAATTTATTTCAGAAGACAGTTTTGAGAGATGAAAATGCGGTATTTTGAGTGGCATATGGATATCTGGGTGCTAATCAACAAAAGGCTCTAAAGTTTCATAGGGTTTATCCGTGAATTCAGCAATGATGGGTGAGTTTAAACAAACGACACTAAAGCAAGCCTCTCAGAAAGTGCGTTGATAAACTTCGGCGAATGCTTAATACTCAAAGTAAAACAATGGTTTGAATGCAGATAGAACAGAAACAAAATTGTTTCCACATGCAGTACGCACAACTTATTGTTTATAATAAGTATTCCTGGCTTTTTTCAGAAAATCCAACGCACTTTCGGAGAAGTTTGCACTAAAGTTCCATTGGAAATTACGGAAAGCCACAGTCCATAAGGCTCAGCGTCAATTTCCCACTTCCCAATTTTAGCTATCAAAAACTGGCATTTTTTTGGGGAACTAAAAAGTGGCTCAAAGCAACGCCAGACGCGGCATTGCAAAAAATCCTATGAAACAATGCTGACGTTTGTTTAAATTTACCCATCATTAAAACACTGGAGCAAAAACAGGTTGGCTTACGAATTCTTAATCTCGGCATGGACACTCAGACCCCAACCGGAAAACTGATGCTGACAGTCTTGGGCGGTGTAGCCCAATTCGAGCGGGAAATGATGCTGGAGCGGCAAAGAGAAGGTGTGGCTAAAGCTAAAGCAGCAGGAAAGTATAAAGGTCGGACACCACTGGCCGCAGAGTTACGTCAAGAAGTCGTTAGTCTAGCCGAAAGTGGTTTAGCAAAATCCAAGATTGCCAGGCAGTTGAACATCGGGGAGGCTACCGTCTATCGAATCCTTGCGTCTACGAAAAAAGCTAAAGAAGGCGACAAAATTGGGTCTGGCGGGTTAGATTAGTCGCTATGTCCTATTTTTACATGTATGTCGGCTGTACCCGTAAACCAGCTTTCAGATAGTCCTATTGAGTTTTAATGGTCTTTGTTGGAATTAAAAGGCGGGTTTAACTTAAATATACTGACTATAGCCGCTAACGTACGTTTTCGTACCTTTGGACTTCAAACCCCTTAGTTACGCGACAGAGAATCATTTATGAATCAATTTCTGAGAGATAAGCCAACACCTAGTCAAACAAATCAAAGAAGAATTAACTTCTGGGATACACCTTATGGACAAGCCGTTGGTTGTTTGCAAAATGGTGGTGCCGTCATGCAAGGCGATACGCTAAGGCGGGATACACAAAAACCAAACACCGAGGTGAAACTACCGAAACTTGACCGGCGCGGTGCTGGAATCATGTTACCAATCAGCGCGCTCCCTTCACGCTATGGAATTGGGACGTTTGGGGAAGCGGCGCACCAGTTCCTTCGGGAACTAAAGAATGCTGGGCAGCAATACTGGCAAGTGCTGCCCATGTTGCCGACCCCCTCCTGCAACAGCCCGTTCCAGTCATGCTCGGCATTCGCCGGAAATCCCTACTTCATCGATCTCGACATTTTCGTAAGCAAGGGACTTCTCAAAGAGGATGAGATTGTGCCGCTCGTCGATCAAAGCGACACAATAGACTACGGAAGAATCTACGCAACGCGGCGGCCTATCCTGCAAAAAGCATTCGTCCGAGCCCAAACAGTGGGGAAGACCAAGGAAGCAGAACGCTTCGAAGAGGAAAACGCGGAGTGGCTTGAGGGCTATTGCCTATACCGGGCAATTAAGGTTTACCATGGAGATAAACCGTGGATGGAATGGCCAGCGGCGATCCGGCGTGGAGACAGGGGTGCCAAAAAAGAATACACAAGGGCTCTCGCGAACGAAGTCGCATTCTGGAAGTTCTGTCAATTTGAATTTGAGACCCAGTGGCAGGCCGTGAAGGCCAATGCAGCAAAAAACGGAATAGCGATCATCGGTGACTGTCCCCTCTACGTGTCGCTGGACAGTGCTGACGTGTGGGAACAACGCCACCTTTTTCAAGTGGATGAAGATGGCGAGGCGAAGGCCGCTGCGGGTGTTCCGCCGGATGCGTACGCAGACACGGAACGGTGCTGGGGAAACCCGCTCTACAATTGGGCGGAAATGGAAAGAGAAAATTTCAGCTGGTGGAAAAAGAGGATTAAAAGAAACGCACGCCTCTATGACATCATCCGAATCGACCATTTCATCGGGCTGAGACGATTCTACAAAATCCACGCACGACCGGAGGAGCGTTACCTTAACAGGTGGGAAGACGCTCCCGGGCTCGCCATAGCAGAGGCAATCGATGCCGCTGCGAAGGAAGAGGGAGGAACAGTCTTGGCTGAAGACCTCGGGATAATAACTCCAGAAGTGCAGGATGTGCTGGAGAAAATCGGATGGCAAGGGATGAAGGTGTTGCAATTCGCCTTCGACGGCAAACTGCACAACGAGCACCTTCCCCACAACTACAAAACTCACCGGAATGTAGTCTATCCCAGTACCCACGATAACGAGACCTTACAGAGCTATCTCCACGAAAGTCACCCCGAAATAAGGGACCGAGCAATGGAATACACCAACACAATTATGCCAGAGGAAATTCTATGGAACATCCATAGGCTTGCCTACATGAGCATTGCCGACACCGTGATCATCCTCATGCAAGATGTACTTGAGCTTGATAACTCTGCAAGAACAAATTGTCCAGGAAAAATCAACGGGTGGCGCTGGCGGCTCAAGGAAGGCCAGTTCACGGAAGCCCACCAAGCAAGGCTCTGTAAGTTGGCCGAAACTTACGGGAGACTCCCAAACCAGAAGAGCCACCGATGAAAGCTACTGACTACGAGAAAAAAACAATCTTCTGCACAGGGCTGACAGGATTTATCGGGACGAATCTATACCTGAACCTGGCCCCAAAGGGCGCTCAATTTGTGGCACTCGTTCCAAAAGAAGAAGCAGAAACTGGAGACTATCTGAAAGGCGCGATAGTCCACGAAGGCAAAATTGAGGACATTGAGAAAATTGAAAGAATCCTCGAAAAACACCGAGTCGACTACGTAATCCACTTGGCGGCAAGTGCTACGGTTGGAGCCGCCGCCAACAACCCGTTGGATACATTTGAGACGAACGTTCGTGGAACGTGGAACGTCATGGAAGCTATAAGGCGCAACCCAGGCCAAATCAAAGGGGTTATCTTTGCCTCAACCGACAAAGTTTACGGTAATGGAATGGGAACTGCCTATGTGGAGACAGAAGCGCTCGAACCAGAATATACTTATGACATATCCAAGGCGTGCGCAGACACTATTGCCAGAGGATTTTGGAGAAACTATAACGTCCCAATAATCGTAACTCGGTTCTGCAATGTCTATGGTGCATGGGATCGCAATGACTCCCGGATTGTCCCAAGAACACTGAAGCAGATCCGGGAAGGAAAACAACCTGTGGTCCATTACTTCCGCGACATGGACGGAAGAAAACAGTTGTTCCAGAGGGACCTGATATACATTGAGGACATTATAGACGGCCTGGAAAGGACTATCGGGGCATTGGAAATGGGGATGTACCTCGGTGAAGTATTCAACCTGGGAACAGGGCAATGCTACACGGTGGACAGGATTGTCGAGATGATCTCCCTGAAAGCAGGCTACGAAGGTGGATGCACCATGAAAGAAATCACTGGAGGCGAACTCCATTTCCAATCCATGTCATTCCAAAAAGCAAAACGGCTCCTAGGTTTCGAACCGACCCATTCCCTGGAAATGGGGATCGAGAAAACAGTGGCGTGGTTCCAGGGACAAGGAGAACAGCAAAAAACGTGAAAAAAAGAACCGTACTCATCACCGGAGGAACCTCGGGTATCGGACTGGCTACCGCAAAACGATTCCTCGAAAACGGAGACAACGTTCATGTTTGCGGAACAAACAATAGGGGGAAGCCAATCACATCTGGGATGTACTTTCACCGGATGGACGTGCGGAACCCAGAGGAGGTTAGGAAAAGTATTGAGGAAGTCGCAAGGAGAGACGGGATCGACATTGCGTTCAACAACGCCGGGTGCGGATGCGCCCCATCGCCAATCCACGAAATCCATGAGGAGGATTGGATGGACATCATCGACACAAACCTTAACGGCATCTTCCGGTGCATGCAGATAGAGCTGAAGGCCATGCTTGCTCAAGGCCATGGAATTATCGTCAACAACGCCTCGATTGCTGGAATTACGGCAACGGCCGAGACATCGGCGGCGTACATTGCCGCCAAACATGGGGTGATCGGGCTGACGAAAGCAGCTGCCAACGAATATGCTAACCAAAATATTCGAATTAACGCTATCTCGCCGGGGGGAACAGAGACCCGCATGACCGCCACAAGTAAAGACACTATCAAAGAGGCCATCCCACTGCATCGACTCGCGAAACCTCAAGAAATCGCAAATGCAGTATTTTGGTTGTGCTCACCGGAAGCTAGCTTCCTGCACGGTACAAATCTAATCGCCGACGGAGGGCAAACATGCAAATCATGAACGCGTTCCACGTATTCTGGAGCAGCCCGCTGGAGGAAAGAACCTGTGGCGGCAACGAACAACCCAACCGAGGAGTGAACCTAGAGCAAAAATTCGAGGACTACTATCTGCTCACATTCGTACTGTCGGCGCTAAAGTACAAAGACCTTTACCCAAAAAGTCGATTGAAACTCTACGGTGACAGCAACGTGATTCGCTACCTATCCGAGAAAGGCTTGCTTGGGTGCTGGGATGTGTTTGATGACACAATACTCGACAGAAACATCCGGCCCGGAGTTTTCGATAATTCCTGCTTCTACTCTGTCGGGAAGTTCTTCGCATACCGAGAGGAAACAGCCCCCTGCATATTGTTGGACGTGGACTTGGTCCTGTGGAACCGGATTGACGAGAAAACGGTCGCGGAAAATGCGCTCGTATTTACCCATTGGGAGGATGTTCACCCGCAGACTTACTGGTATGGGACAAGGGAATCACTAAAATTGCCCAAAGAATACAAATTGAGGGATGAGTGGGACTTCGACGTTATGGCCGCAAACACGTCTATCGTCTGTTTCAATGACCGGAAATTCATGGAGGCATACACAGATGAGGTGATACGGTTCATGGAAAATAATTTCGTCGGCGGCACTTTCAACATTATCAAGCCAGAACTCCTCTTCGTCGAACAACGCCTTATTGCAATGATGGCAAAGGACCATGGAATCTGGGAGAAAATGACGCCGATGATTGACACGGTCTGGAGTTGCGCGCAGGGAACCTTCACCAGGGAAGATCCAAGGCACGGGCCGTGGCGCTTCTACCATCCGGAGGAACGGGAGAAGATCACCCATACTTGGATAGCGAAACAATCCATCGAGAAAAACGTTCCTTACCGGCGTTATTACTGTGGTCGGATGATCGAACACATTCTAGCCCTATGTCCCGGACTCGAAACGACGCTACGGCAAATCAAGGGACTTGAACCCCACTTCCAAATGCTGGATCGCTACGGAACGACACAGGCCATGCGAGCGGTCGGCGTGGCGACAGGAAGCCTCAGGGAGGTGACAAAGGATTGGAAGGAAGAGATGCCGAGACCCCAGAAAGTATGAACTACGTTGAGACGGAAATTGCAGAAGGCCTAGTCAGAGGCATCTCGGCGGAGGCGCTGGAGGCTGGGATTTGCTTCGAACGCGGGGAAGGAAGCCGGCTCTATGATACCAATGGCAGGGAATACCTCGACCTCTCCGCAGGTATCCTGACAAACGCTGTGGGACATTGTCATCCTTATGTGATCGAAGCTCTGCGGGAGCAAGTTGGGAAACTCGGGAATATCCATGACTTCCCATACCCAGAACGTCTCAAACTCATGAGGATGCTCAAGGAACGGCTTCCAATACACTTGAACCGGTTTGTTTTCCTGACAACAGGCGCGGAAGCGGTCGAGGCAACAATCAGGATAATCGTGAACCACCACGGGAAGAAACCAGTGACGATAGCCGCCATCCGCGAGGGCTACCACGGGAAAACCCTTGGGGCAAAGCGTCTGATTCGGGACGCAGAAGAAGGAGATGTGCCGGGAAGAGGATCTTTCCAAAACAACGCCAAGGGAACGCCGGCATACTGCTATCGCTGTCCATTGGAGAAAAAGTACCCAGGATGCGAGATTGCCTGTGCAAAGGAAACATGCCAAAACCTCAAGAAACACAACGCACGGGCACTGATATTTGAGCCGGTGATGGGCGCTCGGGGAGTTATTATCCCCCCTCAAGGATACTGGGAGGAAATTGGTCAGTTCTGCAAAAGCGAAGGGATCACAACAGCGGCCGATGAAATATTAACCGGCGGCGGCAGAACCGGGGAGTTTCTGGCTTCGGTCCAATTAGGAATTACTCCAGACATCGCAATCCTTGCGAAAGGAATCGCGTCGGGTTTCCCGTTTGCGGTGATAACCGCTCGGGACGAAGTAAGCCGGAACCCGATCTCAGAGCAACCGGGAGAGTTTTCTGCAACCTTTGCGTCCCATCCCTTCAGCCTGAGGGCTGCCACAGCGACCCTGGAGGCGATGGATGCGGATAAAACAAAAGCGAATGTGGCTGAGCGCGCAAAAGACCTCAAAGAACGACTGGATAAGCTGAGGGAGGAATTCAACGAGATTGGCGATGCAAGGTCGATTGGGTTGTTGGGGGCTATCGAGTTCGTGAAGGATCGAAAGACAAAGGAGCCAGACGAAGTACACGCAGCAAGGGTGTTCAGACTTGCGATGACCGAGGGGGTCAAAACTCTTTTGGGAGGTTGTATCATCCGATTGGCGCCACCTCTCAATATCTCAAAAGGTGACTTGAAGGAAGGCCTCGGACTCCTTAGGAACGTACTGAGAAAAGCAAAGAAAGCATAAACTCTAAAGCAACACTTTGTATGAATCCTTTCTGCCCCCTTTGCTGGGAATGAACTTCTATTTATCTTTGATCGTACGATGGAGACTTATTTTGCAATGAACGTAGATTCAACAATTTTAGCAGCTCTAATTGGTGCTATCGTCGCTCTGGTCGCCGCAGTCAACGGCAATTCTGACTGTCCAAGGATGGCGAGTAGAACAACGCCGTCTCAGAGAACAGCAGAAACTGGAAGCAAAATTAGAATATCGGCGGCAGCAAATAGAAGAATTGTATGGTCCGCTATGGGGTATGATTCAACAGAATCAAGCTATCTACGGAGTTGCTAAAAAAATATTGCCCAACGATGCGAGGAAAGTAAAGTGGGACGAGTTCAAAGATGATGACTCCAAAGTTTGGAACTTCTTTTTCGAATTTTATCTTCTCCCAATTCAGTCAAAAATGGCTGAACTAATCAATGCTAAATCTTATCTTCTAGAGTTAGAAAACGGAGAAACACAAAAAAGCCTTGATAACTTTATAAATCATCAATCTATTTCTAACTGTCTTTATTTTTTATGGAAAGAACAGGGAAAATCAAGTTTAGAGAAGATCGAACCACATCCATACCCAGAAGATTTTCACAAGCAAGTAAAATTGACTCTGGATTATTTAAAGAATGACTACAATAAGTTGAGGTTAAAATGAATTTCTACCGCAATCATCTTATCTTTTAAAATCTTTCGTTAAGCGATCGCAAAGGAAGGAATTATGCCTACAGTTTCTACCGCAAAATGGGAGAAGAAGACATGAAACCATTCGCTGCGAAATTTTATGTCACCTTCCGTTGCAATTCTCGATGTGAATACTGCAATGTCTGGAGTGACCAAAGATATAGCGGAAAAGCAGAGCTTGACGAAGTCGAAGGGAAACGGGTAATTGAGGAACTCCACGAAGCTGGCGTGCGATACATCGACTTCACTGGAGGGGAGCCGAACCTCCATAAAGGGTTGAAGGCGCTCCTCAAAGCATGCAAGGCGCTGGGAATCAAGACCGAAGTCACAAGCAATGGCACAGGCGGAAGTGAAGCAAGAAACCGGCTCATAGAATGCCTTCCGTGGATCGACAAATTCAACATTTCGCTCGACACCCTGAGCCCAGAACGATACAAGCGAGCACGAGGCATCGACCGGCTTGAAGAAGTAGTGACAACAATCGAGGAAACAAGCAAGATTAAACCACCAAAACTGATGGTGGTGGTCACGGATGAAAACAAGGATGAACTGGACGAGATTCTGGCTTTTGCTAGAAAGCACGGGGCCACGGCCTACCTAAGTCCCGTGTTCAAATACTTCGAAGGCGGAAAAGAACACGACGATGTGGAACTGGCAATCCGGGAAAAGTTCTTCGCCCCCAACGCAATCGTCCACCTCCATTTCGCACGATTTTTCAAGAGGCAGGCCAAGAACAAACACCAAATGCCTCCGTGTTCGGCGAATAGCCAAGTGATCACGATCGGACCTGATGGATCGCTGGTACTTCCCTGCTACCATGCAATGGCAAAAATGGAAAGGTGGACCGGGAAACCGGGAGAACACCTTGCAAGGGAAGAAATGAAAGCATGGCGAGGGGGATTCTTGGAATGCTGCAAGGGATGCACAGCAATCCCCTACTTCGGAGGAACTTTCAACCTGACCCTGAATGGTGAGTTCCTTCTTCAATCATACTCACACAAGCTCGCCCAGCTCAAGACGGAGTTCCTGAACGAGATGCCAGCAGCAGGTAACGAGAAAGTACTCCTCGAACTGCTCAGGGAACTGGAGATGCTTGCAGACAGCTTGGGAACAGAAACAGAAGCGCCCTACGAAACGGGAACGGAGAACCCGTTCTTCTATCCGGGGGGGCAAAACTGCCAGCTCTTCAAGGAAAGGCTCAGCAAAGAGGAATACGAACACGACCTACAGCAAGCCGATTGCTGGGGTCTTTCAAGAGCACCACACCGAAGCTATGAGGTGTTCTACAAGAATACATACCCCGAGCTTCGTAGGAAAAGGTTATGCGGGGAGATCTCGGAGAATGAATACCAACGGAAAATTCAGGAAAGCCCGGAAGTGCAACTGCGATGGTGGATAGACAAGAGCCAAAAAATCTTTCGAACAGAGCGGAGGGGCAACTCATATAGGATTGAGTGATGCACGAGCCTTTCCATATTAATTGACAGCCTCAAAAAAATTAAATTAGACAAGAAACTAATAGGTTCTGTTGACGTTTCATCGTAGCCACAAAAGGACGGACTAGATCATCCCCATGTAATTGTTGGCTTTTTTCTCATTGTGGGTGGCAACCCTGGTAGTGCTTGAGCTTGCCGAACAGACATTCGATTGCGTGCCGCCCCTTATAAAGCCAATAATCGCAATCTATTTTTTCTTTCCGGTTCGATTTAGGCGGAATTACGCCATTGACTATCTAATCATTCTATAATCGCGCCGAAACCAAACACTTTTGCTAAAGAATGATTCTATGAGCAGCCGAGAATACTCTTCATCTATGATAATTCCGCTCTCACGCCAAGATGCATGGGATCTGGTTTGGCGTGGAGATGGTCAGTTACATTTCCTTGGACGGCAGGCCGATGTTGAACTTAAGGTTGGAGCTTTCTTGCACTTGTCGGATGAAACCATTACAACCCTCGACTGGTGGCGCACGGCACGTATTCAGAAAGTCAATTCACCTAAGTCCATCACAATTCTCATTGATCGACCATCATCCTGGCCTCAAGGCGATCAGACCCTCGCAATTATCTTCATCAACCGCATAGATGACTCTCACAGCAAGATTACAGTAAAGGAATCGGACATCCCAACCAAATACTGGGAAGAGGTACATAATTATTGGGATAGACGCCTTCATTATTTCTGTGATCTCGCCAGAAAGATTAACAAACGCCGGAAACAAGTGCGCCAAGCTGTGGTGGTCATCCACGGCATTGGTGAGCAGCAGCCAGGCGAAACGCTATACAGCCTAGCTGATAGCGGCGTATTCGAAGACAAAGACAAAAAGGATGGTAGTCATATTACAAAGTGGATCAAACCAGATGACTACTCTGATTCGTACGAGTTGCGCCAGGTAACGATTAAAGGAACAAAGAAAATGCCTAGAACAGATGTTTATGAGTTCTATTGGGCACATATTATACGTGACACTACGTTAAACCAAATATCTTCCTGGCTGCTATCGCTGATGTTCCGGCACCCCAGGTCAGTGCCTGGCAAGTTACTCCCATTCTGGAGTTTTACTTGGCTAGTGATCCTAATCGCGGTAGGGGCGACAATTGCATCGTCCGTTGGCATCGAAATTGCGCGCTGGATTGCCTTGGTCTCTTCGGTGGGAATAGTAGCTTTGTTAGTATCACTGCTATTGGGGTTCTTCAAAGGATTAGCGATCAACTACATCGGGGATGCCGCACGTTACCTACGTCCGCATCCAGCGAATATCGCACACCGCCATACTATCCGGCAAGCGGGAGTAAACTTTATCGAGAAACTACACAACTCTGGAAAATACGATCGCATCGTGTTGGTTGGTCACAGTCTGGGTTCGGTTATTGCTTATGACATTATCACGTACGCCTGGATGCGCATGCACGATAAACACCAACAGCCAACTAACCCAATGTTCGAAGACATAATCGAGGTCGAGAAGAGTGCATTTTTTAATAAAGATGAGAAGCACACGGTTGATTTTAGGAGGAAGCAACATGCCGCATGGTTTCAGCAGCGCGTAAACTGCCAACCCTGGCTTATCACTGATCTCGTCACCCTTGGTAGTCCTTTAACCTATTCTGATTTCCTAATCACGGCCAATAAATCCTCCTTCAATCAATTGAAAAAAGCTCGTATACTGCCTACCTGTCCCCCACAAACAGAGCTTTGTCCATTGGAGCCCACTGACCGCATGAAAGAAGATGGCAAAATTTCATTGGACCGAATGACATATGAGTTGGACTATCAAGATCCACTCTCAAAAAGTCATCGCACGTTCGTGGTATTTCATCACGCTGCCCCATTTGGCGTTACAAGATGGACAAACTTGTATTTTAAGACGAAGTATTGTGGCTTTTCGGGTGACATAATTGGGGGGCCTATCAAAAAACAGTTAGGAAATTGGATTAGAGACGTTCCTCTGGACTCGCCTTGGAAAGGCTTTTCGCATACTTTTTACTGGAAAAAGAAAGGCAATAACAAGCTTCTTCAGGCTCTTAAGAAGGCTCTTTGTCTTGATTCCAAAGAGTGCGAAAAAGGGCATATTGAGGAGTTTCATGATGCTCTTTTTCTTAATTCCCGATATGAACTAGTTAAGCTACTAAAGAAAATCCCAGCTATTGCGCTATTGCCTAAATCGGTAAAATCCTAAAATATCAAGTTTTGAGTGATAAACAGAATTATTGTCATTGGGAATAAAGTTGCACGGATCCGGCGGCCGTACCGACCCAAGACCAGTCCATCATAGCTCGAAAGCCACAATAGCTGAGACAATAAAGCCCCAACTGGCAAGCATTTGCTCAACCGGTCCATGCATTAATATTATAGATCAATATTCGTGCTTCTAGCTTGGAAATTAGCGCCCATGTTTTCTCCAACTTTAAATAGCGGAACACCGCAGGGTGGACTGGTCACCCCATAGACACAAAAGATAACTTTGAGTTTGAAGGGTACGTTTAAACAAACGATGTCGAAAATTTTCTGCACGCTGGGCGAGCAAGGCTAGCAATACGCATATTATGTACTCAGTGTTTTCTGCACATGAGAAAGGCTGCTCATGTATGAATTTTACAACCGGGGAAGTCTTCTTAGCATTCAAGAGGTTATCAAAAAACTGATTGGCGATTTTGAAATCGATTTTTCGGCTGCAAGCCAGTGATACCAAGGGTTCCAGATGGATGTCGGGACAAACCGTTCTTTTGGTTAATTAACCCCTAATAGGATTAAGGCTACTCATAAAGGGCAAGACTGTTGCAGTTTTTATTGAATGAATTTGTTTGTAGAAACAAATACCATTAATTTAAAACATCTAAATTGTAACGATAGATTTATGTTTATTCCCACTAAATCTGAAATTTCATTAATCCGTGACCATAAACCTAAAAAGAGCTGTTGAATCCGCTATATAGGGGTTCTAAGTCCTAACCCCAGAAATTTTTTAAGTATTGTAAAATCAAAGCTTTACAGGTATCCTGATAAAACAAATGATAACAAACCGTTGAATTTGACCACCATATCACCCTTTGCGTAGCCGCCTGAGAAGGCAAATAACACTAACTAAAACTTAATTGGCATAATTGCATTAATCTGTTGCCAATTGATGCAATAAAGCAATATGTTTATGCAACACTCAAACCCTTGATTTATGGACAAGATCAGATTTATTGCATAAACGAACGTTTACGCAATCAACTTAACGCACCAATTTTGTTCATTCTGTAACGCAAGCTATTGTTATACTGAGTTTTCCAAAATTTCCGGGGTTAGGGCTTACAACCCCTGACTTTACATAAACTCGGAATTGCTCAGAAAGAGACGAACGAGACGTTCTATTGGCTAGAGCGGCTCAAAGAAACTGATTATCTCAATCAAAGCCAGTTTCAAAGCCTCCAACACGAAACCACCGAAATCATCAAATCCTCCAAGAAAAACTATTAACAACTAACAATTTGACCCCCCCCATGAATAACGACCCGACACCCTCGACTGCCCCTTCCATGCCCAGCGCCTTGCTGTTGACCGATTTGCGGGAGATCATCGGCCGTGGGAAGTCGCAAGCCGTTGCTGCGGTCAATAGCGCCCTGACCCTGACCTACTGGCAGGTGGGCCAACGCATCAATACCGACGTGTTGCGGGGCGAGCGGGCGGCCTATGGCAAGCAGGTAATACCGTCGCTCGCCGGAGAGCTCGTGGCGCAGTACGGCAAGAGCTTCGAGGCCAGAAACCTGCGCCGCATGATGCAATTCGCGGAGATGTTCCCCGACATCGGAATTGTGACACCGCTGGTGTCACAATTGAGTTGGACGCATTTCACTGTTCTGCTCATGCTGCCAGACGATGCAGCCCGCCATTTTTATGCCCGCCAAGCCATCGACCATGTGTGGAGCAAGCGAGAACTGATCCGGCAAATCGAGCGCAAAGCCTTTGAGCGCGCGCACATTGCGGATAGCAAGCTGGCCCTGGCCACAGCCACCGACGTTACCCATGCGCTTGCGGGCTCGTTCAAAGACCCTTACTTTTTCGATTTTCTCGGCCTGCCGCAGGGCTACCTGGAGAACGATCTGGAGCAGGCGCTGATTCGCGAGCTGGAGCAATTTATCCTGGAATTGGGCAAGGGCTTCGCCTTTGTAGAACGCCAAAAGCGCATGATTATCGATGGCGAAGACTTTTATCTCGACCTGCTGTTTTATCACCGCCGCCTCAAACGGCTGGTGGCCGTTGAGCTCAAGATTGACCGTTTCAAGGCGGCTCACAAAGGGCAGATGGAGCTTTACCTCAACTGGCTGGACAAGTATGAACGCCAGCCCGATGAAGCAGCGCCCATTGGCCTGATTCTGTGCGCCCAAGCAGGCACCGAGCAGGTGGAGCTGATGAACCTGCAAAAAGACAACATCATGGTGGCGGAGTATTGGACGGAACTGCCATCCAAGGCGGTTTTGGAGAACAAGCTCCACACCGCCTTGATTGAAATCAGAGAACGCTTGGCAGAGCAGAAATACATAGCAAAATCATGAACACCTTTTCCAAAGAATCCGAATTTGAAGCTGCCGTGATCCACGAACTGGACCAGCGAAGCTGGGGCGACGCGGATGTCATCAAAAATCCGAGCGAGGCGGACTTGCTGGCGAACTGGACTTCAAACCCCCTTCTATTAAAGCATACCTGATTAGGATGTTACTCATTTACGAAGCAATCCTTAAGGTCCCCCTAAATTATGTGCTGCTTTTGAGGAAGCTTATGCAGTCAATGCTAAAAATTCCAAATCCGGGTTTTGAGTAGAAATGATAAGAATCTATGGCAGTTGCATTTCAGAATGGCACGGGGCCGCAGGCGGTGCGTCCGAATTGACTCAAATGTTATTCGTTTTGTTACCCAATAAAGTCAGCACACTGGTTAGCGTCATATTGAATATCAAAGTCTTTTCCGTTCCAGACCGCCTCGCACGACTCCAAACGATAAGTGTCACCTTGGTTCCATCGGACACCAATAAAATCTTCGATGAGATCCTCAATATATACTCTCTCACCAACCTTGATGTCTTGTGGTATCAAATAGGCTGCAAAGGGTGATGAAAAATTATGCGGGTAGTAAAAAGAAAAATCTATAACCATTTCGTAGTCTCTGCTACAGAAACCACCACGAAAATCGCCTATTACCTCGATTTCTCCAGTTTTCTTATTTTGCAATACGGCGTATTTTGATTTAATGCTTTCAGATTTCTCTACCCTCTTAAGCAAGGGAAAAAATCCATTCCGAGCAGCTTCATTTATGGATTTTTCATCTCGGGCAGTCTTAATGCCCCTAAGACTATTTGCTTCTTTCTGATTAGAAAACATTGTGGTTTATTATCCGTATAGTTGGGTCATTGAGATCCAGTTTCAAACAAACTCCTTCATCCTGTATGACAATAGCAATAACTGCATCATCGTCGAGATTTTGAGTATCAATGATACTTTTTCCGCAGAAGTGACAATACTTTTTGATGGCGTCAGAGTGATATAAGTCTTTCCAATTAACCCCATGTGGGCAGTGAAGCCTTTTTATCAAATCGCCTTCATTTGTAAAAAGTTGTTTTGTATTAGGATTAAATTTCATAAGTTCATCGCCGCTTTCCAGATATGGCGTAATTGATATTACATTTCGGTTTGGCGGGTCCAACTTATCTAACGATAAAGTCAGGAAATTTAGTGGATTTTTTCAGGTTATTTTGTATGAGTCTGCTGTACGAAACAGATTTGTCAATCAAAACCTTTGATTATAGAAATGTAGATACAATTAAAACGTCCGGTACCGGACAGTTTATATTCTTAGTTATACCTACTACTTAGTAGTACTACTTCACACAGTTTTTTAATAAACAACAGTTTCAAAACTTAGACCGTTCAATCTGTTCCTTTTCAAGCCATAAATTGCTCAAAAACGAGTAAAATACAGCCGACACCATAGTCGACTTAAGGCCGCTCTCTTTAAACTTTTTGGCAACAATAGCATTTGATTCCATGGTCTCAACTAAAAACGACTCTTGTAAATAGACCTTTTCATCTTCAGGCAAAGCATTAAATCGGCATTTCGCTGTTTCAATCTTTAACCTGTTTTCTTCGGCTAGTCTGTTATTTTTTTCGAATATGCGCTTTTCTTCCTCAATTTTTTTCTTAGACTCAATCTCTCTTTTTTCCCTAGCTTTCCTTACAATTTCTGGCTCTTTCGTACGGTAATCTTTAGCCAATGCGTCCATGAAAAACCCCATGGGATTCCTAATTTCTTTTCCGCTTGGCGATAAGATCTGATTTTCCACATAGTCAAGGTTCCCAAGAATGTATTCGCTATCATGCTTATCTATTATATCTAACGCAACTTTTGGATTGCAGCCAAACGAAACTAAGCGTTCGTGCAAAGAAGATATACTTGGCGTTTCATCAAAATCAAGGAATGACTGCGGCTTCACGGCCACATTAAAACTGATCTGTTCAACATTTCTTCCGTTTTTGTAAAATATGGCCTCTATCATAATGTCAGATACTTCATTAATTTCTTTTACAGCTGGAGCAATAATTTTGTTATTGAAGTGCTTGAACAACTTATAAGTCGTATTTTCTTCATCATCAACCACAAGAAGAGTTTTCAACTCTCTTACGCTAAATTTTGGGGTGCTCCCCGCGACACGGTAAATTGTCGTATTTTCATACAGCGATAAGGCATAACTCATCGTGAACTTTTTTTGAATCTGCATATTGACAAGCCCACGGTGTTCTTGGGTTGCCATGAATTCACGGATGCGTCTTGGGAAACTAAATGCAACAATACCGTTGGTCACAAATTCTATTTCCGAGATGATATTACTTACACCCCATACTCGTTCCGTATCCTCCCGCAGATAATCCCATTCAACATTGATATTAGTAAGCTTTCTAGCGCTTTCCTTAAAATCAATAATATTATTTGAATGATATCCAATCATAGCAAACAGGTCTTGACGTTTGATGTAATGAGTTTCTCGACTAGGATCGTCCTTAGCTATGAAATGGAATGCATTGATTAATTTCCTTTGGACAAGCCCCAAACTTCCGGATTGGACTTTAATATGGATTGTGCCAACAGCCTTGTTGAAATGATCGTTGGATTCTTTGTTGCCAAAAGAATCTAATGTTAATGGGAATGTATTATTCATCTGTTAGGTCACAATCTAAACATTTTTTTAGGTGTCTTATGATGATAATCTTAAAATTTTCTAAATTAGTCAAACTTTATAAAAAATATTAAATTAACAAATAAAGTGACCTTTTTTTCTTCTGAATTTAACGTGTCATCTAGCGCCTTTCACCTTAATCATAAGTCACAAGATTTGTTAAGACTCTTCTAGTAGTACGTTTTAATAAAACATTTACATTATTTAGAAAGTTGATCGAGCCTCATAGTCCCTGCAAAACATAAGCTACGGCAAGCTAATGGTGATTCTCTTATTGTAAGCATTTTGATGAAACGAACTACTAGTTAAGTCACAAAATTTGTTAACGGTTCCAATTCATGTTTCTGCTCAAAACAAATTTACTCGTCGGAAATTATGGTCAATTTCAAATTACCAAATAAGGTGACTTTTGTTTTGCTCTGAATTGAATAGATCATCTTGCATTAATCTCCAAAAGCATAAGTCACAAAATTTGTTAATGACGGCTACTCATGTTTCTGCTCAAAATGAATTTACTCGTCGAAATTTATGATGAATATTTAATTACCAAAAAAGGTGACCTTTGTATTTTCTGAATTGAATAGGTCATCTTAAATTAATCTCCTAAATCATAAGTCACAAGATTTGTTAAGGATCTTCAGGTTAAGTCACAAAATTTGTTGACGACGCCAGTTCATGTTTCTACTCAAATCGATGTTACTCGTCAAAAAATTATGGTCAATATCAAATCACCAAATAAGGTGACCTTTGTTATATTATGAATTTGATAGGTCATCTTGCGCTATTCTCAGAAAGCATAAGTCACAAGATTTGTTAAGGCACTTATAGCAAGGTCACAAAATATGGTAACAACGCCTATTCATGTTTTTGCTCATAACCAAATTTACTCATCTAAATTTATGATGAATATAAAATCACCAAATAAGGTGACCTTTTTTTGTTCTGAATTTGATTGATCATATTGCGATAATTTCAAAGAACCAAAGTCACATGACTTTATAATCAACTTATTAAGATAAACGCTTAATTCTATGAGTAATTTTATCCCGTACCTTTAGGTCTGGTTTTCCGAACGTTAACTACTTTGAGAAAATTCAATACAAAACACAGAATTATCTTAAGTCAGAAATTGTCACCTGCAGGAGTTGTCCACTCAAAATTTATGTTAATGGAAACGCAAATTACAAATTCCATCCGCTGGCTTTGCTTGGGTTCAGGTTGATAGGGGTGTGCTATATGCTTCTGTTCAGGGCTTTTCTTTGTTCTTTAACGATGGCGCCCTATTTAGCTGGATTACTAAAATGATGTAGAGCAGGTCAAGCAATTGCTGAGTTCTTGCGGTAACCGTGCTGGCTATGTTTCCTGTGTTGTTACTGACTGAGGTGTATCTCTACCCGCATCCCATTGACTTTGTTAATCCCTACCTGTGTTTATCATCGAGTTGAATGTGTATTAGACCATAATCGGTTTACCGTTGACCTGTAAGCCTTGAGCTCTAGAACAAATAATATGACCTAACAAAAGCTATCACCAAATCTGGTGACTTATTAGCAACAAAAAAAGTAACCTAATGCAATTTTTTTAACAAAAAAAGAGACCTTTAGTAACAAATGATGTGACTTAAATTACCAGATGTAGTGACTTAATAAACCAATTTAAGGGTGATAATTAACAAAATCTGTGACTTATAGTAACAATTTTGGTTACCTTTTTTATTTTTTTTCTTTTTATTCAAAAGGTTAAGCATAATAAAGTACACAACAACATATTGTTGTTTGTTGTATTTATAAACAACAACATATAGGCATAACAATTACTATGACCTTTAACTTCAACCCTATTAAATAATTGCAGAAATCATATCAGTTTGTACCTCAAAAAACTTTTTTAGGTAGACATCTGGTTTGATTTCTTTAGTCAATGATTTTTCAATCGCAGAAACAAAATTTTAATCTGCACAGATGCCAATAAAACTGCCTACATACCCCACTGATTATTCGCTATATGTTTGCAACCGACACATAAAATCGCCGGTTCTAAAACAATTTACTCGTTAGCTGAATTTGTCAACAGCTCACGGAAAATCAAACGTGTCGGTCCGAACAGTCTACCGGTTGACTTGTTCATCGTCTTGATGAGCAAGGGTGTGTTGGCGGTTAAATCCTTACTTTTGCTTCAAAGTAGCTGACATGGGCTTGGTTAATACAGTGCGTCTTGTATAAAGCTAAACTCGACCTTTTGAACTTTTATCATTAAAAGCTTTTATCAAATAAATTTTGCAAATAGGGAAGGATGCAGGTTTGCAGATGACTCAACGACTTGTTTTTGTAGAAAGCGTCCGTCCTTGAACATGTAATTGAGGGCCTTAGCTGTTTGCTGTAAGTATCGAGAAGGAATGTTACGTAACTCAACGAAGCTTATTGGTCGGCTTGCTACCAGTATTATTCTGCCAGGCTATTTCTTCCTACCACATTATGGTTTAACCATTTTTAACCGTTCCGGGTTCATCACACAAAAGTTTGTGCTAAACAAAGCGGCTGGCACAATTTGGAACTAGAGCAGGTGATTCAGGTTTTTTCTCTTGGCTTCTAAGTGGAATTTGAGGCCATGAAGGAGGATAACAGTGTTGTGCTTGCTCATGATTTCATACGAGCATGAAATTATCCAATGCTATTCAGCGTTGCCGACTTTTTATAACACTTATTTAAAAAATGTTAAACGCCCAAATTTGGAAAAAATTTTAATTAGCGAAGCACAAAATATTGCTTATTATGGTACTATCAAGAGGCAGGTATGACTAAGAATATATACCGTCCGGTACCGGACGTTTTTTAAAAATGTATATGATGCTGGAGAAATCATAATGTCCAGAGAGCAAACAATAATACCGACATACTCTAACTTAAAGGTTCTTACTATTAGCAATCATAAAGGTGGAGTAGCCAAAACAACCCTTTCTAAATTATTAACTGAATATTCAGTTAGGGAAGGTGTGCGGGTTTTAGGGATCGATATCGATCCACAATGTAATTTTTCTGCAAGATTTCTAGAAATGACAAATGATGGAATGGACCCTCCTTTACATCCAAACTTTGATCCAAAGGATCCCCTTTGGGATGAGTTACCGTATTCACCACCTGGATATTGGTCTATAGCCCAATTTTTTAGACTAGGATATGTTGAGCCATATCCAACTAATATCCCTAATTTACACTTCATACCATCCCACAAAAAAGAGTTAACAAACTTTCTTGAACAAGTTGAAAGAAAGAGCGTTCAAGAGGCAGTGGTTGATCACATGCGCACAATGTTATCGATAGAATATTATCAAGAAGAATTCGATTTGGTAATTATTGACACTCCTCCTCAAACGTCAGCACTAACCGCCTCAGCTGCACGCGCAGCAACCCACTTATTAATACCTACAGAAATGCAAGAGGATTCCATTGCGGGTATGGCAGATATGGCTCAATTGTGGCAAGCAGAAAATCAAACAAGGGAAGCTGAAAAATTAATGCTAGTAGGTATTTTAGCAACTAAATTTGACCCTCAATCGGCAGCACAACGTCGAACACTAGAACAAGTGTCACAAAATAGTGTGTTAGGAGATAAACTTATTCAGCCACCTATGCGATATCTTCAAACGTATGCTAATAGTTCGTCAACATACGCTAATCCACGATCATTATTCGAAATGCACGAAAACACACCAGCCCGAATAGAGGCAGAGGAGTTTTGTAAAATAATATTTGAGAGGATTTTCAGATGAATACAGAATCTAAAACCAAAAGACCTGGTGTATTGATAAAACGTAAACCTTTAGGTGTTCAGTCCGGGACAATAAATAGGGTGGCTGAAAAAATAGCGGCGGCTGAGTCGGCTACTCTTCAAGAATATGAACTTCGTCAAATTACAGTATCAGATATTGAACTTTGGGATGAGCAACCACGTAAATTTCATCTTAACCTTGAGGATATTTACCGGGGAAAAATTCTCGAAAGTGACGATAATTACAAAGTCAAATCAGAACAGCTTGAAGAGCTTATCGGCCTTTCTATGAGTATTAAGGAGTTCGGCATTCTTAACCCTCCATTGGCTTTAGCTTTGCCTGGTAAGAAAGTTCAACTGCTAGGTGGTCAACGTCGAGTTATGGCTTTCATTTTTTCTATTTTTCATATTCGTACTGTAGAAAATGAAAACCAAGAAGGCTATAACGAAATAATAGTAAACCCCGAACCTGACATGTCGCTTCTATATATTGAACGAATTGAGGTAAAGGTAATATTACGTAGGCCAGATGAATTAACAAAAGAACGCATGGCAATGATTGATAACATGCAACGGGTTGATTTGACTATAGGGGATAAACTTAGATGGTTGATTAGTTTTGCTGATCGTCGAGAAAGTTTAGGTAAAAAAATAAAATGGAGAGATTTAATAGACACATTAGGCGTTTCACGCTCACAGGCTTATGAATGGCTAGCAATAGTTGATAGTAGAAAAGATGCTTATGTTATGGAGGTAATAAAGAAAGTTATTTCTAACCTGGTTTCCTTTAGCAAACTTTTAGAAATAGTTAAAGCTGATCAAGAATTAAGAAAACTCCTTCACGATAAATGGTTCGGCGATCGTCCGGCACCGGACAAAATCTCAAGAGTTTCACTTGGAAAAACAGATAACCTTAAGGCATTGCGTACTCTCGTTCTGACAAACTCAGAAGGTGAAGTTAAAGATCATTTCGAGTCGATAAATTGGGATAACCCAAAAAATGCAAAAAAAGGTTTTGAAGAATTTTTAATCTATTGGGAGCGTAAACATGGGTGATCGTTTAGCTCAACATATATTAGAATCAAGTTCAGTTAGAAAAATAACCGTTAAATTACCTTCTTCACTGAAATCATCGTTGCCTGTTAGGATTCTTAACGATGGTTATAATATGCGTCAAAAAAGTAAGTGGGTTGTAGAAGCTATAAATGAATTACTTTCGAGAGAAGGGTGGGAAGGTGCCCTTTTATCTGAACTGATGATAAAGCCAAATGCGCAAGATGTTTTTAGTGTCCCAGAGAGTGTTGTTAATAAAATTAATCAAGAAGCTCATCGCGTAGCCTTATTGAACCCAAGCTTGAATGCTACTCAATCTTCAATTATTCGTGCAGCAATAAACAGAAGAATGCTTGGTTTGATAATTACAAATACCTAACCAGATCAATTGAGTGTTAGCTTTAGTCCATATTTAACTTCTCGCCCGATTTGAATTGTGGTCATAGGTGCTTGTTTTACAGTGCGTGTGAAAAGAACCCTATTCCGTAAGTCTTTTCAACTACCTATCTCCCAATCAAATTGGAGAGGGTGAGAAAAATACTTTCATTCTGACAATTTATGATGTTATTTCTGAATCGTACTTTTCTTGACTTTAGTCGTCAATTTTCTGATCCGCTCTTGTAGGACATTAATTTCACTTTGTAAATTAGCCTTGTCCAAGGTCAATCCTGCTAATTTAAGTTTTTCTTCCGCTAGGTTTGTTTCCAATAGGCTGACCTTGTCCCGGTATTCATTCAATTGCTGGCTGAGTTGACCTAATTTTGTTTGGGCTATTTCCGCAGCTTGCTTGTTCCTGGTGGCTTCCGATTGTAAACGATACATGTCCTGTGCCGTCTCACGGCGATGATTTTCTTTTTCTTCTTCGATCCGTTTGAACGACCACTCATGTTCCCGTTCATATTGAATATCGAGCTTCTGATATTTTTCCTTCTCTTGCCGGATTGCTTCGCTGAGTACGGCATTTTTCATTTCGACTGCGCTGACGGTCGTTCTGTAACTCTCTAACTGGGCTAATGCCGTGGCCGTTTCAGCGGCGAGACGTTCGTTTTCCTTTTTGAGGTAGGTGGCTTCTTCTTGGTATTTTTCTTCAGTGATTTTGACTAATTGGCCAATGCGGTCAGCTTCTTTCTTGAGATCTTCCGTTAATTGGTCCAATTGGAGTTGTTTAGCATCTAGCCCTGAGATCTTATCCTTGATGCTGGCTTTTGCCTCCGTTAGCGCCAGTGCCCACAATTCATTGGCCGCGTCCATTAAGGCTTTCGGCGTTCCAGGGTCTAGCCCTTGTTGGCTGCGGACATTGAGCGATAAGTCCTGCTTCCAACTCTTAATGGCGCTGGAAATAATCGAAGGGCTATTGACGCCAATCATCGGTCTGATGGCTTCTATCGTGGGTACTTGGCCCGATTCCAAAAAAAAGGCTTCACAGGCCTCATAAGCCTTGCTGTAAGTGCTGGTTTTGTTCATCGGTTCACCGGGTGAGAGGGCGATTTAGCCGCTTTAAATCGATCGTTTCATAATGTTCAAGGCCATATTGGCTGGATTTTACAGGCTTCCCAGTTGCCCAACCCGTTAATAAGGACGCAGGTGAGTCAAAATGCTGGGAAAACTCGTTTTCCCAGCGCTTGAACTCGGGGTCAACTTCAGGGCGATGCTTGCGGCATGAGACCTAATTACAGGACTCAATCCCTTGCAAAAAGCTCCGTTTGGGCGGTTTCTAGGCATGACGGGCTTCCCGGGGAATAAGATAGGTCATAGTGAATAAATTATCAACTAAAACACTAAAATAATTCATTAATATGAATTTATATTAAATATAACTATAATTATACTTAATAGAACAAGTTTCCGATTATATTAACTAGGCCAGACGTCCGATCCGGATTTTTAGGTAAAATTTTTGGATAAGTTGTTGGTTTTGTTGATAAAAGAAAATTGTCCCGTTGAGGGGCTGAAAGGGGATGTGAAATGAATCTTGCTGATGCCACGTTACTGCGCGGGTGGGCCTATTATTTGGCTTGGGAGGTACTGGAGGACCAGGTGCCAGAAGGCAGTGTGCCGGCCAAAATGCAGGTCAAGGTTTTGCGCCTGGGTCTAGCGAATAAGTCTAGGTACTATCGCCTGTCCGATTCACTGGGTCAGTGGCTGGGAGAACGCCAAACCTCCGATGAATGGCGGCGGGGGTTCCTCAAGGCATTGGACCGCCTCAATAGCCTGCCAGACCCCGTGCCTACCTTGGCAGATGAGGTGGGGCAATGGTTCGATGAACGTGTTCTGAGTGAATTACCCGGAAACATTAAGTCCCTAGCGGACTTGGTTGATTGTTTGGAAGGGACATTTGCCGGGGATATCGTTTTGCCTGAGGGCTTGGCACCGGAACTCAAAAACTTGCTGGGCTTTTTTGACAGCCATGCCCTACAACTGGGCTACCAACTGAATAGGAAGCGCAAGCCCTTGGCCTTGCCGGTCCCCCTTAGTCAAGTAGCGCCGTTGGAACGGGTGTCTATCCCGGAGGCGCTCAGTGGCTCACAGGGCAGTAACCGCGCGGCGGAACCGTGCCGAATCCAGGCAGAACATGACCTGGATGCCATCACCAGCTGGTTATCTCTCAAGGACGGCAATGCCAAAACCCTCACTGCCTATAAGAAGGAACTGGAACGCTTATTATTGTGGGCGGTTTTGGCGCGTGGCAAAGCAGTGTCGTCCCTTGACACTACAGACTGTAAGGCGTATGTCCATTTCCTCAAGACGCTGGATGCTAGCAATCGCCAGTGGGTGTCCCTGGAGCCTGCCATCAAAAGCCGGGGCAACTGGAAGCCCTTTTACTACCGTCCCAAAAATACCGGCCAATCGGCCGATAGTCAGGGCAACCCGCAGCCCCAACTGGTGCTGTCGCCACGGAGTGTCGCTTACGCCAAGACCGTCATTGCCTCGTGCATGGACTGGTTAGTCAAACAAAATTACCTGAAACATAACAATTTCGACAGTATTCAAAACACCAAGTTTGCTCAAACGACCCCGCAAACCCATAACCGCGCCTTTACCCACGCGCAGATGCAAGGGGTGTTTAGCTATGCGGAAAGCCTGATCCAGGAAGGAGATGCGGAGTTTGCCCTAAACCGGCGTACCCTGTTTATCCTGAAGTTTGCCTTCCATACCGGGCTTCGGATTCATGAACTGGCCGCCGCTAGTTTGGGTGACATCGAATGTCTTGAGGACGAGGCCGGCGAGCATTATTTCCTGAAGGTGGTCGGCAAGAACACTAAGGAACGGAAGACGTCTTTACCTCAGATTTTTGTCGAAGAATTGAAGGCTTATTTAAGGGTGAGGGGCTTGCCAACCCATTTTGATCTCCTTCCGCACGAAGCACCCCTCATCCCCAACTTGCGAGATAGAACCGGGCGTCGGCATCTTACCCCGGGGGGTATCCACCATATTCTGTCAGGTTTTTTTGAGCAGATGTATGATCACCTGACTTCGGAGGGTGACGCCAACCAATTGCGACTGGCCAACAAACTCAAGAAAGCCTCAACCCACTGGCTCCGCCACAGTTATGGCAGTTATCTGGCTAATGACCGGCAAGTGCCCCTGGCTTATATCAGGGATGAACTGGGTCATGCCAACATCAGCACGACCTCGTTGTACCTGGATACCGATGCAAAAGAAAGGCAACGGGTGGTAAGTGCCGCGTTTTCCGACGAATAGCTCGTTTTGCAGTGATAAAAAGACAGGTTTATTTAACGCAGCCGACCGAACGGGACAATTCATCGGATAATGCGGAAAGGGACTCCGAATTGGCTTTTTGTATTACGCCGATTATTTCATTATAGGCAATGGCCGGTGGGTCCCTGCTTGTCAGGTAGTCCGCCCAGGCAGTGATGGCATGCCAGTTTGACTTGCCGATGATAAAAAGCCTGTCAAGGGAATGGTGGACGGGTTTAATGTGTGCGGGCAAGAAAGTCCGTCGCACGTCGATTTGTCGTATAACGGAGTAGGGGAGGATAGCTAGGATAAGCGCAACTCAATGGAGACCAGTGAAAAATTAAAGGGCTATTTGCAGAATGAGGTTGGATTGATGACCGACAGTCTTGATCGTTGAATTTGATCAACTGGTTGGAATTTGACTTTCGGATATCTCTTGGCTTGGTTGATTAGAGATTGATCGTCTTGTTACGGCCATGACTTGTCGGTCGGGATGACTATTCAATTTCAACGATTAAAACATTCTATAATCCAGTCGAATGTCCGGTATCCGGCGAGCAAATTGAAATTATCACTGTGTCATAACGGCCAGAAGCTGACTCTCATAGTAAACAGTTAAATGATGGGATGATTTCGGAGAGCAGCCAGTCATCATGCCTGAAACATCATATAATTTGGAGCGAATCGAGGAATTGTTTCTAGGTATTTGCTTTTTCACGTTCTGCAATACAACTTTTAATAGCTTCAATTACAGTGGTGGATTTGAATACTAATCCGAGATCAATCATTTGATTTGAAATAGTAGCGAACTGCTTGTTTGCAGTTGGTAACGTTATTTCAAGCAAATTGTTTATGTCTTGCTTAACAAAAACTTCCGCCACAATACCCACAAATATAAGTCGGCTTCCCAAAATAACATTTCCGTCCTTCATGTAGCTTCCCTGATTAAGTATAAACACAGGACTACCACTAGAGCCAGGAAAAACAGAGGCATCGATTAGAAAAATTGGTCTCCCTTGAAAATTTAATTCTATAGGAGTTGCTGTATGCCCCTTACGAAGAATTGGTGTCAAATGCTTTGAATCCCATAAGCCATTGGGATAACCAATAAAGGTTACCTCTTCAATAGCGTCCAAACTACGCAAGTCATCTTCAAGGGCAATAATTTCTTTGGTAATTGGCTGAACGAAAATTTCTTGCCCTAACTCCTTTATTCTTTCCTCTAAAGGAGCGAGTGGAATGACAGTAACATCAACATTTTCGTCTGGGTGTCCATGCCATGCATCACCTAGCCCCTCGATACTTAATCTAAAACCATTACCTAATTGTGGCTTGCCATCTTTCTTGGTTATAAAGGTTATTCCCGTTGAAATAGAGTCTGCGATAACGTGTTTATTTGTGACAATAAACGGGTAATGAAGGCTATTTTGACTTTGAAGAAATACGAAACCTGTTCCTGAACCTGTTGTGCCATCAGCCTTACGCGTATCAATTCTGACCGTATTAAAAAATAGTTGTTTTGAAACTGTAGATGGCTCCATATTGACCTCATAACTCCAAATTATTAAATAAGTCTTTAGATTAGATGGTGTTGGGCACTCACTCAGGAGTATAGGATGCGCTAAACGTTTAGGTCTCTGAGCAATAGAAAACAATTGTTACTTTAATTGCTGCTAGAATTTAAGCTCAGAATTATAACTTCAATTCTGGATTTGGTTTTGTGATAACTAATTTAGAGTTAACTATATTATTTCCTGATTTTTCGGCGACTTAAGCCTGTAATACCCAAAATTGCGGAGCTAAACAACCAGATTGCTTCTGGTACCGGCACAGTAGTTACGGGCGTTAATACATATGCGTGATTTAACCCATTATTCATACCATATCCAGTGATTTGGCCTAAGTCATTTATTCCTCTGGCCTCTTTAAGTACCCAGCCTGTTGCACTTGAAACCAGCAGCGTATTTAGGTTCACCATAGTGCCGTTGTCTGTAACAAATGCTTCTCGACTGCCATTCTTTGTATCGGAATAACCAACTACCTGACCGTAAGCATTAATTCCTGATCCAACGCTATCGTGACCGCCTAAAGTGCCTAAGTCAATCAATTGTCCGCTTGGATTTGTAACGAAGGCATGACGACTATCAGTCGCTGTACTTGCCTGCCCAGTCACTTGCCCGAAAACATTAACTCTCCATCCAAGACTATCGTGTCCACCAGGTAAAGTGCCCAAATCAATCATTTGTCCGCTTAAGTTTGTGACAAAAGCATGTAAACTGCCGCTTGCTGTCATGGCCGCTCCGGTAACCTGTCCAGAAGCATTAATTCCATATCCAAAGCTATTGGCTCCGCCAAGTGTGCCCATTTCAATCATTTGTCCGCCAGGGCCGGTGACAAAGGCACGGTAACCACCATTGCTAGTAGAAGACCAACCGGTTGCTTGCCCAGAGTCATTAATACCATATCCGATACTTTGGCTTCCCCCTAATGTGCCCAAATCAATAACTTGTCCTCCTGTATTGGTGAAAAAGGCGTGAGCGTTGATACTGTTTGGCGAAAAACCTACAACTTGCCCAGAAGCATTAATACTCATGCCAATACTGTCATTCCTACCAAACTGAGCGCCTAAGTCGATCATTTGACCAGTTTGGTTAGTGACAAATGCATGAGCAACGCCACTAGGGTTACTTGCTTGTCCAGACACTTGCCCAGAAGCATTAATATCGAGACCATAGCTGTCTGGACCACCAAATAAAGTACCCAAATCGATAATGTTATAAAGTAATCCAGCTTGAGCGGTGTTGCTTACTGCAAAACTCGCAGCTAACAACGCTACAGCGGTCGTTTGTTTAAATCCAATCATTTTACAATTCCTTTATATTTTTTTAGGTTTATACAATTCGGTTTATGTGTAGTTACTTTTAAAGTACCGACTAGTTAAAAAATTACTGTAGAGTCTGTCAACTCAGTAACTCATAGTATGATTTGTTTGACGCAGCCTCAATCTAGTTTAAAGTTATTAAATATTAACCTTTAATGAGGAATGTGTGAAATTAGCTTTCCAATTCCAATATAAAAACTCAAATGCTACACACTAGTTTTAAGTCACTGAATGTCTGCTTTATAGCTTAGCAAAACATAATTTAATTGTTTGGTGACTGTCGCTTTTGGGTCGTCATGCGACTGTCTGCTCCTCAGATTCATCGTCGGAAAGCTGTCATTAAATTCCGATTCCCGAAAGCAGCCGGTCGCACAGAGTTAAACCGACCCCTTCCAGACCTTGGCGCCTTGAAGTTTAGCCCGCGTAGCTCCGATTAGCGACAGCGTAATCGGAGGAATGTTGGCTTCGAAATGTGCGATTACGCAAGCTAATCGCACCTACATTTTGAATGGCAGCTTATTTTGCCATTTGTTGTCCTTGCAAATTCATTTTCTTTGGCGGCTAAGGGTCGGTTTAACTCAGTGACGAACGGCCGCTTTCAGGTATCGGAATTCCATGACAGCTTTCGGGCGATGAATCTGAAGAGCGGACAGTCGCCAGGCGACCCACAGCGGTCGGCGGCTATAAATATTTGAACGTCTAGTTCTCCACAGAAAGCCGACCGTTGTTATAGCTAGCTACGAAAGTTAAAAACATGAAAACAATGCAGGTTCTGTTCCGACGAGACGCTGTTTAGTTGGGAATACTCGGCCAGAACATTAGGGTCAGAATTGTCAAACTGAACCAAAATCCAATTTCATAGGTTTCGGTTATAGGCTGAATTCTTTTTAGTGCTCCGTAAATGTGCACTACAACCATGAGAACCCAACAAGTCAGCAAAAACTGGAAATAAAAGGGCTGAACAGTCGGCCCTCCTGATGCCACCACACCAAACACACCAATTACGAATGCAACACAACCTAAGCACCGGCCATAATAGACGGCTAGCTCAGTTTGGCTTGGAATAACCCATCGTAGAGTTTTTGCCCATTGAATCGGCCAGATCGCCATCGGAATACCGAAGATCAACAATGTTGACACGCCTACGACGAATAGGAATTCGCTGGAATGGTTTCCCCAGATACCGATCATGCTCGTAATTCCTTAATGTTCGTTGGCAAGGTTACTGTTGATGAGTGTAAACACGGCGGCTCTAACGACGACTTATTGACCTTTTTTGGTCAATTCGGCACAACCAACCGTCGCATCCGCACCGGATTCCGTATAACAGGCGCTTATATTGTTCTTGCCATGAATACGGCCCTGGTTATAGCCTTTACTATCGGTTGCCACCCAAGTAAACGTGGTGTTATCTGGGTAGATGACACCAAAAAAATGCTTGGTGCCATCCTGGTAGGTGAATTGTCCCTTGAATATCCTGCCCTTCTGCTCGAGAATTTGAACGGTCTTATTCCAGTTTAAATAACCTTTTTTCTCAGAGTAGGTTTGGTTTTCGCCAGTCCAGGTGCCGACAAGGTTAGGTACCTGATCTTCATTGGGTGCCGCAGTGCAAACACTCAGGTTTGTAAGTGCCAATATATAAGTAGCGATAGGCAATACAGTGGATATGGATTTTGTGAATTGATACATAGGCAAATAGGGTGGGGTTAAGTTAGAAAGCGGATAAGAAAGCTGTGAAGGTATGTAACAAATCAAGGATTAGCGTTTTTTTTCAAACCAAGCGCTGAGTCGCGACCGTTGGCTTTGTTCAGCTTCGCGCCATCCAGAATGGCGTTGCTAAAGTCGGCCTCGGCAATCTCGGCACCTGTGAAGTCGGTTCTGGATAAATCAGCCCATTGCAGTTGCGCCTTGTGCAAATTGGCGTTTTGCAGATTGGCATTCGGCATGATGGCGTGCCTCAAATTAACGTTACTTAGATCAGCACCGGTCAGTACCACATTGTTCATTTCGATTCTCGCTGGAGCCATGCCTTGATTGGCCATGTCTGCACCCAAATTGGCTCCCATCAGTTGGGCATGAGTTAAATTGACATGATTCAACAAGCCGATGATGCGGCTGTTGCTGAGATTCGCTTCGGTTAGATCAGAATAGTCCAGGACTATGGCGTACAGGCTGGCAGAGGACAAATCGGCCTTAACCAAACTGGCCTTGCGTATTTGCGCCCGATCGAGCGTTGCCCCATTGAGTTTCGCGCCATCCAGGTTGCAGCCGTCCAGATTGGCGGAAAATAAATCTGCGCCACTTAAATCAATACCCGATAGATCAAGCCCTGAAAGATCTTTCTTTTTTAAATTGAGTTTGTGCTTCTTATCATGACTCAATTCAACCACTTGTTCTCGGCTTAAATCAGCCGCCAGCACAGGTAAACTGTAGAAGGCAAAACTCCCCGACAGGGACAAAACAACCAAAGACACTAAACGCTTCATACAACTTTAAATACCGGAAAAACAGAATGTTTTGCAGTTTAGGTCGACTAGATTTGGCTTGTCAATCCGTCCTGGAAAAAAGGAAAATTAAGCCGACTTAGCGAGAAAAAGTCATATCCGTTAGACCTTAATGAGACAAATGTAATGCGGTAATAGCTGAGGCTGGAATCTTTACCCCCAATATGGCTCGCCTCCAACGCTTTAACCAAGTTGGCCGTATAAAAGCCATGAGGCGATTTGTTTTGCGCCATGCCAATGCCGATGGTGCCGCCAGCCAAAATAACCTGTAGAATTTGGCATCGGCACTGGTTCTAAAGGCGGGAAGTGAGATTATGACGGCAGTGCGCCGCAGGTTAGGACAGACGCACTGCCAAGGGTTGAAAAGGCCTTATTCCTGACCGATTTGGTAAATCTCACTGTTGGCTTCGACGATTTTACCGCTGGTCGCGTCCACTTCCACTTTCATTTCCTTGCCGTCCTTGCCTTTGATGTCGAATTCGTATGACGCGGCGCCATCGGGCTCGATTTCATATTCCACTTCGACTATGTCGCCGGGATGCGCAGCCAAGGCAATTTTGCGGGCATCGGCTTCGCTGACTTTCAGTTTAGCTTTGAACAAGGGGTCGTCGGCGTTTTTGACTTCTTGCTCAATCTCGGTGATCTTGCCGGTTTTAGTGTCGCACTCGATATCCCAGGCTTTGCCGTCCGGCGTTTCGATGTCGAATTCGTAGGTGGGTACGCCGTTTTCGATTTTCAGTTCGACTTTAACCACCCCACCGTTTTTCTCTGCCAACGCGGCATGCAGACATTGTTCGATGCTGAAATCGGTTTTCGGGTATTCCGCGTTAACCGTGCCTATGGCCCCCGTCAAAACAATGGCGGCGACCAAGCAATATTTGGATTGGATGTTTTTCATGGTGTGTACCTCGCGTGTTGTATTAACGGTGGGTATTCGAGCGCACTCGCTACCCGTTTATTTCAGCGCTTCATAGCCTCCCATAGACAATGAATACACCGAAGACGATTATTCGTCACTTGAATAAAGTGACGAAAATTTGATCGATGATGTTGACTCTATCACTAATTCAAATACTGCCGGTTGGTTTTGGCTCGGGAGCGAAAAACAGCCTAATTGTCTCAGCCTCATTGCTGCTTCAGCGTGAATTTCACCCTTTGGCGCGCACGTTGCTCGATAGCTTGACCATCCTTATAGGCAGGTTGAAATCGCCATTGCTTGACCGCTTCCAGAGCTGCTTCGTCGAATACGCCCTTCGGATTGGCCGCGACGACCTTAGCCGAACCCACCATGCCGGAGGGCGTGACACTGAGTTCCAATTCCACCCAGCCCTGAATGCCGCGAGAGCGCGCCATCGGCGGATAGTCCGGCAGGGTTCTGGATAAGGCCACCAATTTACTTCTACTCGAGCCACCGGCCCCACCTTCCGTCGTGTCCCCGCTTTCGGCGGGAGCAGGTTGTTTTTCGGGATTCCATTGTGCGGGAGGCCCCGTCAAACGCGCATCGCTGCCGGGTACGCTGGGCAATGCCGCACCATCCCCCAGGGCGGGAATGTCCAGCCTTGGCGCGGCAACCCCGGAAAGTTTTTTTTGAGAGGCTAGCCGTTTTTCGGCTTTTGCCGGGCGCGGTTTTCTTGGCAGTGGTGATCGTTTTGCTACGACGGGTTGAGGCTGAGAGGTAGCCTGCTGAATGCTGGTAGCCTCGACCGGCACTTTACTCTCGATCGGCTCCGGGCGATGTGGCTTGGGGCGCACCCGCACGAAATCGATCGGTTGCAGTTGCGGTTGTTGCGCCAGTTCGATGCGCCGGTCGCTGATCAAGGCGCCGATCAATAATAGCAAGCAGATGTTGACCGTCACCGCAGCCAACAAGGCCAAGCTGGGTACCAGAACTTTCCGGTTAGGCCGGGCGATGCTGCTTGCCGTTGTCATCAACTGTCGCCGGAACTGGCGGCGACCGAAATATTCTCGAAGCCGGCCTGGCGTAGTTGGTCCATGACCTTGACCAGCAAGCCGGTACTGGTCATTTGATCGGCGAGGATGATCGCCGAGCGGCCACCTCCGGCCGGATTTTGCGCCTCGATGCTGGCTCGCAACAGGCGAATATCGACCGCGCTATCATTCAGCCAGATTTGCTCGTCGGCGCTGATGGTGACCACCAAATCGGCATTGGCTTGCGACTGCGCAGTATCGGCATGCGGGCGGCGCACCGCTACCGACGATTCGCGAATAAACGAAGTAGTCACCAGAAAAAAGATCAACAAAATGAATACCATGTCGATCAACGGCGTCAGGTTGATCGGGTCGCTGTTGTCGTCCTCGGGACGTGTCCTTAGATTGAAACGCTTACGTCTTCTCATGGTTTCAGTACCTGATGGATTGTAGCTTCCGCGGCCATGGCGCGCCGGTTGAGGTCGTAGCCGATGCCCACCCCGAACAAGCCCATCACCAGGCCGGCCAGCGTGGTGATCAAGGCTTGCGAGATGCCACGGGCAACAATGCGAGTTTCGGCACTACCGAAGACCCGGATCAAATCGAAGGTTTCGATAATCCCGGTCACTGTGCCCAACAACCCCAGCATCGGCAGCACGCCCGACAGGGTTTTGATCAGCCTTAAAAACCGCCAGACGGCCAACAAGGTTTCGGTTTGGGCAATTACGCGGCTGGCGGCGGATGGTGTGCAGGTTCGTTGGTAAGCGATCAATCGCGGCAAAATCAAGAACATAAACCAGTAACGCTCCAGCACCAGGGTCCAAAGCAGGATGGACACGACCAGCAGAGGCCACATCACCGGCCCGCCCAACGCCATTAGATCTTCGATATGTTGTTCGGCCCGATGGAATGCCGCCAACGTGTCGGAAAACTCAGACATGTCGATTAGGCGTTACCCGGCACAGGGTGACGCGCTTCCAACCGTTGCGCAAGCGCGGCGGAAGCGTGGGCTTCCAGCAGCGCGCCCAACGCCTGGCTTTTACCGCTTAGCAGGCTATGCAACAGCAAAATGGGAATGGCAGTGACCAACCCTTCTACGGTAGTTACCAAGGCTTCGGAAATACCCCCGGACATCAGTTTGGGATCGCCGGAACCATGCAGGGCAATAGCCTGAAAGGTTTCGATCATGCCGGTTACCGTACCCAGCAGGCCCAGCATCGGCGCAATCGCAGCAATCAGTTTCAAAAATGTCAGGCCGTAATCCAGCTTGGCCTGTTCCGCCGCCAGCGCATCTTCGATCACCAGATATAAAGCTTCGTCGTCGTTCATCGGCGAATGTTCCAGTTTACTCAGAATGCGGCCGAGCGGATTATCCGGCAGCCAATTGCCGCCAAGCAATTGGCTGCGCATACATTGGCCGACCCGCGTCAGTTGTGCGAAGCGGTAAACGCTCAGCGCCAACGCCAAACCGGCAAGTAACAGGATCAGGTAACCGACCGGACCGCCCTGGTCGATCCGCTCCGCCAGACTGGGAATCTGTACCAGCAATTGCAAGGTCTGCCCGGAAGACGCGTCGATCGCCACGCGACACAACGAAGCCGATTCCTGCCCAAATCGGCCCGCCTGCGCCAGTATCGCCGAACCGGGTTGGCGCGAGAGTTCCGCAAGGCGTGCTGTTTCGCGGTTATAGGCCAGATACCGGCCGTCGGCGATCAGGCCGAAGTCGCCAATCCGTACCACTTCCCGCTCGGTTGCCACGCCAGTGGGCGCATAAACCGCCGCGTTGAATTTCAGACTGCGGGATTGCGCATCCAGCAGCTTGTTTAGTAGCGCGAATAGTTCCGCCACGCCTTCGGGTGTGGTCATGGCCCGGCTATCCGCAAGCCGGTCCAGCAAGTTGTTTTCAGTCAACCCCGCAAGGCCCAGCAAAGGCCAGGGGTAATCGCTTTTCAGATTGGCGGCGAATTCGCGTAACGCGGCGAACAAACCTTCCTTACCGGCCAAAGCCATTTCGGTCGAGTCTGTCGCTGCAACAGTCCAAGGCAGTTGCGTGTTTTCGCTACTTGACCGGTCGGACCTTGGCAGCGACTCGGGGCCAAACAGCGGTACCATCATCAATTGCGGCGGTTCCAGTTCTTTCGCGATCCGCAAATCCAGACTGATGTCCTCGTTGTCTTCGCTGGAAAGGCGTCGCCATTGCCGTTGTTTAGAGTCCCAAACGCCGGATTCTCGACCATCCAGGGATTGGTAAAAAAAACCCAGCCTACCAACCCGCAAAAATTCCACCAGGCGGTCACTGCCCGCATCATGTAAGACGTCCTGGTAAGTTTCGATACTCTTTGCGTAATCGAGCTCGATGCGGTAGGCCTCCAGAATGCGCCGGTACTTCTCGGTCAATTCGGGATCGTTGCCGTCCGGCAGCAGTCGTATACGCTCGAGTCGGGACGCGCGTTCTGCGGGTAAATAAGGCGCGTCATTATCGATGCGGTTTTGCAAATCGGCGATGGTTTGGTTTGCGAGTGTCCGTAAGCGCTCGCCAAGCATATCGGTACTGGCTGATGTCTGATTCGCTGTGGCCGACTGCGCTGTATTTGGAATGTTGGCGGCAGTAACTAACAAAGGCGATAGCAACAGCCATAAAATAACGACAAAAATTCGCTTTTTACTTGAAATAAGCATCTTTATACTGAAAATCGCAATTCAAAGCTGTTGAGAATAACTTGGAATGAGTACTGGGCGATTAGGGGCTTGAATAATCAGGAATAATTCCCGCTTGATTTGTTTTAATAGGACAACCGGTACTCTGTGAATGGAGAGATGATTTGTTGCAGTTGTCGTTGTAACGTACCCAATTAACTGGAGCAGGAAACTCCCCGATATAGAGTGTTAAAGGCTCCAATAGTTTTAATCGGCCAAGTCATTGACCGCAACACGCTGGTATGCAGTCGTTGGTTTTTGAGTGTTGTCCGGCGGGAATTGGCCGATGCCGGAGACCACGAAAGGCTGCTTCGTAGAAGCGAAACCCGAGAAACGATGCTCGGGCATGCGGCCGCTTTGGAGACCGTCGTATGACGGGTTTGGGTCGGTAGGATTCAGTGATGACTGGCCGCTTTCAGGAATTGGAATTCAATGACAGCTTTCCGGCGATGAATCTGAAGAGCGGACGGTCAACACCCGACCCAATCCAGTCCTAGTTGTTCATGAATTGTGTGACATAAATTGGTTGGAATGCGGTCTTTCAAGCAATTTTATAAATGCATGATTGCAAGCTGACCCTGTTGATGCGAATCGCATAGCGCCAAGAAATGTTTGAATGCAAGTCCTGACTTTGTTTTTTCCCTGATTTTGTCTAGAAAAAGACTCATCCCATTCTGTCGCCAGACAGGTCAAAAATGCTCAACATCCATGCCGCCATGTTTTCAGGATGAGGCTTGCCGCGAAACGATTAATTTCTGTCACAAAAACTAAAATACCAAGGTCAGCAATTAGCTGATTGCCAAACTTCATTTTGCCATATTCATTACCATAAAGCGGTCAGTCGTGACCTGCAGAAATGGGCCGAGCGTTTAGGCATGGGTTGATACGGTCCTATGGCCGCTGAAGCTTTGAGCATTTAAGGTCTATTGCAACCCACGATCACCTAAGTCAATATACTTTTTCACCGTTCGCCTATCCAAACCCGCAATTCTGGCAACGGCCTCGTAGCTATTATGCTGGTCGAATAAAAAGCGGCAGTATTTTTGCAACAACTGTTGAGCTGACAGGTATTTTCCTTCGGCATCTGTTTGAACAATTCGCTCATTGGCGAGGGTAACAGTCGGTAATGAGTGGACTTGATAGCTGCCGGTAATACAAATCCGCCGAATGCATTGTTCCAGTTCCCTGACATTACCCGGCCAGTGGTACATTTTGGGGACGACTTCCCGAATACGGGCTTCAATCCTGTCAATGAGTTCCGCTTCCGGTGAGTCAATGACCCGGTGCACTAAACTGGTGATTAATGCCCGCAATTCATTGGGATCTTGGCTGAGGCGCTCCTGTAAGTTGGGCAAGGTAATCACGTCGGAACATAAGCGGTAGTAAAAATCTTTTCTAAAGTGTCCTGATGCCATTAATTGTTCGATCGGCCGGTTAGTGGCACTGATAATCCGGCCTTCAAACCGGCGTTGCTCATGGCTGCCAACCGGGCTGTACAGACGGTCTTGCAAGACATTCAGCAATTTAACCTGGATGGGAATGTCGAGTTCACCGATTTCGTCGATAAACACCGAGCCGTGCTTACTACATTGAGCGAACAAGCCGGGATGGTTGTCGATTGCCCCGGTAAATGCGCCTTTTTTGTGGCCAAACAATTCCGATTCCAATACACCCGTGGAAAATTGCGACAGGTTGATCGCTCTGAACGAGACGGTAAAGCTTTCCATAAATTTACCCGTTGAGGCATCGAAAGGAATATACCCCGAGCAACCGATCGCTTTCGCTACCCGGCTTTTGCCCGTCCCTGTCTCGCCCAGTAATAACAGCGAAAAATCCTCCATACGCTTGCACAGGTAATTGAGATACCACTCCGGATTAAAGGTAAAAATATTGTTCCAAAGCCGCGTTCGTAATTCGACAATAGCCGAACTGGTGCCGGAAACCGCTTCATCAATAAAGCGAAAGGCACGCTGCAATTGGAACAACAGCGCGATGGAGTGTGAAGCTTGTTGCGGGGTAAAACCTGCCAGTTCAAATTCTTCGCTAAGGGCCTTGGCAAACGGAAGAGCCAGGGCCTTGTCCCCGGCTTTTTGCTGCGCCTTGATAAAATCATCAAAGCCTTGTTGATAACTGTAAAACACTTTAACCAGCCACGCCAACTGCATCATCGCTTGGGTTTTGCCTTGATAATGACGGATATCGAAACGTTGTTGCCGGGTTAAAGTCTGGAACTGGCTGTTTATTGTTTCGATCACTAATTTTCGTCGCTCCGCAGCCGAAATGGCTTGTGGATGCAGGTTGAGCACCTGCCAATCAGTCTGTTCGCGTTCGCGGCTGAAGGGATTTACAAACGCTAACGCTGCGATTTTGGCAAAAACGGCGTGCTGTTCTGAATTTAGTTTGTTCATTTTATGTATGGGGTGTAGTCATTTTATGACTATAGCTTAAGAGATCGAAAGTGCAAAATAGGTTAACTCATTGTTATTTAATGTATTAAAAAACTGGCTCTCTTATTGCTAAACCCTATCTGTCATCACACATAGATAGGACAGCTTTATGAACAGTTTAAAACGTATTTTTGTTACCCTGAAAGCCCAATTGGACGAAGTCGCCGACGATTTTGAAAACCACGAAGCCGTCGCCGGGGTCGCCATCAAGGAATTGGAAGCTTTCCAAGGTAAAACCCGCCTCCACCAACATCGTCTCCAAGAGATGATTCAACAGTTTGAAACAAAAAGGTCCGACCTGAATAAACAAGCTGAAATTTGGACGAGCCGGGCAGTTAAAATCAAGGACCAAGACGAAGCCAAGGCTTTGGAATGTGTCAAACGCTTGCTCCAAGTCCAAAAGCAAATGAAGACAATCGAGCCGGAACTCGCTAAGGCCAAGGCGCAATTCGACCAATGCCAGAGAGATTTAGCGGATATCCAGGCACAGTTACACGCGTCGTATACGCAAAAAGAGGTGCTATCCGCCCGGCAAAACCGGATTCAGTTACACACTTCGTTACGTGCCGAACACGTCAACCCCTCAACCGGGGCGCAAGAGATTTTTAAACGCTGGGAACAGTCGGTCATCGGCGCAGAACTGACCAGCCCGGTAGCGACCATCAAAGACAGTTTTGCCGATGAGTTTGTGCAGGAAGAAAGCACCCTGGAATTGAAAATGCTGCTCGACGAACTCACTACCCAATACCCCACCGAATAGGACAATTATCATGGCTATCAGCAATTATCACTGGGCTTCGACAGAAGTCAGTACCCCAAACGAAACCATACCGCAATCATCCAGCCGCCAAATCATCCGTTATCTGCGTTGGGCTGGCAGTCTGCTGATTATTCTTTCGGCGGTCGGTTTTATGTTTCAAAGTCATGCCGATTTATTGCCCGCTTACCGTTATTGGGTGAGTTTGGCGATCGTTTTGGCGCTGTGTGTTGGCGGCTTGGTGTGCAATTATGGGTTGCAGGAGCGCACCGGTGCACGCTTGTTTTTCGCCTTGGGTGCGGCCTTTTTGCCGGTGCAGGTGTCCCAAGTCAGTGCGATGGTGTATGCCTACGTGCAAGGTGCTCAGGCACCGCAACCGGACTATAGCTGGCTGCAATTTGGCGATGTCCATCCGGTTTTAATTGCCGTTGATTTAGGCATTACCGTATTGCTGTTGGTTGCCGTCAGCTACACCAGTTTTTCCATGTTGGCGAAACGTCAGGTCAAAACCTTGATGCAAGCGGCCTTGCTCGGTAATCTAGCCTTGCTTTTGCCGATTCGGGAGGGCATTGGCTTGCCGGTTTTGCTTATTGTGTTGTTTGCCGGAATAACCCTTATCGATCATAGGTTCCAATCAGATAATACGATGAAACTGACCGAAGGCCTAACCGCAAGAGCTTTGGTAAGCTTGCCCTTGCTGATACTCCTCGGCAGAAGTCTGTTATACCCCCTGTCGTACTGGCTGGCGATCGCCCTTGCCGCCATGACTGCCACCGTCGGCATCCTTGCTGTCAAGCAGTACACACAATCAGCATTAGTCATTTATTTAAGCCAATGCGCCGGCACGGTTGCCGTCTTTTTGATAGGTCCGATGACCGTGCAACATTTTGGCCTATCCAATAACTTTTACACAGTGGCGATCCCGGTCGCCATTACGATGTTTGCACTATCGACCCAAGTGGTTTATCACGCTAAAGCTTACCGTTCGCTGGGATCGGTATTAGCAACCGGCTTGGTTTTCACCGCTTTGTTCAATAACCAAGCTTTTGCGCCGTTATTGGCATTATCAACCGGCATCGCCCTGGTTGTGACGGGCGGGCTGAAATTTCGCGAAAAAGCGCCCTTCTTCCTGGGGCAACTGAATTTACTAGGTGGCATTCTGTTTTACTGCGGTTATGTGGTCGACGCTTATAGCAACGCACCTTGGCTATTTTCAATCAGCTTAGGCTTGGCGGTACTCTTGTTGGCTTCATTGCTGGAAAAAAAGCATCAGCTCATCGTCAATGCTGTCGGCAATTACCTGAATGAAATGAAGGAGTGGGGTTAATTGCTCATTGCCGGAGGATTCAAGTAAAGGAAGGATCTTGTCAAGACTCTCTTGATTCTTCCTGACTTACTACGCATCATGTCAATGTTGCCGATTAGTGAATTAAAGCGTCACTCAATTCTGAACAATAACAATAGACTTTTGTAGCTTGGCATCGAAGTAGCTAGTAAGGCCATGAAAACACCGGCCATTTCGATGAAAAAAGTGTCATCAATTTTTTCAATGTCGGCGGATTTTCCGTTAATTACAACGTCGATTTTGTGCTGCCAGTTGGTTTCGACCATGTTAACTATTCCCCATGGTTTTTCTGATGTCTTTAACTAATAAAAACAAATGATAAGGGTCGGTGGGGGATGGCGAAAAGTTGAAATGCTCATAAAATGCCTTGGCTTTAGTATCTTTGGCGTGAACCAGAAATGCCCTGATACCGGCGATATCAGCCGCTTGAAGGGTGCGTTGCATTGCATCTCTTAATAAACCAGCGCCGACGCCTTGCCCTTGCCAGGCAAGATCTGTAGCAAGACGAGCCAATAACATGACCGGCACTCCGTGACGAGAAAGCCCTTTGACTAACCGTTGCGGAGCATCGTCATAAGCGACTTCCCCGACAACCAGGGTGTAATAACCAATGATCTTATCCCCGCATACGCCCACATAAGTTTGGGCACCGTCGCCGCGCTGACTCATTAACGCGTATCGCTTTAAATACTGATTTAAACTGTCCTGGCCGCAATCAAAAGCCTCGACACCGTGGGTCTGATAGAGCTTAACAATCTGGCGGTTTTCCGGGGTTTCCCGGCTCAATCGAAAAAACCTGGCTCGTGCATTAATCGTTCCAGTCTGGGTAAGGACTTCGGTGGAGCATCCAACGCGGCATGAAAAGCCTCCCACTGTTCGGTAGTAAGGCTAAAGTACCGGCGATCCGCCAGGACTTCATCGGCAGCATCCAAGGCGCTTTCCAGAATGAATTCGCTGACTGATTTATGCCGAAGTGATGCGGCAGCTTGAAGCGCTTCTTTAGCTTTAGGATGAATTCTAAGGTCAATGCGATCTGTACGTTTATTCGAAATCATAAGATTTTCTCCTTTTAGACACTATAGCACGTAAGGTACGTACAATCACAGTACCATTGAGCTAAATTAGCGTTAAAAATTAGGGTTAACAACACAAGCTGTTGGCCGGGCAGATTTCCTGCGCCCGCTTAAGCCTATCACTTCCGTGCCCTATGAAACCAGTCCTGGTTTATGCGAACACTTGGCAACCCAATTTACCCCTCCAGCCGCTCAATCGTTAACGGATCCTCATGGCCTGCAAAATACTTTTGAATAGCCGTAGCAAAGTCTTGGTTATCAGTCGTGGCGTGGACAAAGAGTGTCATGCAGGATAAAAACTTCAGATCATCCGGATAACCGAAAATCTGGCTGATTGAAAGGCCTTCAAGGGCGTTAACCAGTCGAGTGCATTCGTGAAGCCTTGGGCCCAATAATGGATGCTGCAGATACGCTTCAGCTTCTTTGCGGGATGAAATAGCAAAATCTTTCGCTACAGCGCTGTGCCCAAGGCCTTTTATTTGCGGAAAAATGAACCACATCCAGTGGCTGGTTTTATGGCCCCGGCGCAGTTCCGAGCACACGTGCTCATAAACAGAAGCTTGGGCTTCGACAAAGCGTATTAAACAGTAATTATCGTCCATTTGCATGCTCCCGAGACTTTGAGCTTGTCAATCCACGTTAGAATAGGGTGATGACATGGACGCCTCCTCACCCCTAAACGTTGTCAAAATGCACCGACTCATTTAACAGGAAGAAGCATGCCATCACCCTACCTGACTGCAAAACACCACGAGTGTTTAATCATGGCTAATTGCTTAGAGCGAAGATTTATCCTGTCAAACTATTATGCGCCCGGCTCGTTTCCAACTTAGTAGACCTACCATTACATAACCGAATAACCAAAATGAAGCAGGTAACGGACTGGGTGAGACCTGAAGTAATTCCGCCATGTCTTTTTGGTTCTTTAATATCTCGATCTGGTATTTTAGTTTTTGGGTTAGCTGGTTGTAGTTTCTCAAGTAATTTCTCGCCTTTGGTCGGATTGAAAAGGCTTGAAACTATAGCTGCTAATCTTCTTCATATCCTGGTGTTGGTGAGTGCACTTCGGAGTTGAATCCGCCTGTTATATTGTATAAAATTATTGAGTTTAACGGTGTTTAATTACATTTCACTGTTACTGGCATAACGTAATCAATATATACACTATAGAAGAAGCCGAGCTTGTTGAGTTTTTTAAAACTAAAGCCGTGAAAGAAATTAATATTATTCAGGATAAGAGCAAAAAGTATCGAGTAGTAACGGGACTGGTGTGTAAGGACGGGGCATTTTTGTTCGTTTCTTATTGCAAAAAAAGCACGTGAATAGTCACGTTAGATACTCTGTTCGATACCTTAGAGTTACTTACAAAGACATAGCAATACCCATAACAATCCTATTCGCACCATCTGAAGAAGCAACAGATCCAATGGGGCAAGAATTAAATATCGTAATAGATAAAATGGAATAACCTTTAACCATTGGTTACTATGACTGGATCCCAAAAAGCAAAATACCTGTTGATATGTTTTGGTCTGACACAAAACGTATTTGCCGAAACTGAAGATGACCTCATGTTGATTCATGGTTCTGATCAAATGCAATCAATTGCATCAGGGCGCCCTTTGCCGCAAAGCCTAAGTCCCAGTGTTACGTCGGTTATGACGGCCAAAGATATTGAGAGAATCGGTGCTAGACGCTTAACGGATGTTCTCGAATATTTACCGGGTGTACATGTAAGCAACGCCAGGAATGGCGTTAATGTAATTGGTTTTCGAGGGGTATATTCTGAGACAAACGCGCAAGTATTGATTTTAATTAATGGCGTACCTGTTCGGAATACATTATTTGGAGGTAAACCATACGAATGGAATCTGCCGGTTAAGAATATTGCACACATAGAAGTGATTAGAGGACCGGGTTCAATGCTCTATGGTGGTGACGCTACGACCGGAGTTATCAACATTATTCTGAAAACCGGTAAAGCGCTCAAAGGTGGCGATGCAGGTGGGTTTTTTGGCAATCAAGATACCTATGAAGGATGGGCTGAATACGGTGACGAATCGGGCGACATAGAATATAGCGTAGCCATACAAGGGGGTAGTACAAATGGTTATGAAGGACGAGTCAACCAAGACGCACAGACAGTTCTAGATAACCAGTTTGGAACCAATGTCTCCAATGCACCAGGATTCACCAATAATGGTCGGGGAGACATTGATGCGCGGCTAGACGTGGCCTACAAAGACATGATCCGGCTTCGAGCGGGTTATCAAGGATTTAGACATGTAGAAACGGGTATTGGAGCCGCGTATGCCCTTGATGATACGGGCGGCACAAATAATGATATCTACAATCTTGACCTATCCCTAAATAATGAAATTACCGATACAGTAACAAATAAAACGACGTTTTATTTCTTGGGACAAAATCCAAGTACTGTTACTAATTTGTTGCCGGCCGGGACATTCGGCGGATTATTGCCATCAGGCGCAATAAATAGTGTGTCTGGTTTCCAGGGTACAACAGGACTCACCACACAAATCAATTACGTTGGCATCAAAAAACACACGATCACAGGCGGTACAGGACTTATTTATAATTGGAATGATGGAACTAACAAAATCAATTACATCATTACTCCAACTTTTGTGCAGCAAATTCCATTAACGGAAGTATCGGCATTTGGAAGAGATCCATTGTTAGCATCGAAAGAGCGAACAAACTACTATGCGCTAATACAGGATGAGTGGAATTTCTCAACAGATTGGTATCTAACTACTGGCTTTCGCTATGACTATTACTCAGACGTATCACCCGGGTATAGCCCGCGTATCGCGCTGGTGTGGAACGTCGATTTGAATTTGACAACCAAGTTGTTATACAGCAGGGCATTTCGCCCACCCTCGTTTCTCGAGAAGAATCTACCGCTGACTCCGGGCACTACAATTAAAGCGGAGACTGTAAATACGGTTGAATTCCAGATAGAAAAAAAATGGTCGTCTGATTTATTGACGTCTGCCAATGTTTATTGGTTTAAACAAGATAATTTAATCACCTCCACTCATTCCTCAAGTGTAACCCCTGTTGGTTTTCGTAACAGCGACCCAATTGATGGGATTGGCTTCGAAACAGAAGCAAAGTACGCATTAAATAGCGCTGCGGATTTCGCTGTTAGCTACAGTTATCATGGGTTGCCATCCACTCCCTATACAGGCCTAATGCCAGAACACATGGTAAAAGGCTTAATACACTGGGATATTACCGACAATTGGGCGATTGGGACTCAGCTAAATTGGATTGGGGAACGAAAACGGCCGTCCGATGATCCGCGTAGTAATTTATCCGACTATTTTACGGCGGGGCTAACACTATCGACAAAGATAGCGAAACCAATCGAATTCACATTTAGAATCAACAATATTTTTAATGCAACTCTAAAAGAGCCAACGTTAAATCCTATTCTATTTCCGGGCGATGAATCCATTCTTGGGCGTACCGTCTTGGGACAAGTCAAAGCGACATTCTAGTCATGCTTATTTATCTCGTTAGACTCATTACAAATCCGGCAGGTGCATTAACCGCTATACACAAAAAATATGGCGACTTTGTGCAAACCAAATTTTTTAATAAGAGGCTTTTGTTTACATCAAATCCTGAACATTACGAGGAAATATTCAATCAAGAAGCGCGGGGGCTACTGAATAGAGACTCGCTTTATGAAGCCAAAAAACCAATGTTCGGCGATGGGCTTTTTAACAGCAAGGGCGCTACATGGACAAACCAGCGGCGATTAATGCAGCCACTGTTTACAAAGCAAGCAATCGCCGAGTGGCACGGCATTATGCTTAAAGAAGCCGACAAAGCGGCAATGCGGCTTAAAAACGATGGCATCACTAAAGTAAACATATCGGAAGAATTAAAAGCAATCATTCAAAGCATTCTGATTCAAGTAATGTTCGGCCAGACAAAATCAGCGAATAGTGAAGAATTATTGATGTCTGCGATTGATACCATTGTAAAAGGGTTATTTCCGCATTTGCTAACAGAGACGCTAGGTAAGGGAATATTAAAACAGCTTTTTTTTCTCCAAAACAGGCGGATGGAGAAAGCCATCAATCAATTCGTGGCCTATGTTGATGCCAAAATCGATGGCATCGAACCGACAGGCCATGATTTAATTTCGCTAATGATGAAAGGCAGGGATAGAAACGGCTCGCATATGTCGAGAGCGTTACTAAGGGATGAAGCGGTTACGTTGTTCCTGGCAGGACAAGACACGACTGTTAATACGTTAATATGGTTCTTTTACCTCATAGGTAAGCATGAGGCGGTCCATAAACGGATCACCAGTGAAATTCAGGGCCTCAAGGATGACAAGTTGACGCCAGACACTATAGAACAGTTGATCTACACCAAGGCGGCGCTTTATGAGACATTACGCTTATATCCGCAGGCTATCGCCCTTAGTAGAGATACAGCAGAGACGATTACTGTAGGAGGAAAAACGGTTCCACAAGGTACGTCAGTAATAATGAGCCTGTATTCGACCAATCGTGATGGTAGGTGGTGGGAGCGGCCAAACGAATTTCACCCAGAACACTTTTTAAACAGTGGCGTTACTCCGCGCCATAAATACACGTTTCTGCCGTTCGGTGGTGGCGTGCACAATTGTGTTGGCCGGCATTTTGCCGAGTTGGAAATGATGGTGATTATTGTCACCGTGTTACGAGAATTCACAATTCTCGTCAACGAAGACATTAAACCAACCGTTAGTATTACGTATAAGCCTGAGAGGGATGTAATCGTTTCAATTACACCAACTAATCAGACCATGTAAGTACATGTCGAAATCAAGCCCTCCACAGTTGACTATAGATACAGGTCATCATGGTGGACAATTAAAACCTTTAGCGAAGATATTTATAATGAAAGTGATTGTTGCCTCAAGTGACTATGAAATCAGCAATGCGATCACCAAACAATTCCTGGGTGTAGCAAGCGCAAGCTGAAGTACATCAGTCATAGAGACAATCGATGATTTCATTGAGGCCTTAAAGAGCGATGAATATGATTTCATTGTCACAGATTATTCGTTCGATGGCACTGATATATGGCAGTTATCAAAACTGGTATATTCGAAGAAATTGGTTAGACATGCGGTGCCAATTTACTTGATAAGCGAAACTTGTGACACCGAGGTACCGCTTATTCTCGCCAAAGAACATCACTTCCACGTCACTTCAATTGCTGACTTGGTAGAAAATCTTCAGATGGCCCATAGCGCCGGATATGTTCGCGGGCGGCGAGGACAGGTCAAGGCCAGCGTTCTAGTCATCGAGGACGATGAAGACGCCTCAGAAATAGTATTTGAGGCCTTAAAAAGCGACTATGAGGTTGATACAGTTCCAGACGGCGAACAAGGTGTAGCATTATGGAAAAAGAAACGTCACGATCTTATCTTGCTTGACTACATGCTTCCGGGGCGCAAAGGCGATGCAGTGCTATCGGAAATAATGGATCTAGATAAGAACCAGCCAGTTATAGTAATGACGGCCTTTGATAAGCCAGAATATAACAAAGACTTTATCCTGAACGGAGCCAGTCAATATTTGCCAAAACCGTATACATTGATGGAATTAAGAGCGCAATGCGGTAGCCAATTAAATAAAGCAAAACTCATTTATCAGGACTACTATCACGACCAGAAACAGAAAAAATTGAGCAATTTAGTCTGTGAATTGGAACGAGAGCTAAAGGGTAGCAACATTGAAAAAGCAAGACGTATTATTGATGCAATTAAAATAATCTTACCGCAGAGCTTATCCGAAGACGAACAAGCTAGGATTTGGAGTTCGGTATCCTGATTGTGAAAACAGAGCCGCAGACGAGGTTTGGCTCAACAGAAATGTCGCCGTTTAAGCGTTGCACAAACTGTTTTGTTATTGCCAACCCAAGGCCATGCCCACCATAGCGCCGGCTTAGACTCATGTCTACCTGCCACCATGGATCAAAAATTTGATCGCAAAACTCAGCGGGTATTCCACAGCCGGTGTCAGCAACCTCAATAATTAAAAAAGCTTGGCTAAGTCGCCATGTTAGCGTAATGACACCATCTGTGGTGAACTTGCACGCGTTGCTCAATAAGTTATTCAAAATGTGCCGCAAAACCTCGCTATCCGATACAAACACGGCATCAGAGCCAATGAGCTGTAGCTGATTTCGATTGCGGTTAAGCAAAGGGGTAACATTCTCTGCGCACGCATTTATCAGAGGGGCAATTGCAATAGAAGTCAGTGCCACTTCATAACGGTCAGCCTCTAGCTTGGCATGTAACAGAATATTGTCGATTAAATTATTCAAGTCATTAACGCGAACCAATGCCTTTGCATGTAATGCTCGATTATCTGTGAAGGCAGGATCATCCGGTAAACGCTCAGCCGATAGTTGTAAATATCCCCCTATGGCGTGTAAAGGCGTCTTCATTTCGTGGGACACCATAGACATAATTTGCGCCTTATACACGTTGGCGGTTTCGCTGCTTTCCAGCGCTATTTTTAATGCACTCGTCCGCTCTTCGACGCTTTTCTCTAGCTCTGCTTCTGTAGTTTCGATATTAGCCAACATTTCATTTAGCGTAATTCTCATGTTATTGATTTCGGATGACCCCGAAAAATGAACTCGATTTCCTCGCTCTCCTACGCTTACCTTATTGAGGACCCTTGCCATTTCCATCAAAGTCGAAGTAAATAGTCGTGACAAACGCCTGACAATGACTATAAAAAATAACGAGAAAACGAGAATAATCAATATTGAGCCTAGTAAAAGCTTCTTCATGACTAAGTCATATTCAGCTTTCGATATGACTAATTCAACGTACCCTAAGTAGCTTTCTTGGTAGATAGGCGAATAGAAGCACCAGGAGTCTCGGTTATCCGCATCACTGGGTTCTTCAGTGCGAAAAGCCGGATTTAGTTCGCATACAGACCGGGTGCCATAAGAAGCTAAAATCTCTCCCTGATTATCGTAAATCGTTGCGCCCAATACGTTCTTGTCGGACGCAAAGCTATGGGTTACGGATTCAGACTGTGATGTTGAGCCTAAGATTACAGAGTATATGGCTGAATCAGCAAATGTTGCGGTATGTTCTCGCCAGTAATGGCTTGTGTAGTCGTTGATGTAATTGGAAATCAACTTGTTCATGAATCCGATCAAGAAGCATGACGCCAGGAAAATGGAAATGAAAATCAATAGATTGAACCGCTGTTGTATGTTGTAGCGGTCGAGCAGGCTCATTTGATTTTAAAGGCGAATGAATCTAACACACTCGGATCGAACTCAATGGCAAGGTGTTGGGCAACCCGCCGATTCAGTGCGTATTTAATGACCTTAATGTTTTCGTAGACAGGTCCAGAACTTTCAACCAAGCGGCCTAATTGCTCTCCCAAAGCAAAATAATCAGGAAAAACGGCCATGAGAGCGCCATTCTCCAAGTGACTTAGGTTGGTCGATAAAAGGATGATTTTTTTATCCCATGCGACCTTAGTTACTTCGTACAGAATATTTTTGGGTAAGTTCGCAGGGATAAATATTGCATCAGAGGGCGTGGCTTCATCCAGTAACCGGCCAAGGACACGAATGGTCTCTAGCGCATCAACCCCCTCCCTTACTTCCATGACGGCAGAGGACTTTAAATTAGATGGCACATAATCAATGGTCTGAAAATTGGATTGTTGAACAACAAAGAATTTTTTGATTGACGGCAATAATCTAGCTAAGTCTTCAACCAACGCCCGATTATCAATCGCCAAACCTACACCACTGTATTGGTCCCGATTAAAGTATACCAGTCCTGCCAACGTTCGTTCTCGATAATGAGTTCTGTAAATTGTCTCAGCAATCCCCTTGCCAAGGGCGATAACACGGGTTGAATGCGACCCATCAAGAATGGCGCTTAAATTATTGTTATCGCCAGTAGACTCTATTCGTTGAACATGCCTATTGATGTGCTCGATGCCTGCTATTACCTCAGTGTAGGTCGGATTCCCTAAAACCTCCGTCGAGTAAACAATGACTACCTTAGGGTCTTTTGCGAATGATGAGCAACTGAAAAGGATAATAATCGATTTCAATAGGTTATAAATCTCTTTCCGCATTCTTCATCTTTAGTTGCTTCAGTTCCATAATCAGAGGCATCAACTCATGCCCAGTTAAATCCCTCATTCGCCAATACTTAGCTGATTGCTCACCTTCTAGCCAAATGGCAATAGCATGTACCGTTTTTTTTGCCAAATCTATTGCCATACGCGGCTGCATTGTTCGCTGACTTATCTTGTGGCGATGAATTGCCTTTAACAAACATTCAATTGGGTCAGCTAGCCCATCTTTAGTTTTCCCTTGATTATTGTTCAAACGTTTCAGAAATTCAGTAATTGGTTTATTCAGACCGAGCATTATGAGAGAACCGGCTAATACACCGGTTGTAAAAATATCCGACTTAGGGAGTAAGCCATCTATTAATAAGAGTTCGCTTTTAAATAATTCAATAGCCTTTTTCATGTTGATGTCCTCGCGCTCTCTGATTGATCGTTTGTCTTGGAGAGAGCGTTGACGGCCCCTTAGCGCGATATGAATAGCCTCATTGATAAATCCATTACGCAGTCTCTCGGAAACAAAGGTCAGCCCCAATTCGCTGTAGGCGGCTTTCACTACTTCATGTGGCGGTAGCGCCTCAAATTGCTTCGCCTTCGCTTCACGGCATAACGTCTGAAAATCAGCTTCGGTCATGTCGAATATCAAGGCCGTTAGGTAATCAGGTTTGGACAGCGTGCCGGTTACCCACGCTTCCTTCCGCCGCTTCCCGGTTAATTTGAAGAGCGTAGTGCCGACCTTCACTAAGACTACGGTGAATGAATAAGCATACAGGGACGGAATCTGTTGAACAAAACCGTAAAGATCGCCTTCATCAACATCAAAGAATTCAGGTTCGCGTACATCAAGCCAATCAGAGAATGACATTCGCAAAACGGCGCAACCTAAGTCGCTAATAGGATAGACCATTTTCATAAAACCAAATAAAAAAAATTAATGTATTTGCATTCGTAACTCATTGTTGATATTATTTTTTTCGACGTTAATAGCATACATAAAACATGATGATTTGAAAGGGTCACGGTCAAATCGTACCACGAGGATTGACAAGGACTACGAATTTTTAGGTGCTAAAAAACAGCAACCTCCACGATATTACATAACATGCCCATTACAAAGAACGGCAGTTTAAAAAAAACGCAGCGGACTTTATATCGACTGCATAAATCAATTTAGATAAAGTGCATTACTTATTAATTATTAAAAGAAATGCTCGTAAATGGAACGCGACATAGGCCCAATCATTTGGTGCCTCTGGGAATATTTTAATATCAAATGATAGAGGGGCTTTGTTTATGAGTCTTTTGAATGAAGATTTGAAGGCTATCAACCTTCAATTTTTGATGCTCGCTAGAGAGTGTTCAAGAAGCAATCCTATGGAAGCTATGTGGCGTTTCAATCTCAGCGATAAAGAGATTAAGAACATATCCTCCTTATCCATGGATGAACTTAAAACTTTGTCAGACTGTGGAAAAGCAATATTTCGAATCCCAGTCACTAAAACGCCAACCGGTATAACTTCCAGTATTGCCGCAGCCTTGATCCACATTCCAAGATCGAATCAAGAGTATGAGCATGACTGAATCTCACTTACGTCTGACTCCGAAAGAGACAGATATCATAGGACTTAGAAGAAAGATCGATCTTGCTAAAGGGATTATAGAAAAAGGGGGGAGACCCTCTATTGTTCGAGCCGTTTGTCAAGTATCCAAAGCCTCGGCACTTCAATTCCACAAAGAGATTCACGGTAAAAGACCAAAGGCAGGGCAATTACCGTATGATCCGGAATGGATCATAAAGTCGCCTCAAAACTGCCTACATGCATCCATCTATTTCAACATCTATAAGATGTTATCCAAAACTAAAAACCTCAAATCATCAGAAACGGAAGATGCCTCCAATCATATAACCAAAGGGGAGATTTTTCTTTCTGCCTACACGCTTTATGAGGAAGTGGTAGGGGATAGCCCAAAGTTACTTACCATTAATCGCGCCTGGCATATCGGCCAGCAAGTGACAATGTCTTACATAGGAGGAAAGACTTGCAGTTGCTGCAAATCTACATTCGTTTCAATCCAGAATTACCCTGATATTTATAAATTATGCCCATTGTGTAACTCGACCAGAGACACCCTAGGAAGGAAAAAATGGAAGTTTCCGCAAATTGACGCCACTAACAAGATGGAATTCGATATTTATTCAAAATACATATTTCATTCGGAGGCTATCTGATTCTGTTAAAAATAGTTTGGGTAAAGGATCTCCACTAGACTGAACCATGGTTTGGGCGGTCAGAGATGATAATGTTGAGTTGGGGGCCAATTGTGGTGAGTTTGTTGTCTTGAAACGTAAAAATGACGCCATTCTGATTGAAGCCATAAAAGATAATTTTGGGTTTGAAGATTATCATCACGTTGCGATTTTTTTGGGTGTGAATGATTCTTTCGTGTCCCAGGTTCGTGCCGGATCAAAGAAATTAGGATTAGGGCTACGACTGAAAGTCTTGGACCGACTTGGGCACGTGAATGCTGTTAGCCTAATGGAGAAAATTGCAACGGAAAGTATTGGGAAAAGCTTTTAGAACTACATTTGGAAATTGCACAAAATCAAGTAAAACTGGACGCGACTGGAAATGGCGTGAAAAACTCGTCCGCTCAAGTTGCAGAGGAATTAGTTGCGCTAAAACTAGCCAATGTCGATGAGGGAGAGAATTATGCTGCCGCACTTCTTACAGCTTTCAAATATTTTTTTCGATACAAAACAAATCAAGCCGTAGGAGACGATATAGGTCTTGATTCATCAACGGTATCAAAAATTCAAAACGCTAAACTCGCAATGGGAGAAGAGCCGCTGCTGCGAATGCTTTACAAAATGGAAAAGAGCTTTGATCTAACAATAATAGACAAATCAATAGCATCAAATGATTTCTTGTTAAGCCTTATAAAAAATTACAAGCAGCGAAACGCCAAATAAATTTTTTATTGTTTCACTGCGAAATTGACCAAAAGCCACTGGATCCGGAAATTGCATTCTACAGGGTGTATGCGATAGTAAATGCGAGAACACACGACAAACAGCTCTCTGTTGATGTTAGGGGATAGGGATGATGAGATTGATATGGTTAATGATGGTGGCGATTGGGGCAGCCGGCTGTACTCAAGCTCAGCGATTTGCGCTGATAAAAAACGCCGAGCTCGATGAATGTGCGATGAAGCGGATGGCAGAATCTAAAATCAATGGTCAGCACGGATACTTGCAAGCTCATCACGAGTGCCACCAGATTGTGAATTTTCAGAAATTTCGAAAGATGAATCTGGTAAGACAATCCCCTTCGGAAAGCGAGAGGGTTGCAAAAGACCCATTAGGCGAGGATCCAGTTTGCTGGGATTTCGTAAAAAGTCTTTATATTGATGAACATTATCCTGAGATGAAAATTGAGAAGAATGGACCTTGGGGTCGTTTGCCCACGGAACGGCGAAAAGCAATCCAAGAGCGCAATGCGCTCATGAATGTGCTGCCAGACAAATTGGAAGAAATACCAAACGCAAGGCTTATCGAAATTTATGAGCTGATGGCGGTTAATACTGTTATTGGGCATGCCAACGACACGCTTTGCAATAGTAATGGGTATCGCGAACTGGAGTCGGCCATTGGTTTGGAACTTAAACGGCGCAAGGGGTAGTGGTATGCAAAAAAAAATCATTTTAATTCTTTTGCTACCGATTTTATTGTCGGCTTGTTCCATTGATCGCACGAATCAAGATCGGTTGAGATTGTTGTCGATCGAAGAGTGCGAGGAAGAAAGGGCAGGCAATTCAGCTTTTGGTGGTGACAAAAGTTCTCAGCTTATTCGTAAAGAATGTGAGCAGATGCTGGTGTTAAATGAAAATTATCAAAGGATGAGCAATCGGAGCTATTCAAAAAGCGCAAAACTCACCTATCCGGAAAATCAAAAGTATTTCAATGAAAATACATGGCGCCTGGTGACTGATCGAATCAGAGAACGGCATTACCCCCAATACCTTGCGCCTGAAGAGGAAGTGGCAAGAGCAATGGCGCTGAACGAAAAACAAGCTCAAATAGGAGATAAATCCGTATTGAGAGTTTATGAGCCACGCCTTCTGCCAGTGAGTCCCTATCTGATGAATTGGAGGGAGTTGGGCAAGGCAGATGATTCAATCAGTGATCTGATGTATGAGAATAGGGATAACAAGCAGCTGTATGGATCACTTGCGGTGCTTCAAACGATCGTAATCGAAGAAAGAATTAAAAAAGAAAGATCGAGTCACTAACTGGCCCAGTGGGAGCGAAGCTACAATTTGACGACATTTGGGCTGAAAGCCTTGTGTGTCAGGGCTTTTAATCAGAGTCTCTCGAAAACCTACATTTTTAAGACATCGAACCAGATATCCATCTGCCACTCAAAATACCGGATTTTCATCGCTCAAAACTGTCTCCTGAAATAAATTCCCAAAACTTGATGTTCCGATGTGTTTTGGGAAACGCGGAGTAGAGTCGTCTAAAGTGGCTTTTGCTTATATGTCGTCAAATTGTAGCTTCGCTCCCACTGGGCCAAATTGGTAAATACCCCGGCCGGCAGATATTGGCCGTAACCAACCTTATATTTTATTAACCTTCTTAAAACTCATTTCTGGCTTTTTCAAAGAAGACGGACCGATTACAAGGTGATCAGGGCATTATGTGGCTGATAAATAATTCTCGAATACTATCTAATCCAATAGTGCAAAGTTTGTGTAAAAGTACCATCTCCATTATTGACGGATTCCATTTGCCCGCTGATGCCTGCGTATTGGCCTGTGCCACCAACAATCGCAATTTCTGACGCCCCTTGATCCAATTCCCGTCCCGCCACCTGGATGCTGCCGTTTTTTAGTGTCAAGGTCCATTGGCATTGGAAGCTGTGACCCATGCGTGTGCGTATGCATGTGCCGCTATTGTTGCCGATCGGCTCAGCTTTTTCGTTTAGTAAGGGCTGATCGAAGGTCAGGATATCGCCCGCCGAATCGCCGGGCTCACCTGTATCAATGAATTTAGCTTTGTGAATTCTCGCATCAGCGATGGTTACAAGTACTTGCGGTAATTCCTGTGTACAGGAAGCCATGCCCAGGAAGCTTGCGAATAGGATTCGGTACAAGGTAGTTGGCATCTAATTATTCCCACTATAAAAATGGATAGAGGCGAGGCATAGATCCGCCTTAAAGTCGCGCCCGATACCCACCAGTCCGATACGTTTCAGTTTATTTGGCCGGAATTTCTGTGTTGTTTTGTAGGCCTCCAAATCGTCAAAAGGAATGCGGAGGGTTTGCCAGTCGCGGGTAGCTTTGAAGCGGGCACGATAGGATTGCCATGGGAAGCCAAGGTCCGAAGTGCGAAAATGCAGGTTGTAGTCTTCGTTGTTGCCAGCTACTTCCATGACAATGCCAGCAAACGCTGATGCATCGAAGTGGTCTTGATCAGACAATGACAATGCTATTTGCACAAAACCGCCGTTGTTCTTAGTTGAGACATCCCCTTGCATACGTAAACAGTCTCTTCCTCTATTTCTATCCAGGGTGAGCTTGCCGCTGGACATTCCGCCCATTACCTGGTCGGTGACCACGCGCCATTCAATGCCGAGGTTGGATTTCAGATTGCCACTTCTTCGATCATCAATTATAAAATCATTTGCTAGCACCGATCTCGTTACCCCAAAGATTATCAATATGAAGAGTTTAGCGATGAGTTGTTTTATTCCCATCCCGTTTTCCAGACCTTTGTGTCTTTAAGTTCGCGCCAGTCCATTTCATAGTTATTTTTATTGATCACAGCTTCAAGCACACAGGCGACAACAAAGATTTCATCAGTTAAACATATCAGTTTAGTTACAATAAAATGCCGCTCTTTTCGTTTTGGTTCCACTGCTGTCCATTTTGTCATTAGCTGTTTTTCGGGATTGATTCTTGCCATTGGAATAAATGAAATATGCGGCAACTGCCTCCCGCCTCACATCTGCTTCCATGATACCAGCCAGCCAAGTTTTTAGATGACTTGATATGAGCTGATAAGGCGTAATGCGTTCAGGTTGCCGACGCGTGGGGACTGACCTACGATCAACAAGTTTTGTTGTCACCGACGATGGGGTACACCAAGAACGTCCCTGAAGTTTAAAGCACAGCAGCGAAAAATGTAGTTTACTGTAGCTAATTTGAAGCCAGGATACCGCCTTGTGATGATTTTGATCGCCCGGAATGATTCTTAATGTGTGTTCATTTTCACCACAAATCCATTCAAGTTCAAGAATGTAGTCCAGGTCAAGAAAAAGTTCGACCAAGCCGCGGTCCCCACCTAATCAGGCACAAGGCATGGATATGATCAGCCTTAATTCGATCTGGAATTGGCTGATTTAAGAAAGCCAGTCTAAATAGCTCACATTCATTTTTCATGGTTTTGAAGCAGCCAAAGCCGCTATCGACCCGTTGCGGTCTGTCGCTTAATCTGATTCAATGGCAACAGTTTAAACTTTACCGGCCATTATTATTCATCACCGATGATATAGAGAAGGGAAGTCATATGCGGTTCAATAAATTATCCTATAGACACGGTTTTTCGGTTTAACCATCTAATTCTTTGTTGGCATGAGAGACAAGAGATGACTGACGACTACGCAAACGTCTACGAGACGCTGCACCTGATATACCAGAAGCACCGTCGCCAGTACCTGGAGCACGATGATGATTCAAAGCAGATGTGCTGCATGTGGTCAACCAACGACCCCCCCGACATCATTGAGGGCACTCCCCCTTTCGACGACATTGAAGATGCCTTCGGCATCACCGTTGACGACGACGCAGCGATGGAATTCTTCGACATGCACTTAGATGAAGCGGCAAGGAAGATCGTGGACATGAGGATGGAGCAATGCCACCAATGACCTGCACGCGATTCCCAGAGGCCTCCGCTTCGCTCTGGCCTTTGGTAACGCGTGAGTTCTGACGCTAAAGCGCACAATACTGCACCATGCAACTTTACGCTAAAAAAGTATCGGCCATTGCGAGCGGTGACTACTACCAGATTCTCCTTGATTCCGAGGATAGCGATGAAAAGCTTCGCGATTTTTTCAAGCAACCAGCACCCTACTTGATGGTTCAAAGTCAGTTCGAATCTTTCGATGGTGGCAAGTGCTACATCGAGTCTGACGATGATGAGTACATAGGTCATTTCAAGTTGAAATTGGTTGAGTTCAGTCCAACCTGCTTAGCGTTTGAAATTGCGAGACTCAATCACAATCATGTTGAAGTGAGCTTCGCGTTGACTACGGCTGAGTTTGAAGAAGCACTGCCGATCGTCGAGGTAATATTTGGAATGAGGGAGCCAGATTATGATGCGCATGATTTTGACGGTGCGCTGTAACCCAGCGGTCAACAGGGACGCTATGCGATAAAGCCGAGCAGCTTGCTCAGATTTATGTTCGTTCAGTATTCAAAATAATTATTGCGCCCTGATCGTCGGGTTTGGGTATATGGATGTCCATCATGTCGTTCGCTGAATGACCGCTTTCAAGATAACCAGCCGTTGAATGAAAACCAGCATCGGTTTCCTGTTGGCCGATTCCCAAACTTCATCCTGCTATATTCCTTACCTATCCGCTATACACCCAAAGCTACTACCTATAGTTTTAAGGTAAACCGCCCAGGTATCTACCATCAGATTTAACGGCTATGTTCAATTTCGGAATCACAACATATAGGCGGCTTGGGGGCTAACCGGATAGGCATGCTATATTCATTACAATAAAGAGGTCAGTCCTGACCTGCACAAATGGTTAGGTGCTGTCGGCGATCTTCTCGAAAAATTGTCGGTTCGAATGCCAGGTACACAGTATTTCAAGATCCAATTCCATATACCCTAAATAAAATATTTCTAATCGATACCGCTTCAAGGCAAATTTATAATATTTTTCCATGCTCAATTTCACTTAAAGCTTCGTATAAGATATCCCTTACATCCTCCACCAAATCAATTATTTCATCTGATACATTAATTTGTTGAGCGATACTCTGTATAAGAACAAAGGTATTTTTCATGGAATGTAAATTCCTCACGCTTTCCCAACTCATTGCTTCATTAATATGGAGCAACAACCGAGAATAGTCTTTGTTAGCATGCTCTTTGATTACCTCATCCCTCAGCACTTCCCAAGCGCCCTGTAAATCTGAGAGTATGGTTTTTTCGTAGTAAGTAGGTTCTTGATAAAAAGTCATGGTTTTAATGAGTTTTTTGAATTTTGTTTGAGCGATATTGGACAAACAATAAAACAATGAAATAGTTTTGGACAGGCTTATAGGATTTTCCACCAACAATGTAAGGCCGCTGTTGGCCGAGTGTGAATTCGCAATTCTTGATAGCTGACGTTGAGGTTTTTACCAGGCCAATAGCGTTAAACTAACAACATCAGTAACGATTTGACCGTTCAGCTATCGACAAGATCAGGAACAAAGTTTAATCTTCGATGACTTTAGGTCTTACCTTTCTGTTTTAAATTTACAAATTAGCAAATATTTCATGACCAAGCTTCCCGACGTCTCCATGCTATCCCGGCATGAAAAAATCCAACTTTATGATTTGCTGCAAAAGGAACTTCAGGAATATCCAGATGAATGCGAAACAACGCTAAGCTTTTATAATTTGAAAGTCACTTATGAAAATGTTCTTTGCCTGGCATCGGACAAGCATGAGGCGCTTGAAATTCTCGAGGAGAATATACAAGGCCTGTGCAAAGATTTCCAGGTTAGTGAGGTAACTCTGATCGATTTAGTTACTTACAGATACGATGTGATAGCGGACGATATACAGGTCGCCGAGGAAATTAAAGACGATTTAAAAAACTTGTGGGAATTAGAGGCGGACGGTCTGTGGGACAAGGAAAAGTTGCTTACTTATTTTGACTTGATAAAGTCCGACTCTGTGAAAAAACGTAACTATTCAGACCCCCACAAAAAAACTGTATTTTTAAGCCACCAAGACTTATTCTGTGCGCCATGCAACTGAGCGATCATGATCTAAACCAACTGGATGAAGACAAGCTTCTTGACCTGCCGGAAGAGGATTTGCGTCGCCTTTCGATTCGCTTGCTCAACGATCTCAAGGAAGCACGCGAGCGCTTGAAGCAAAACTCGCGCAATAGCTCCCGGCCACCCAGTAGTGAAGCACCGTGGGATAAGGCGAAC
>JAGXSU010000056.1 GCA_018333785.1 Methylomicrobium sp. | reverse complement strand
CCCAACGGCGTTACGGCCGCTTGCGGATTCCATTCGACATGAATCCGCCCGCCAAATGTGTCGACCGTTACGGGTTCGGCTAAGGGTAACAATGCTTTTGATTGGCCTTCACCCAATGGGTGAGTCATGATCTCTTGCATAAGCGCCTCATTCTCAATTGATATCAATTACTTAAGATAGTTTAGCAAGTTTTAACTGCTCTTTTTAGGATAAATGTTCATAAGGACTTTCCATCATCCCGGTAAATGAAAAAGCCGTTGAAGGGCGGATAGACGACAGTCGAAATTCGCCAATGCTGTTAAAGATGGATGCGCTGTCGCTTATGCATCCCACTACCCATGCCACCCTGCCTAAAGCACCTTGGTTGCTTGAACCAACGACTTGCTGTCATGCTTTTGACATTTTTCTGTCATCAAACCTTCATCACAATTTCACACAGTATCTTTATTCTTGTGCTCTCACGTTAACCCGCAAGAGAGACGAGGACATCATGAACGATTTTAATAACGATTTGGTTGAGATTGATTCCGGCGATGAGCCGATGAGCAACCATTCCGATAATCCCCATTTTTCAACGATTCTGGAAAAAAGACTGTCGCGCAGACAAATGCTGACGGGCAGTTTAGGTGTAGCGGTTGCCGGCATGTTCGGTGCGTCCGGCGTTACCAGCCTGGCCAATGCCGCCTCAGGTTCGTTTCTACCACCCGCCGCCGGTGCTAAGCCGCCGTTTGCTTTAAATCCTACTCTGGGTTTCGACGCGATTCCGGTCACACGTTCCGATACCGCGACTTTACCGCTGGGCTATAAAGCGCAAGCGCTGATTCCTTGGGGTACACCAGTCACAGGCACGTATCCAGAATATAAAGCGAACGGGTCGAACACGGGTGAAGAACAAGAGCAACAAGTTGGTTCGCATCACGATGGCATGCATTATTTCCCAATGAAAAATGATCCTAACGGTCATGGTTTGTTGTGCGTAAACCATGAATATGTCGATCAGCGCGTATTTCATGCTGCCGGTGCGACTTTAGTAGCCGGTCAACGTCCGACTGACGAAGTTAGAAAAGAAATCGCAGCACATGGCGTCAGTGTGGTTGAAGTCAAAAAAGATAAAGGTACTGGCGAATGGAATGTGGTCAACGGAAATTACAACCGTCGTGTGACTGCGGGTACGCCGATGGAAATTAGAGGCCCTGTTCGCGGCAGTGATCTGGTTAAAACCAAGTTCAGCCCTAATGGTTCGATGACGCGTGGTACGATCAATAACTGTGCTCATGGCTATACGCCATGGGGCACTTATTTGACTTGTGAAGAAAACTGGGCCGGTTATTTTGTCAACAAAACGACGCCTCCAAGAGAACACAGCCGCTATGGAGTCAGCACGAGCAACGGTCGTTACCGCTGGGAAGCGGCTCAAAGCGGCGCCGATGAGTACATCCGTTTTGATGCATCAACAAAAGCTGTCGACGCGACAGAAGACTATCGCAACGAACCAAATTGCCAGGGCTGGGTAGTTGAAATTGATCCGTTCAATCCAAACAGTACACCAGTTAAGCGTACCGCTCTGGGCCGGTTTGCCCATGAAGGCGCTTGGTTGTCTCCTCCGCAACTGGGTCAGCCAGTGGTTTTCTACATGGGCGATGACGCTCAAAATGAATATATCTACAAATTTGTCACCAAGGCGCGTTATACCAGATCAGTAAAAGGTGAGATCCTGGACGAAGGCACCTTGTACGTTGCCCGATTCTACGATGACGGAACCGGCGTATGGTTAGCTTTGGATTATAACAATATGGCTTTCCAGGCGGCGGCAGCCAATGCCAACGTGGTCTTTAAAGATCAAGCCGATGTACTGGTCAATACCCGTCTTGCGGCTGATGTCGTGGGTGCGACCAAGATGGACAGACCGGAATGGGGTGCTGTTCATCCGCAAACCCGTGAAGCTTATATGACGCTGACCAACAACAGCATCAGAGCTCCAGGCGAAATAGATGCTGCGAATCCAAGAGGTCCAAACCCCACAGGTCATATCATCCGTTGGCGTGAGCAGGGTAACCGTTCTTGGGCTGAAAAGTTCGAATGGGATATTTTTGTGTTATCCGGTGATGAAAACAATAGTCAAGTATTGCCGGAGCAGGGCGGTCCAGCTTTGACGCAAGATAATATCCACGCAAGTGCTGATGGATTATGGATCGATCAAAACGGTATTCTTTGGATCCAAACCGATATGAGCGGCTCACAACAAGGAACTGGTCCTTTTGGTGCTAATGCAATGTTGGCTGCTAACCCGGTTACCGGCGAAATCAAGCGCTTTTTGACAGGCCCTAATGATCAGGAAACGACAGGCGTTGTGTCTACACCCGATGGTAAAACCATGTTTGTTAACTTCCAGCATCCAGGTGACCGTTCACAACCTGGTGCATTCACTAGTAACTGGCCGGACAGTGGAGCAGTCTACAGACATCCAGGTGATCCTGAGGTTGTAGCAGTTCCAAGCGGCGCACGTCCACGTTCAGCCACGATCGTCATCACGCGTGAAGACGGCGGTATCGTTGGTTTATAAAGAGTAAGCTTTAGCAGACCCAGGAGCAGGTAGTTGGTCAAGGACGATTTAGAGGCAGGGATGCCTCTTTTTTTTCGGGATACAAATGCACTATTTCGTACAAAATAATCAGGAGTCAATATGGGTATCAGCGTGACACAATTGGTCATTATTATGGTGATCGTTATCGTATTGTTTGGCACTAAAAGGATTAGAACGATAGGCAGTGACGTTGGCGAAGCCATCAAAAACTTTCGCTCGTCAATGAAAGAAGGTGAAGGGGACAAATCACTGAATACCAACGCATCAGAAAACAGTGATGCCAAAGTCAAATTGCATGAAGAAAGCAAAGTGTAATCCTGTACCATGTTTGATATAGGATTTTCCGAACTCTGTGTGGTCGGACTGGTGAGTCTCATCGTTATCGGTCCGGAGAAGCTGCCAAAAATTGCCCGAATTGCCGGGTTTTGGCTGGGTAAAACCCAACATACCGTTGCAAAAATCAAAGCAGAAATCAAAGAAGAACTGGATGCCGAGGAATTGCGCAGTGCGATTAATGCGCAGATAGCGGATGAGGAATTGAGCCATATCAGCAAGGACATCAATCTGGCGGCTGAATCTCTCAATCGTTCGGCTGAATCAATGGCTCTGACCGATAATCCCGTCGATAAAAATTGAGGTTCGCAGCATAAAGCTTTAAAGAACAGTCTATACGGTTTATACTTTTGTTTTACGTCCCCTGTATAGGAACCCTAGTCATGAATACAAAAACGGTTAAAGCAAAAAAAACAGAAGCCGAATCATCTGTAATCAAAGAAGAGAATGTAATAAAGCCGGCCTCTTCAAAAGCTAAGCCAGTTAAAACTCAAAAATCGGAAAAAAAGACCGTAACGGTAACAACTGCAGAAACCACTCCGGAAAAATCGAGCAAGAAAAATAAAGTGGTCAGAGACAGCTTTTCATTCCCCAAATCAGATTATCGAAAAATCTCCGAACTCAAAGCTAAATGCCTGACTATGGGCTTGCAGGCTAAAAAAAGCGAAATACTTCGCGCCGGTCTGTTGTTGCTGGAAACTTTAAGCGATGAAGATCTCAAGCACGCCATCGGCCAAGTGGAAAATCTTAAAACCGGCCGCCCGCTTAATCTGGCCGAATAGCTTTTTCAATTCAATAAACGTAGGTTGCGGAAGGCAGTAGCCAACCCAACATTTCAAAGCCTGGCGTTAATCGTTGGGTTGCAAAAAGCAGGCAACCCAACCTACGCTGAATCGGTAAATCTCATCTTTTTCGTTTTTCATTCAAGCGTATTGATCAAATCACCCATATTCTGCCGAATTCCGGGCAGAGGTTGTAAATCAAACCGGCGCGTAATCAATTGAAGGATTGATGTCGTGTCATAAACCGTATGGTCAACATACTGTTTTTTGACGAATGGGGAAATAAAGATCGCCGGAACTCTGGAACCCGGTCCCCAGCGATCACTTGTAGGGGGTGCAACATGATCCCAAAAGCCGCCATTCTCATCGTAAGTGACAATAATAAACATGTTCGGCCATTGCGGGCTGCCTTGCAGTTGTTTTACTACCTCGGCAATATGGGCGTCACCCGACATGACATCGGTATAACCGGGATGCTGGTTCAAACTGCCCTGGGGTTTAAAGAACACCACCGAGGGCAGGGTGCCGTTGGCAATATCCGTTTGAAAATCCGTATAGTCTTTTAGATGAACTGCACGTTCAATGGCGCCCTCCGGGGTGGTCGGATCAAAGCGGCTGAAATAATTGAAGGGCTGGTGGTGAGGCTGAAAATTAGCCGCCCCGTTTGCCTCGTTGTAGATGACCTTGCGCGGTTTGTCAGGGCTTTGTAAGCCATCAAGCCCAGCTTCGCGCCATGCCCCGGCATACCAGGCCCATTCGATGCGCTTCTCAGACAAGGTGTCGCCTATCGTTTTTTCGGTTTGCGGGCTCAAGACAGCGGCTGAACCTTTGGCCTGCTGATTAGCTAATCTCTGATCACCGTCTTTTGCTGGAGGCGTGCCGCTGGGTTGAAACGGCGGTTGTGTGGTATTGACCGCGTAACTGCGCTGAGTGGCTTTGTCTTCAGGAGTAAAATTGAGATCCCCGGCATAGTGTGGCGCTGAATGTAAGCCGCTAGATGATTTGACCCGTAACAGCCCGGTTTTATCGTCCAGAATTGCTGTCCGGCCCTCCGGCGCGGTTGCCATAGACGGAGTACAGGCACAGACCAGCCAGAAATGATTCAGAAACGAGCCACCGAAGGCCCCCATGAAAAAATTGTCTGCCAGCGTGTATTGCTTTGCAAGTTGCCACATCGCCATCTTGGCGCCATCGTAATACCCCATCGACAAACCGCCGGCATCGGAATAGACCGCAAATTGATCATTGCGTCCCCCATTAATCTGCATCTGATGATTGTAGAAACGGTGCACCAGATCAGGTGAAGCAATAGTGGCATCGGTGCTGCCGGGGGTGCCGCCAGGTGCTGCATCAATCTGAAAGGGCTTATTCGGTAAGTGCGCGACAAATGACCAGTTCGGATCATCACTGTTCCACACCGGGGGCAATGCCGGTAAAACGGTTTTGCCGTCGCGATCGCGTTGTAAGTAGGATTCAGGATTAGCCAACGCATTTGCAATGCCATTAGCTCCAGGAAAAAGGCCATACAGATTATCAAAACTGCGATTTTCCGCGTAGATCACCACGATGGTTTTGATCTTGTTTAGATCAGGCTTGGATGATGTTTTATCTGGGTAGATAGAGCCTGCAGGTTCATAATCTGCCGCAATGGCGTTAGTTGCCAGTAAGGAGCTGACGATCAACCCTAGTAGAATTCGACGGTGATGGATGAGCATGATTTCTTGAATTAAAAAGGCAATGAAACCCTATTATATCGGCCAAATACAACAATCCAAAAAAGCTGAGCTCATTCTCCAATCTGATCTAAACATGAGCTGAAGTTTCCCAGTTTTTTTAGGGTTGTCCACGCTTGTTAGAGAGCGTTGTTTGCATTAGTAGTTACCGTCGTTCCGGCAGGGATTGCCGGACCAATCCGCCGGGAGCGGATTGGCACTCGCCCGAAGGGTGCCGGGCAGGACAGCCCGGCATGAGCCCAAAAGCCATGTATGGCGAGGGCTGGAGCACTTCCTTGTGTCTTGAATACCGGCAATCCCTAAAGGTATGACGAGTACTCCACTTTTTGTTGATTTGGCTGAAAGTGATATGTACTCAGGTAAACTAATGCTTCACCTGTAACACATTGACGTTATCCCAGATGCTATTGATGAAATCGGTGTCCATTTCCGGCATACCATCTTTTAGCCATTGGGTAATGACCTGGGCGACATTCGGATAAGTGATTTGCACGGCATGATCTACCTTCAACCAGTTCTCGATCGCTGTCGCGTTGAGATCTTTCATGACATGACCATAACCCAATTGCTGCAAGGCCGCTGCATTGGAAATTTGTTCCATTTGATGATGCAAGGGTTTGGCGAGGATTTTTTTACCCAGCTGCAAGGCCTCGCTGGCAAGTTCAAATCCGGCATTGCTGATTATGCCGCCGCAGTCGTACAAGTCTTGCATGAATCCCGCACGGGACAAAGCTTTGCAGACGATATGTTCATAGGGTGACTCTTGCACATCGGGCGTGTACATATAAAAATCGAAATCCTTGAACGGCGCCAATAGCTGGAAAACTTCCTGCGTATCTTCAAAGGGGAGATAGACGACGACCTTGTGTTTGAAAAAAGTATGCGGCATCTCCGGTGTTTCTATGATGGGCGGCAATATAGGCTGACCGAAATGGTGCCAGTGAAGGCCGATACCCCGGTCTGCCGGAGCAAAATACTTCATTACCAGATTGGCCAGCGGATCTGATCCGGCACGAGGAATAGTATGACCAAAGGCATATTGATGGCCGATACCCAGCACCTGCTTGTTTTGCCGCTTGGCAGCCCACGAGGTAACCGGTTCGAAATCGCTGATCACCAGATCATAATCACTCAAATCGAGTGATTGAATATCACGAATAAAGGTGATCGGCTTGGCTTCTATCGCCGTTTTCAAGTAACTGACCTGCCCATTATGGGTATTAAAGGTTAAACCGGTGCGCACTTGAAAGCCGTTGAATACCGCCATATCGAAATAGCTGTCCTTAGTGCGGCCGGTGAATTGAAAATGAACATCCATGCCTGCCGCATAAAGTGCTTCCGCCATGACGCGGGCGCGCGTGATATGGCCGTTACCCGTGCCTTGAACGCCGTAGAAAATTTTCATATCGATTAGGTGTCAGAGTAGTTGATTTAACTGACAATCTAAGTCATGTCTGTGACATGGATATGACGTTTTCATTAACGATTGATGACAGCGCTGGTTTTTATCGAGGACTTCAACTTTCGAAAAGTGCACCGGGTGGGTTACGGCCATCAGTCTACATTTTTATAATTACAAAGGCTGTACTTGTTAAGAATTTAAAGTAACTGTTTTTTCGATATAGCGTTGGCGTTTTTTGGGTGCGATTTTGTCAATCTCAACCATGATCAAGCTATCGATACAGTTGTTAAAGTCCGGATCGATATTGAAGTCGATGAAATGACAGCCTTTGTCTATACACAGTTCCACATATTGCTTGTAAAGCGTCGGTACTTTAACGCCCAGTTTTTTTAGCTCCTTATTCAGCACTTTGAAGCTGATAGGGTAATCGTCACTGAATTCTTCACGCGCAAATTGCTCGCATTCCTCGGACATGACAAACGGCATTCGTGCCTTGGCAGACGTTAATGGTGAGCCAAATTGCTGACGATAAAAACCAATGATCATTTCCTTAGCCAATTGCGGATAAGCGTTACTGAGGCTGAGGGGGCCAAACAGGTATTTGATGTCCGGTTGTTCCCGTAAGTAAGCACCGATGCCGTACCACAGGTAATCCAGGCTATGCTGGCCCCAATACCGGGGTTGCACGAAACTGCGGCCAAGTTCTATGCTGTAAGGCAGATAGCTGGAAAATTGGCCGTGCAGGTCGAACAAGGTGTGGGTATAAAATCCTTCTATCCCGTATTCCGCCATGATCCTGGGGCCTTCGCCCAAGCGGTAGGCGCCCACGATTTCCAGACCGATGTCGTCCCACAAAACGATGTGGCTGTAATACACATCGAAACTATCCAGATCGAGCGACAGGCCGGTGCCTTCTTCCACTGTGCGAAAAGTTAGCTCGCGTAAGCGGGCAATTTCCTGCATCACCGGGCAATCGCTGGTAAAACGATAGAGAAAGATTTTTTTTCCGTCGCGGGTTTCGCCTAACTGCCGCGTTCGGTACAGGGCTTTTTTTACGGCTTTGGCATCAGCGGGATGTATCACTGTGGCAACAGTGTCGAACAAGGGTGTTTTGTGTTTTTTACCGAGGTTCAACACATGTTTTCGGAAACGCTTGCAAAGCAATTTGTTACTTTCACCGGATTGATCGATCGCGCTGTGGGGGATCGGTGCGCCGACCTGAAATTTGATGGTTTGATTCTTTTTATTGAACATTTCCTGGACCAATAACAGCGTGCCTAGCGGCTTATATAAGGTCGACATACTGTAAAAAATGGCTGAGTTTTTGGCCTTGATGTGAATCGGTAAAATGGGGCATTTCGCTTTCCTGGCCAGTTTTAAAAATCCGCTTTGCCACGCACCATCCCTTATGCCTTTAGGTGTGATTCTGGAGACTTCACCGGCCGGAAAAATAATGATGGCCTCTTCATTTTTCAGTGCCTGCAGCATCGCCTGATACGTTTCTTTGAGTTGTTTTTTGCCGCTGAGTACATCTACCGGCAAGAACACCGATTCCAATGGCTGCATGTGCGACAGGACACGATTGGCGACAATGCGGACATCCGGCCTGACCGAACGAATCAGCTTGACCAGTGCCAAGCCGTCAAGTGTACCGATAGGGTGATTGGCGACGATCAGCAAGCGGCCTTCTGAAGGGATATTGCTGAAGGAGTCGTTATCAACCTGATAATTGAACTTGAAATACGCCAGCATCTTGTCTAAAAATGCAAAGCCGCGAAGATGCTGGTTTTTTCGGATGACGGCGTTAAAGTCATCTTCATGGATTAATTTTTTTAAGGCTTTTAGTACCAGTTTGTTGTCTTTTCCCAGTTTAAAATCGGGATAGGTTTGACGTAATATGTTTTCGGCATCAATCATCGGCAAGTTCCAGCAATAACATAGAATGAAGCCGATTCTAGGCAGGAATTGTGTCAATTATATTAAACGCACCGATGGCAGTAAGTTCTCCGCCAATGTGATACAGATTACCGTTGTTTTAACATCAAATAGACCTGGAGTATCCCGTTTTGCTAGCTTCAGCGTCGCTTCTGTCGACAGCTTCAAAAAACGCAAATAAGCCGAATTTATTTTAAAACAGAGAGTTAACTATATAGGATGTGCCGACGAAAGGAGGCGCATCGCTTACGATTGATGCGTTTCAGGGTTCAGCGTATTCTACGTAAGATTCCGTAAAAATTTATAAATTGCAGCTTGTATTGGCTATTTATATTCTTAGTCGGAAATCTGAACGACTCATGTTTCCATGACCGTGTCGTTTTGTGCACAACAGGGTTGGAATGTTGGTGGGCGCAATAGCTTCTTATGTGCAAAAGTGGGTTGGTAGCAATGTTCGTTACCGGCCATGCAGATTGGTAAACCATGGCTTTTTCTGCCATTCACAGATTACAACGTGACTTTGCCTAGAAAATTAGCTAAAACATTCAAATCATCAACTACCCGGCCATCAGCCTACCGGAATTGGATCATCAAATATGGAAATCCTCGGCTTACTCAATCAACAACTTGTTAAACTATTAACCGCCATATTGCCGGTAATGGATTCGGACTGGTGGCATTCACTTGTATTGGATAAATTAACCTACCAGCAAAAGCACTTCTCCTCATCGTTGCATCCGCAATCTCTGGAACGCCTGGATTTGGCCGCCTTACTACGGGTGGCGGACCAAAACTGGTACGACATAGCCAATCAAGGCGGTTTTAACCGGGAGGCGCGAAACTGGCTGAAAGAAGCCCAAACCATCCGCAACCGCTGGGCGCATGCGCCCAGCGCGGGCTTGCCGGACGACATGCACTATCGCGACATCGACACCATCGAACGATTGCTGCAAGCATTGGGTGCCGACAGTCATACTCTGGAACGCATCAAACAAGAAAAGCAGAATCTGTTGAGCCGTTTGATTTGCCAACAAAAAACACAGTATGAGGCTGCGTCGGAACCGATTTCTTCAACCAGCGGCTACAAACCCGGCGACATGGTGTGTCTCAAAGCCGACCCAAGCAAAACCGGTGCGATTACTTCAGCTCTGGGTGGAGAAGCCGAAAACCGCTACCAAGTATTTATCGATGGATCGGTTTCGACATTCTACGCATCGCAGCTTGAACCAATAACCGTTGCCACTACTAGAACAGCCGTTACTCCTGATGAATTGCACGCAGCGATGACCGCCCTGCAATTACGCCACCCCAGCACACGGCATTTGTATTCGCTGTTTGCCTCGCGGATCAATTTCATCCCTTACCAGTTTCGCCCGGTGTTAAAGCTGATTCAAGCCGACCGCCCGCGTATTCTGATCGCCGATGAAGTGGGTGTCGGTAAAACCATCGAAGCAGGGCTAATACTCAAAGAACTGCAAGCTCGCCGCGAATTGAAAACCGTACTGGTGATTTGCCCCAAGCCGCTGGTGGCCGAGCGCAAATGGCTCAACGAAATGAAACGCTTCGACGAGCGCTTCGAGCATTTGGATGGCTCGGCTTTGCGTTATTGCATTGACGAGACCGACCTCGACGGCGTTTGGCCGCAGAATTATGCACGGGCGATTCTGCCGTATTCGCTATTGGATGAAAGCTTGTTGAACGGCAAGCAAAATGGCCGCAAAAATCAAAAAGGCTTGCTCGACCTGGACCCGCCGCCGATATTCGATCTGGTCATCGTCGATGAAGCCCATGCCATTCGCAATACCAACACCTGGGCTCACCAAAACGTCCGCTATTTTTGCGATAACGCCGAAGCGGTGGTCTTGCTTTCCGCCACGCCAATCCAACTGGGTAACCAAGACCTGTTCAATCTGCTGCAACTGCTAAGGCCGGATGTGATTACCAGCCGTGGCGATTTCGATGCGATGGCCGAACCGAACCCAGCGTTGAACAAAGCGATTGAAGCCGCCAGAGCCGCTAAGACGGATTGGAAAGAGCAGGTATTCGATCATTTGCATGAAGCTTTGGCGACGGCGTGGGGGCTTGGGGTGTTAAGCAACGATCCAAAAACCCAACAAATCCTTGATCTGCTGCTTGGAGAAGACGATTCCACAGAAGTCCGCTTGACCATCGTGCGCTTGCTGGAAACGCTATACACCTTCGCCCCGTTTATCAACCGCACCCGGCGCCGCGACATCGGCAACTTCACCACCCGTAAACCGGAAACCGTCAGCGTCGAATTCACGCCGGAACAAGCCAAACTGCATAGCGATTTACTCGATCTGCTCGCCCGAATTCTGCAACTGCGGCACGGCAACCAAAACCTGAAATTCCTGCTGTCCACGATACGCCGGCAAATGGCCAGCAGCGTGTTTGGGCTGGCGCCGTTGTTGAAGGATATTTTGCACCGCCACTTGAGCAAACTCGAACTCGACGACATTGACCCCTACGACAAAATAGACTCTGAGTCGATCAGCCAAATCCTCGCCCAATTCCGCCAAGAAGTAGACGGGCTTATTCAACAAGCGCAACAGGTCGCCAACGGTAGCGATCCCAAATTACAAGCTTTTCTAAAGGTTATCCGCGACAAGCAGTCGCTGGATAACAATAAACTGCTGGTATTCAGTTGCTTCCGGCACACCTGGGAATATTTGGAGAAAGCGCTAAAACGGGAAGGTGTTCGAGTGGGTTTGATTCACGGCAAAATCGCCGACGACCAACGCCGCGAACTGCGCAATCGCTTCAGCCTGCCGAAAGACCATGCCGAGGCACTGGATGTGTTGCTGTCTTCGGAAGTAGGTTGCGAAGGTCTGGATTACCAATTCTGCGACGGCATGGTCAACTACGACCTGCCGTGGAACCCGATGCGCGTCGAACAGCGCATCGGCCGTATCGACCGTTATGGTCAAAAGAGCCCAACAGTAGTCATCTACAACTTCATCACCCCCGGCACCGTCGATGCCGAAATCTATGAACGATGCCTATGGCGTATCGGTGTGTTTCAACAATCCATCGGCGGCAACGAGGAAATTCTCGGCGAACTGACCCAGGAAATCCAGAACATCGCCGACGACTTCAATCTGACGCCGGAACAACAAGCCGCCCGCCTGCAACAACTGTCTGATAACGATGTCCGCATCATGCAGGAACAAGCCCAACTGGAGCTGCAACAAAGCCAACTGTTCGGTTTGACTCAGCCCAAGCAGGATCAAGACCTGATCAATCAAGCCGCCAGCTTCTGGTTGAGCCAAACCATGCTCGCCAATTTAATCGGCCGCTATCTACGGGAACAGGGCGCGACCATTCCCGCATCGCTCGGGCAAAAAGCCGTCACCACCTTGCAACTCGGGCAAGAAGTCCGCGAACGCTTATTGAAACAGTTCCAAGGCCTGAAATTCAGCGGCGAAGCGGCCCAGCAATGGCAACGCTGGTTGAAAGGCAACGATCCCTATTTGAAGATCACCTTCGAACAGGCAACTGCCAGCGACAACCGGGAAATCCAATTTATTGCCCCCCCCCATCCGCTGGCCCAGCAAGCTGCGTTAGCAGTGGAACCGGTCACACCCTTGCAATGCAATCTTGTCGCCCAAACCGATACCATTCAACCAGGCCATTACCCATATGCGATCTACCGCTGGCAAAAGAAAGGTGTTAAAGAGGATTTCACCTTTCAACCGCTAAGCACCGACCCGCGTTTGACCGACGCCATGCTCACCATTCTGGAGTCCGCACAGACATTCGACAATGCGGATGTAGGCATTTCGGCTCAGGATGAAACCGAACTGGAACAACACCACTATAGGCTATGGCTGGACGCCCGCGCCGAGCATATCGAACAAGTCAGGCAACACGTCGATTCGCGGCTGAACTCGCTTAAAACTACGCATGCCGGCCGTATTGCCGTTCTGAGTGACCAACTGGAAGCGAACAGTGATGTGAAAATTAAACGCATGAAACAAGCGCAAATCGAAACGGCGGAACGCGATTATGCCAAGCACATGGAGCAGTTGGAGCTTGCGGCGAAGCAGGCGGATATACTGGCTGAGGTGGTAGTTTTTGGGGTTTTGTCGGCTGGGGAAATCGATGAGTGAAATAAACTACGAAAAAATAAGGCGACAAAATATTGAAGAATATGGCAAAGCAACACACCATCTTGCGTATTTTGCTGATATCTATTCAACTAGAACTCATTTCATTTTCGAAATTCTGCAAAATGCCGAGGATGCGCTTGCAAGAAGGCTGTCATTTGATGGGCAAGGGTATGTGCGTTTTGAGCTATATCGTGATCGATTAGAGATTTACCATAATGGCAAACCATTTGATGAAGGAGATATTGTTGGAATATGTGGAATAGGTGAAGGCACGAAAGTAGGCGATTACACTCAAATTGGAAAATTCGGAATAGGATTCAAATCAGTTTATGCTTACAGCTTTTTTCCGCAAATTCATTCTGAAAGCGAACATTTTGAAATTAGCCGGTTTGTCGAACCGTATGAAATTGAATCGCGAAAAATTCAAGATACCTTGATTGTTTTGCCTTTTGACCGACCAAATAGTAGACCAGAATGGGCTTTCCGTGAAGATGTAAGCGCAAATAATGCTGAATCTGAAATCAGTCGAGCTATTAAAATGCTCAATATTCGAACCCTGTTGTTTTTACGGCAAATTGAAAAAATTGAGTGGATATTGCCGAATGGCGTAAAAGGCTTTTTGACTAAGCAAACAATGCTCCAAAATTTGGGAAACGATGCACGACGACTGAAAGTTTTAGACCATGAAGGAATACAGGAACAATGGCAAGTTTTCGCTTGCACCATTACAGTAAAAGATGGCAAAAAAGAACAGAAAGCCACCGTGGAAGTGGCATATTTACTTGATGAAAATGGTAAAGTCACACGAGCATCTAATACCGAATTGATCATTTCTTTTCCGACTGAAAAGAAAACTGAACTGGGCTTTTTAATTCAAGCGCCTTTCAAAGCAACCAAATCCCGAGACAATATCAAAAGCGATGATCCTGCAAATCACCAGATGCTTCAGTCAGCTGCGACACTTGCTGCCGAGAGTTTGGCTCTTTTACGCGACTCAGGCTGCTTGGCTGTTAACAGCTTCAATGCATTACCATTGGACAAAGATGACTTTTCCGAAGAAAATTTTTTCCGCCCTGTCTACGAAAAAATACGCGAAGCTTTAAAAACCCAACCAATTCTTCCAGCTTTCAATGGCTCTTTTATAAGTGCCGATCAGGCGAAACTAGCCAGAGGAAAAGAGCTGATAGAGTTATTTGCTCCAGAACAATTAGGTGATTTATTTGAAAAACAACAATTAGTATGGTTAGACAGTTCTATTACCAGCGACAAATTTCTAAAATTTCATAGTTATTTGCTTGATCTTGTGGATGGCATTCAAATAATCCCAGAATCATTAGCACCAAAGTTAACGGCTGATTTTTTAAAAGTCCAAACAATAAGTTGGCTGATAAAGTTCATTCAATATGTTGAAGATGGTGCGAAAGCCCTCAAGCGTACTTCGTTTATTCGCCTTCAATCAGGCAACCATGTACCCTTGCCGGATAAACAGACAGAACCGACGGCCTGGTTTGCACCCGCCAAAACAGAAGGGTTGGACTTATCAGCTTTTCCATTAGTCCATAGAGACCTTGCTGCAAATGAAACTGTAAGGGCATTTCTTGAAAAAGAAGGCATCCATGAAATTGATGCCGCTGATTTAGTAATAGAAAGCATATTGCCAAAATACACGGGTGATCTGGAGTTTAACTATTCCGATTATTTATATGATTTGGAGAAAATCGCTAATGCGTATACAGGCAGTGATGAAGCCAAGCAAAAATTAGAAGATAAATTGGATTCCATTGAATGGTTGGCTTGCGTCCAGGCTGGAAATGAGTGCAGTGATGCAATTATTTGGAAGCAACCCAAGGAACGTGACTTATTCTCGAGGCCAGAAGAATTGGAAATCACTTTTTCAGAGCTGAATAGTAGCAAGATTCATTTTTTACATCCTTTATTTGAAAAGGAGTTTGAAAAGAAGTCTTCTTTTAATGATTATTTGTCTAAAAAATGTGTCAATGAGCTGAATGCTGTAGCGATAGTTGAGCAAATAATTTTGCCAAAATATAAGCCTGGAAATGGACTTTTTAATGAGCATGAATATCGTAAAGACCTTCTATGGCTCCTTAAAGCTCCTCAAGCAAAAGATTTGAAGAAAATTCCTTGGCTAGCTTGTGTACATGCCAGTGGCAATAATCAAGAAGAGATAATATGGAAAAGACCTAATGCCAGTGAATCAGATAAATCATCTCCTTGGTATGATTCAGAATTTGAAAAATGGCGCAAAGAATCAACAATTTATATAAGAGATCGTGACTTCGAAACATGGTTTAGTGGATTAAATAATATTGATGCTTGTTTTTTGCATGCATCAGTTGAAAGTATTTTTGAATCCGAGCAATTAAATCGCTTAGTAAAGCCAATTGATAAGCTTGAATTTTTAAATGATTCGATATTTAGCAAAGGATTTTTTGAGTTACAACAGGGCTTTAATCCATACAAAACAATTGTTGGCTTACAAGAAGGGCTTGATAACTGGAGTACTGAAAAGTTTAAAGTGCTTTGGAGGGTTTTATTGCAAAACCCTAAAATAATTAGTGGTGAAATAAAAAGGGCTCGATATAAGTACCAGTTGAATGCAGCTAAAAAAGAAATTGAGTATACGGAAGTTGGAAAACTTTGCCGTGAATCACTCTGTATTCCCGATATACAAGGTAATTTTCATAAACCAAGGGAGTTATTTTTATGCGATTTGCCCAGTGAATTAGACACTGAATCTGTATATGCAAAGGATGTTGCAGAGCGGTTGGGGATGAAAAAGCCTGAGTTTGAAAAAGCGGTAGACGAATTATCAAAAGGAGATCCCAGAAAAAAGGCTCTATTAGATTTCGTAGCGAATGCAACTCCCGATGAGCTAGAAAAGTTCGAGAAACTTAAACCTCAAATTGTTCCACCTCAACCGGCGCCATCTTTTAAAAATGGACTTGAGCAACTAACACGCCCGCAACACGGAAAAATCAATCCACTCGAATCTTCAACACCCATTCATTCAATTGGCAACCCGGACCGTTATCAAAGTAAGATCAATACCGAGACAGAGGAGAGAATTCGTCAGCATGAACGCACACCGCAGACGATCAGTTTTTCTGTAGTTCGCGAAACTTCATCGAATCATTCAGCCAGACATTTCCTTTACGAACAATATCAAGGTAAATGCCAAATCACAGGTTTTACCTTTCCGAAAGCTTCCGCCAATGCCGATGGCGATGCCGTTAACTATTTTGAAGCTTGTGCTTTACTTTCCTATAGCAACGCCGATTATCTGAATAATGAAGGGAACATGCTTTCTGTCAGTGCCGATACAATGGCAAAATTCAAACATGCCAGCTTTGAATGGATTGATGATTTAGAAGCTACGATTGAAGCATTCACCAAAAGAACAGCAGGCAAAATTGAGGATGTAAAAGTAAAAATTCGACTGGCAGGTGAAGAAAGCGAAATCACATGGAGGGAAAGGCACTTTGCGAGATTAGTTGCTCTGTATCAAGCCGATAATTCAACCGGGGAAAACACATGACCATCGCCGACACCACCTACCAACACGTCAAAGCCTTGCCGCCCGCCAAAGCGTTACCATGAAAGTACACGAACCGAAGAGGGAGCGGTTGCTCGATCGACAGGTGTCGGCGGCATGGAGCCGCCGTCAAGCCTACATGGACGTATTCACGGCGTCCTGTCGGGCGAGTGACCGCTATCTCCTCAACACCTAGTACTTTCATTTGACGGGGCGAATGCAGGACTTTCATGAGCGGTTAGAGGTATTACATTTTGTCGAGTTTCTGGAATCCAAACCCGACTCAACTTCGGAGCCCGGAACCAAAGAGGAATTGGCCGCTTTTCTTCACAGTCTGCCGGTCGGACAGGGTAGAGACGAGGACATCAACGCCGAATTTCAAACCATGCGCAACGAGTGGAATGAACTATCAAACTAAATTAGGTCGCTACAGAACGACAAACGGAGATTAAATTATGAGTACTCTGCAAGAAAAAATTCATCAAGAAGTCAACACATTGCCGTTAACTTCCCAGAAAGAAGTCCTGGATTTCGTGCTATTTCTTAAAAACACCCTCAATACCGAGAGCGACAGCGATTATTTGTCTAAAGACCCGAAAATCAAGCAAGCGATTATCGATGGTTTGAATACGCCTTTGGACGAGTGCTCGGATCGTTTGGATTGGTAATGTACAAGCTTTACTTTACCCTGCGCGCTAAAAAAGACGCCAAATTAATCAAAGCCTCTAATTTACAAAATAAAACTCAGGCGCTTTTAGACTTAATCACACAGGATCCCTATGCGTATCCACCTGAATTTGAGTTTTTAAAAGGCGATTTAAAAGGTGCGATTTCCCGGCGTATCAACAAACAGCACCGGCTGGTGTATGAGGTTTTGGAAAACGAGCAGGCGATTAAGGTCATCATGATGTGGACGCATTACGAATGATTTAACTAACCCTGAAATACTATCAATAGGCTTCCAGCAATGAAAACCACCATTTCCATGGACAACTCCGTTCCGGAACAACTCTTAGCCTTCACCCAAAGCAAAACCGCTAAGGAAAGCGTCAGCAAAGCGAGTGAGGAATATCTCCGCTTCAAGAAACGAGAGGAGTTGCTCGCTTGTCGGGGCAGCGTGGAGATGGACGACAACTCGCTGGCGTTGCGCAATCTGGAAACTCGCTTATTTTGACGATGATTGAAACTTTTGAATAACGTAAGCCCACGAACCCATTTGATGGAGATTTGCCATGCTGTAAGAACAATTCATTGCCGAAATCAAACAAATCCCGGAGGAAAAACTGGCGGAGATTTACGATTTGATTCACTACTTTTGCCTGGGTCTGAAAAATGCGCCGACCACGCCAAGCCAACCGCGCTCGATTGGCTTGGCGAAAGATCAGTTACAGATTCCGGCTGAGTTCTTCGAGCCGTTATTGAATGAACTGCTGGATGCCTTCGAGGGTAAAACATGAAGATTTTGCTGGATACCTGTGAATTACTGTGGTTAGCCACCGATGCGTCGGAGCTTAGCGAAAAAGCCAAACAGGTATTTCAAAATCCCAATAACGCGATTTATTTGAGTGGCGTATCAATTTGGGAAATGCTGGTGAAGCATCAAGTGGGAAAATTACCTTTTCCCACTGCCGCCGAGGCATTCATCCGGCGACAGTGCGAACGGCATTTCATCGGATTATCTGCCTTTAGATGAAAATGCGTTTTTTCATCTGACCGGTTTGCCCAATTTGCATCGCGATCCCTTTGATCGAATGTTGGTATGCCAGGCAATTGCACATGATTTAACCCTGTTAACCTCGGATCTTTTGATTATTCAATATCCGGTTGCAACCCTGTGGTGAATGCTCACGTCAATAAGAATGGCATTGTCGGTAAAGCTTGCCAAAGAATGGCTTTGATTCAGTCATACCTGCTGTGCTAAACCATGACTTCGACTTGATTTGAGATTAATCAGTCCGTTAAACATTGAAGTTAAGCATTGCATCCGGAGCGTAATACCAATGACCATTGCCGAGATGTTAATGGCTATCCAAAACTTATTTTGTAATTAGCCATTATATTGATCATACCCATTAAGTCAGTGCCATTTTACCCCTGCCTTTTTCTCGTTTAAATGTTCGAATGGTTGCAAAATGACTATTAGAAAGCCCTTCGTCATTCAATTGTCATAATTAGCTAACAAAATAGTGATATCCGGCTGCTTGCCGCTATTTGTTAATTATTTATGACAAGTCCACAGTACCGCACAATCTGGATTTCCGACCTTCACATCGGTTCTACCCAATGCCAAGCCGATACGCTATTGGATTTTCTCAAACACAATGACAGCGAGAAACTCTATTTGGTGGGGGACATCATTGATTTTTGGGCGCTATCCAAAAAGATGTACTGGCCGCCCGACCATAACACCATTATCCAAAAGCTGTTACGCAAAGCCCGGCATGGGACTCAAATCATCTACATACCGGGCAATCACGATGAAAACATCAGAGAATACGACAGCTTCGTCTTTGGTGATGTGGTCGTTAAAAATTCTGACATTCATACCACTGTCACTGGGCAGCAATTTCTGGTCGTTCATGGTGATGAGTACGACACCATTGCTCGCCATCACCAATGGCTTGCCAAAATCGGTAGCATCGGTTACGACTGGCTGATTGATATCAATCGCATCGTCCGTTTCTTCAGGCGAATACTGGGCGTGCAATCCCAATTTTCCCTTGCCGCTTATGTCAAATTCAAGGTCAAAAATGTCGTGCAGTTTATTTCCGATTACGAAGAAAGCATTGTTCACACACTTAAGCATGAAAAGCTGGATGGCGTGATTTGCGGGCATATCCACCATGCCGAAATCAAGCAAATTGAAGGTTTTTGGTACGTCAATACGGGCGATTTTGTGGAGAGCTGCACGGCCATCGTCGAGCACTTCGACGGGAGACTGGAGATGCTGCGCTGGCGTAAACAAGAACAGCAAGATCAGGAAACACCAATATCATTAGGCTTAGGCGATAGTTAGCAATACCACGCCTTAGCCGTTCTACAGGATCACAAGAGTGTCCCACTCCATTACCATTATCCGTTTTAATAGTACAGAGAGCACTGTAGCGCTCTAATCCGGCAACAGTCAAAACCATGTTTGCGTTAAGTGGGTGTCGCCCCGGCCCGGATTGCCGGAGTGTAGAAACCATGGCTGGCGTTGGACGCTCACCTCCTTGTGACCTTGATTCGCTGACGGCTACGGCATAGTGATTATCAAAGCGCGTTGACTCAAAAAGTGTCACCAAATCTTCATCAAACCTTAAACGCCATGTCATAAACAACTTTTAGACTCAACTCGTCTTGATGTTTTTTGACAAAGATTATTTCCCGATTTATTTCCATCTACTTAGGAGCAGATTCAATGAATACCCGAGCTAAAAAAGTATTTTCAGCCGCACTAATGAGTGGCGGACTTATGTTTTCAGGTTTATCAGAAGCGGTTTTGATGGATCGCGGTAACGGCATGATTTATGACACGGTTCTTGATGTCACCTGGTTACAGGATGCAAATTTTGCGAAAACATCAGGTCAGCATGAGACAGGATTAATGAATTGGGAACAGGCAAATGCCTGGGCAGATAGCCTGGTTTACGGCGGTGTCAGCGATTGGCGTTTGCCGACTTTGTCCGCAGCTAACAGCTCGGCTTTTGAATATGAATTTGCTTATGACGGCAGCACTGATTACGGTTATAACATTACCAGTCCAAATTCGGAATTGGCTTATATGTATCACGTCAATCTGTTAAACAGAGGCTTTTATTCCATGTTCGGAGATGATGCTCAATTGGGCTGGAATGAAACGCCGAATGCTTTCTTTAGAGACGGTGTGACAAACGAAGCTAAGTCAATCGCAAATCTGGAAGCCAATGTGTTCTGGACAAACCTTGAATATGCTCCTGACAACGCTTCATTCGCATGGGCTTTTGCGACTGATTTTGGTGTTCAGAGCGATCTCAATAAAAATGGCGAGTATCTGGCGTGGGCAGTTCGCTCAGGTGATATTGCGGCAGTTCCTCTGCCTGCTCCAGTCTGGTTTTTGGGCAGCGGTCTTTTGGGTTTGATCGGCTTACGTAGAAAAAGCGCCATCTGAATGACTGGGCCCTGATCAACAAGGCCTTTTTCAATCTATCGGTAGGGCAGGGACGATGCCGATTTTTCACAGTATTTATATTTTTTCATCCCATCCTAATCACCAACAGCAAACCGCTTTTGCTGTTGGTGAACTTCACCTAACTTCCATTTGTAAAAGATAGCAGTTAATTTTTTAGCTTATGGGCAGGCTTGGTGTCAGATATAAAACGCCGCCATTTTTCGCCAAGAACTGGCCCGATGAGCCCGTCCATCCCATTCATGCAAGGCATGCCAAATCCCTTTGGACCACAAAATATGACTCAGGTGGTGATTGTTGCCAAGGAAGGGGTCCTCTTTGCCGATTGTGAAAACCATGTCCATGTTGCGTAAATGCTGTAAGTGCCAATTACAATCGAGTTGAGGAAGAAAATGCGTCGGGGTGTTGTGGTAGATATTTTCATCATAATAGCCGTCAAACAGATTATGAAAGTTTTCTACTCCAAGGGTTAAATCATAACGGCCCGAAAACGCACATAACTTTTGAAAGAGGTGAGGGTGTCGGAAGGCGATATTGGCCGCCTGGAACGCCCCCAAACTGCAGCCCTGAACAATGGTGCAGGGATGCTGGTTTTTCCAGGCCATAAAAGGCAGGACTTCATTGAGAACGTATTCTTCGAATTGAATATAGCGGCCTATTTTATCGGCCGGATGTCGCCAGTCACAATAAAAAGTCTCCCAGGGTATGCTGTCGACACAATACAATTGAAGATGCCCCGCGTCGATTTTATGTGCCAGCGCGTGGACTATTCCCAGCGTTTCGTATTCGAAAAACCGCCCTTCGCGGGTGGGGAACATCAAAACCTTGGCTCCGGCATGGCCGAAAACCAGTAACTCCATATCCCGCCACAAACGGGGGCTATGCCAGCAATGATATTCCCGGTTCATAAAAATGCCTGCAGTTGGGTTAACAAAGTAGGTACCTGTTTTGGAAAATACTCAGATTCTGTGTAGGTTGGATATGTATTGTTCGTTTCAGCGTCAGAAGGGCGTAAGCGGGATCGAAAACGGACATGGGTGAAAGCTATGAGATAGAGTGTACGATACAATCTGGTAATCAGTTAATTTAGTTCAGAGGGTTGGTTTAAAAAATTGAGGACATGCCATTCAGATAAAAAACCCGGCTGTTGTTGCCAACTAGCCGGGTCAATTCACCGTTATTTTAAATTCATGCAGTTAGCATAATAGGTGACAGTTGCGGGCCAATCTGAAAATATGCCCATAATGCCTACATCCTGGGCCAAGACATCCAGAACAACCAGCATGTCGCCGTCTGATTTAATGCCGTCGGTGATAGATTGATAATAATAACCGCCACCGTTTTTCAACAGACCGGAGCGTTCAATCGTCCAGGTGATAATATCCAGGCCTGCGGCTTTTGCTGCTCGGGCATATTCTGAAGGAACGATCTTGTTGTTGGCATCCAGCGTGACCAAGACCCACATCGGAGGCGCTACAATTTTCACACCTTCAGCCGCAAGCGAGGGTAACTTGGTGATAGCCGCCGGGACTTGCTCAGGAACATCCAGTGTTTCAAGGTAAACGGCTTGCTTGCCGAATCTGGGTTCGTTGGCAATCCAGTAACGAACGTCTTCAAGGTTAAACGATTGAGGATAGACATTTTTGGCAGGTACGCCTTCCATTTTGTATTCATTAATCAATTTTTGCGCGTAAGCCTTTTGACTGAAACCATTAAAAGGCATCGTTACGCTGGCTGATTTTAATTCCGGTGTCATTTTGACGCCCAGTTTTTTAAACAAACGGATACTTTCTCTATGCGTCAACAAAGTGCCTTTGGATGAATATAAATCAGTCCGGAAACTGGCCGTGGCATTCATAAATTCATTCAATGTTTTGGCATTACGATTACCGGCATCCATTTTACCCTTCAGTGTTTTGAATTCAGCCAAGGTAATATCGCTGGTGCAGCAGCTGACATTTTTATAAGGCGTAGCACTGGTCAAATCCGGTTGAACGGAACACTTTCCGGCCAAATTGGTTTCCAGAATATTGGTGGTTGTTTCAAGATCACATTGAGAATGCCGGCAAACCAGTTCCTTGTCTTTGGTAAACGTGACATCACATTCAACAATGCCTGCGCCCATTCGCGCGGCTGCTTCGTAAGATTCTTTAGTGTGTTCGGGGAATTGCAGAGGCGCTCCGCGATGACCTATCGAAAAGTCCGATTTATAAAAAGGACCTTCCGAGCATTGTTGCAATGCTTCCTTAAGGTCGCTTTTATCCATATCGTTAACCAGGAAATAAGGCCTTGGCCCTAACTGGATATTTTGACCAAAACGTGCGTCTGATTTATTGTTTTTTTGATCGGCAGATACCGCCATTGATGATGCTGTAGTGACAGCAAATACAACTGCGAGAATCACTCTACTTAAGTTCATGATATGCTCCAACGAAGGTTAAGGTGTTGTCGAAAACTCTATCGGGTCGACCCTCAAACCTTACTTTTGATTTATGTCTATTTGATTTCTAAACCGTTAACAATTGATGACATGCAATACGTTTTGCGGCTATACCATGAAGTTAAGCGTAATTTACAGAAGCGGGGCAGGGGAATTAGCGCATTTTTTAAAGGCTAATGCAGCAACGGAAAGGAAAAGTGCCCGGATAAAAAAAGTCCGGGCACTAAGATGACGTGGGTTTTAAAAACGAGAAAAATTACTGATGATTTTCCAAATTATCTTTCACGATCTGCTGACGAACCGAAAAGACTTCCGGTGAGTTTGGATCCACAACCACGCGTAACCAATGAACATCGTCTGCACCGAAAGTTTCAACGCGAGTTATATTTTCGATGCGGCGTCTGCTTTTGCTGCCTAATAGCGGCTTGTCGATACGGAAATAATGTGAATCGCCATGTGCCAGCACTACCGGCTTGCCATAGCTGACTGCTGCGCGCTCAAAAGCCTCTAGCACTTCTTCAAAACCTCTGCGTCCAGCACTGCCTTTGGCTAATTCAAAACCTGGATTGGCCTGGAATAACAGCAATACACCGCGCGCATTTTCTGCTTCGGCTTTAGCAAAAGTTTCTTCGATCCAGTCTACAGATGCCTGGATGCGATTTGCTACTTCAGCGTCATCTGCTGACGTTCTTGTGGAAAACGGGGCTAATGCATTATTGCTGCCGACGATATGCAGGGTTGCGAACATGACGTGCTGCTCCATCCAGCGCATATTTTCAATAAACGGCGCATCTTGCGCTTCGATGATCATGGGTTTTTGACCCAACGTCAAACCGGGCACCGGATAAAAGATCTCGCGCAGTTTGGCCAGTCGTTCTAGCGGCAGGTAAGAACCGTTGTTCGCACGATGACAATCTGTCCACTCGTTATCACCCGGCGTCAGAATGAACGGCTTTTTAAACTGTTGAAAACGTTCAAGGCGATCTAAAAAGAGTTCATCCGAACATAACGAAGAACCGTTTTTGATATCTCCAGCGTGCAAAATCCATTTCAATTGATTGTCGGCATTGATTTCAGCAATCACATTGTCGAGCTTCCAGTAGTCGACTGCGTTATAGGGTACGTCGCCGATCAACGCGAACTCGAAGCGCCCGTAACCTTGCGCGTTTTTTTGCAATGGTTGAGCTTCCACACTGGAAGCGAATGCAGCTACCAGCATTAGGCCTGTAGCTATGTGTCTTAATGGATTCATCTATATCTATCTCTGTGTTGATTGATAAAAAGAAAAAGGGACAGTCGTCTGTCCCTTTCTACTTCAGTTTGAAGTGCAATCAATCAGGTAATTGATGCCCAATGATTGTTGTCGGCCCAAATCGCATAACTAACTCCTGCACCTTGCAGGTTGGCGAACAACGTTTTGCCGTCCGGGCTGAAACATACGCCTGCCCACTCGCTGCCTTCCTGGCCTGGAAAGATATTTTCAGCGAAGCGATAGATTTGGTTGCCGCTGCGACGCAACAGATGCAGATATTCCTTGCCGCTGCCATCTTCACAGATGATCAGGTTGTTACCTGAGGGGGAGACACAAATATTGTCAGGCGCAGCCATTGCTTCTTCTTGAGTCGATTCGAAAATCAATTCAAGTTCTTGCACATCGTTGTTTTTCAAATGCAGTTCAAAAATTTGACCTAAACGCGCGTCGCCGCCGTTGCTGCACGCGAAAAATACGCTGTTACGGCTGTACCAGGCGCCTTCGCCGCGAGAGAAGGTCGCGCCGCCTTTGACCAAGCCTTGCTTGTAGGTATACAGAGCGTCTTTGGCATACTCGATTTCATTGCTCGGATCGTCGATGTCCACCCAAGTAACAGGCAGTTTGACTTTGGTTTTTTGGCCGCTGCGGGTGTCATAGCCGGGCATGTCTTTGATTGCCAGCATTTGTACTCGGCCAGTACCGGCCAGATTGCCGAATTCATCCGGGATGAAACGGAAAGTACCGCAAGGGCCACGGTCAGACGTAATGTAAACGATGCTGGTTTTTGGATCGACGACAGCGGCTTCAGGATAATGCAAGCCCATGTTTACTAAAGGTTCTGCAGCGATTTCACCGCTGGCATCAGCCGGTATTTCAAATACATAGCCGTGTTGTTTTTGAAGTTTGCCACTACCTGAAGTGTTGGTTGGACCCAAATTACTTTCTTCGCAAGACAGGAACGTATTCCAAGGAGTCAAGCCGCCTGCGCAATTGCGCATGGTGCCACTGGAGCTGATAAAGCTTTCGGTCAGCAAACGGGTTTTAGGATCGAAGGTCAAAGTGGTGGTGCCACCGCTGGCATTATTGTCATAAGGCAGACTGCCGATTGGCGTACCTTGGCTACGTTCGATGCAAGCCACCAAACGCACTTTGTCGTTGAATTTGAATGCCGCCATGCCGTCAATGTTGCTAGGGCACGGGCGACCGTCGGACATGATGTTTCCACGACGAATCAGCACGTTATATTTGAAACCTTCTGGTAGTGCTATAAGTACTTCACCAGTATTTTGTGCGGCTGTTGGAACTAATGGCCCAAACCCGGGAATAGTTCCGCCAAATTGGGGCACTGTGGCTTCAGCTAAACGGATACCCATTGCGCTCAAACCCAAAACTCCACCTGTTGCAGCTGTCAATTGTAAAAATGACCGACGGCTGAATTGATTATTTTTCATGTTTCCTCTCTAACTTTATAGTTTTTGTAATTGATTTTGTAGCGATCAAGCACGAGAGGTTATAGAGCTGGCGCATGACAATTGAATTAAGGTCATGTTAAATTTGAGTTAAATGTCATACGAGGTTTGGCGACATTTAACATAATATACATTATAGGCATTTATATAGATCCAAAAAATGAACTAAAAATACACGGATTAATCTCAACGCTAAATAAAATAGTGGTCTTTGATCGTGCGTCTTTAAGTTTCTTTATGCCCTAAGCATAATAGCCTATAATTTTCGACTGTTAATTTTCCTACTTTTTGCCGCTCACTCTGTAGACTATGAATTCTCATTCTTTTCAAACATACTTTGTCAGAATCAAAGTTACAAAACATGTTGCAATATAAACGTGTAATAAAAAGATTATTAGCGCTGAGCTTGTTAACAGTCATGATATTTTTTAT
>JAGXSU010000055.1 GCA_018333785.1 Methylomicrobium sp. | reverse complement strand
TGTTGAAGGTTTTCTGGCAGAATTGCCGCTTTCTCTGTGATTTCTTCAATTAAACCCTGCATAAAACACCTCCACTATCGATAAAGGCCTGTTGTTCCTGCTCACTTAAAAATTCATTTTCTTCTTTGGTTTCTTTACAAGCCAAATAAAAATCCAGATCAACCAGCTGTTGATGCCGATTTTGCAGTAGCTCCTCTAAAAAAGCCTGCTGTACTTCATTTGGTAAGGTTTCGTAAAGTAAATAAAGACTATGAGCGGTGTTGGTGGTTTCTATATTCATGAGTTTTCTCCAAATAATAACACTATGCTAATCTCTGATTTCGCATTCGTGCAGAGAGAATTTCCGCCTCATTGCGTACTTTACCTGTTTTAGTTTTTGATGCAATAAAACCGGCCATGTCGATTAACAGCGGGCGGGCTTCCAGGAAATTGGTTACGTCGGAATGCAAATAATCCATGACTGCTTGCGGTTCTTTGTCTTGTAACAATTGCTGTAAAGCGATGATCAGTTTGCCGAGGTAGGTGGGGCCGATTTCGGTGCTGTCGGTGAGGTCCCGGGAGGTGAATTCTTCGATGCTTTTTAGGCGCGCTTTGTTGGGGGCCATGCTGGCCATGACTTTGGTGTAGTCCTCGACATGAAAGGCTTTGGCGAAGTTTTGGTAGTTATCCAGCTTGGCCGCGCCGGTGGTTTCCATGTCCAGCATGCGCAGGTAGAAACGCTGAATGCCTTTCACCGCATTCCAGGTGTCCGGCTGCAAGCCTTCAGGAATCAATAGACTGTTGGCGGCTTCTGAGGCTTGTTGCACGATCTCATCAACGACAGTGACTTGGCCTTTTTGGCGGGGACGCAAGGCAAAGGTGGTGGCGTCTTCATCGCCGATATGGGTATAGGCGGTTAATACTTTTAGCGCGGCGGCATAGCCAGCCATTTGCAAGTCGGAGTCGTTGAATACCGGTTCGCCGAGTTTCTCTTTAACCTCGTCGTTTAAATGCAGCATTTGCTTGATTTGCGCTTCCACTTCGCGGCGCACGGCGGGCATGATTTTTTGCTTGAAGCCGGGGTTATCGCCAGCCGGGCGTTTACGCAGCATCAGAATCACGGTACCTTGCACATAGCCGCCTTTTTTAAGTTCCGACGTGGTTTCGGTCGCGATGTACCACGCACCGACCACCTGCAAGCCGGCAGCCCAGAAAATACCAACCATATCCGACCAGACGCCGGTATCCTGGTGGGTAAACATCACGCATTGCATGCCGTTATCCGGCATGTGTTTTGTCATTGCCGAATAAGACTCGACCATACTATGTCGAAAATCTTCGCCGCTGCCTTTGATAGCTAAGACACGACGGGAATCCCAAACCCATTCGTTAAACTTCGTCGGGGGAATTTTTCTTAGCCAGGCGATGAAGTATTCGGTGATTTCATGATAATTAACAGCATCTGCATAAGGTGGGTCTGTAACAAACAAATCGCACACATGTGCAATATCACTGCTTGCATGTGTATTAATTCCGCAACTTGTAGTGATTGGATAATCACGCAAACGTGTAAAGTAGATGCTGTCAATGCTTGCCCATGAACGAGATGCATAGTTGTATAGAGTATTTAGCGCCTGGTTTGAAAATACATTTGCAGGAACCTCTCTCCCACCACCTTGACTATGTGCTTCAGCGACCGTCCAGCGAACCAACTTACCGACATAGTCAGTCAACGCTGCTAATTTGATATTAAGGTAAGCTTGAATTACTGGTTCTTCCATTCGCAGACTTTTCTTGAAAAGCCCAAAGAAATGTAATTGCCTAGCGTTAAATAGGTGGTGCCAGTATGTCCAGCCCCGCGTTCGAATTGGTTCATCTGTTTTATTGCCCGGCTCGATTGTCATATCTGGTATCAATCCCGCCTCTTGCCATTGAGTTAAATTTTCAGCAACGATACTTTCTACCTGTCGTTCACGAGCTAAATCTTCATCTGTAACGGAAGCAAAAAAGATTTCTTTCGTTTTTTTATCAAGGCTCTCCGCCCTAATCCACTGAATACAATACAAACGCTCCTGAAAAATATCATTCTCACGAGGCTTGAAATCTTGCTGTTCCCATCGCCTTAAATTATTTTGAGTGCTACCATCGATATTCTTGAAGTCGCCACGCAAGGTTTTAATTGGCGTCTGATAGTTTTTACCATCTAACGCATAAACCAACTTGCCATCTCGAACAGAACCTAACTCCGCCTGTTTCATTTCTTCAACAGACACCCCACTGACAATTTCAATATCAAAGCGTTGCTCTTCATGGCGGGGTATTAATTTTGCGACAGTATTACGTGTTTTAGAAATGACCCAACTTGGTGCCATAGGCACCATCCAACCAGTCTCAGGGCAACGGGTTTCCAAACAATACAAATAGGCTTTTGCCCGGTTACCCTGACTGTCGTGCTCAATACCCAGTTCGGTAATTTCCTTATCGACTGCTTCCGCGACTTGACGTTGGGCTTGTTCAATTTCGGCCCGTTTTTCCGGAGAAGCACCGATGATATTCAAGGCACCCCAGGTCAGCATGCAGGCAATCGGGTTCAAATCCGAGGCGTAGACATCACAACCCAGCCGGGCCGCTTCAAATGGAATGGAGCCGCCGCCACTGAAGGTATCGCCGACTTTGGGCCGGTGACCAAAACGCAGCATGCCCAGTTGTTCAACCAGCTCTTGGTGCGAATGGGCGTTGATGCCCAGATGGTGATAATAGGCGTTGACCGTCGGCCACACCGAGGCAAACAATTCGGTTTGATCCAGCTCTTCCGGGCGCTTACAGAGGGCAGCGCGAGCATCATAGCTGGATAAGGTGCGCAGCATTTGCCTATACAAATCCAGTTTGTCTGCATCACTAAGGTCGCGTTGCCAGCGAAGCGTCATACCTAACGCATCGGCATCAAATGGTGTTGTAGGATGGGCTGACGAAGGAAGCCCATCGTTCGCGATTGATGGGCTTCGTGCCTCAGCCCATCCTACCCCATTACCGGCTTTAAGCGTGTAGGTAAAATAACGCCAGGGATCATCCAATGCCAGGGTTTGCACAATCTGTTTGGGTTTAAAGGCATTATTCGCCAGGGCGCGTTTTGCCAAACCCTCTTCATCAAAAGCCAGCAGTTTTTCGTATATTTCCAGGTCTTTTTCGGCATCGTCTGTTGGGGGCAGCAAACAGCCCAATACAATCGCCCGCACCAAGATCAAGGGTTTGCGGCCTTTCCAGTAGGAACCCAACGCCGTCAGCGTTTGCCCTGCACCGGCCTTACGTTCGCGTTGCGCTTCAAACGAGACCTTTTGCACCGGAAACACCGATTCAATCAGTGCCGGGGTGTTTTGCAAGGCGAAAGGGGTAAGTTTGGTCATGAATGGTGTCTGAAAAGTCGTTAAAATTTACGGGTGATTAGCAAGCAATACGCTTCAACACTTCATAGATCAGCACAAGCCTCATCATCCTCGACAGAATCCCATTCGCTTAACCCAGCTTTTAAGTAGTTTTCAATAACCATGGCACCATGAAATACACCTAATACGTCGATCTGCTGCTGGTCTTTAATCAGATAAGCAATTCGATAATGCCCATACAGCAAGATGCGAATATCGCCTTCCGGTTCTGTTCTGTAGTGATAGCCGATTTCCGGAAAATCCTTGAGTATCTGGGCTTTTTTATAAATACCGACAACGACCTGACTGGCGGTTTTAGGGCTATCGATGGCAATGTAGGCGTGAATATTTTGCAGCCATTGTTCTGCCTCGTAAGTCCAGTTTATGCTTGCCATGACTGGATACGACGTTCAATTTCTTCGTTACTCAAGGTGCGTTTTTGGCGGGAATCCGCAAGGCCACGGTTAACCATGCATTCAAAGGCCAGTTCGCGCATGATTTCATCATAGGAAGCATCCAGCGGCTGACTGTTGATGACCTCAACCATTTGTTCTTTTACTGTGGGCATAGTGATTCTCCTGTTGTTTCAATGACTCGGGTAAAATTTACTCATTCAGGCTTGCAAATACTTGATTGATAACAGCGGCTGAAATGCGAAACTCCGAACAGTGTAAAACCCCAAAAACGGCTCGCGCCGAGGGGATCAAGCCTTGTTTTTTGGCGAGTCCGATAATCGCCGCGGTGCCAATCACGCGCAGACCTTTTTCCTTGGCGACGGCGCGACCGGCGCGTTCATCCATAATCAACAAAACCTTATCGGGATCACTCAAGCCGATATTGATACAGTCGGTTTCGCCGGGATCAAGATCGATCTCAAGTTGCGGTGCTATGGGCTCGGGCCATACCTTGATCCATTCGGCGGCCAGAGCTTGGGCTATGGCTTGTTCACCGGGCGAGGTTTTGCAGGGCAACACTTCCTGTTTGACCGATTCCGGCAGAAACACCACATCAAACAGCTTAGGCAGCCATTCTAGGCCATCCACGCCAGACCGATCAAGGGACTGTGGAGTCAATGATAACGGTGCGAACCATACGTTGTTAGGCCTGTTTCAACCATTGGTCCAAGGTGTCCATGTCTTCTTGGACTTCCTCAGCAGTTTGATTGACCACCGGAATGCCCAAGCGCGAGACGTGGGCGATGAAGTTGGCTAACGGCATGTCGGCTAATTTGGCCGAGCGAGCCAGGGATAATTCGCCGTCTTTAAACAAGGCGGTAGCCAAGGCTTTACGCACGCCGGGCATGTCGATGATGTTGGCGGACTTGAGCCCGATCATTAGGGAGTCCGGCTCGTTTCTGTTCATGACCAACACCATATCCTCATGCGCCATCCGCAACGCTTCACTGGGATTATTCTTTAAACCACTGACGTTGCCTGTTTTCATGGGTAGCTCTCATGGGAAAATTATATAGGTGCATTAGAGGCTCGATTGGGGTTGCAATTCAGCAAAATCAAACTAAGCAACGAGCACAAAATAAGTTCAGCAACTGTTGGTGCGAATTCATTCGCACTGTGCGGATAAATCCGCACCTACAACGAACACATTGCTCATGTTATTTCTTGATCATTCCTAACTGATGGCTATGTTCGCGTTAATAGTAGACGTCGCCCCGGCAGGGATTGCCGGGGTCCAGAAGCCATGGATGGCGCTGGACTTTCACATCCTTGTGACCTGGATTCGCTTACGCGGTCTAACGGCTCCGGCAATCCATGCCGGAATGACGGTGTTGATTTACTTTCAACTACTAACGCGAACATAGCCTAACTGATAGCGTCCTCGCTCAAAATCTTGCAGGCGGAATCCGTAATTTTAGGCTTGATAAACCTCATCATGACTACCAACATTGACCAAAACAATCTGTTTTTCGGTAATGATCATTTCCAGCGTAATCCGATAGCTGAGATTGATCGATACTGAATGCAACTCGGCCAGTTTGCCTTTAAGTGGATGAAGGCGCAGCGATGGATGATGCGGGTTTTGCGCCAACAGCAGCAAGGTTTTTTTGTACTGTTCTTTTAGTTCCGGGTGTTGTTTGGCAAAGCGGCTGGCGCGTTTTTTGTAGCTATCGGTAAAGATCAGGCTGTAGTTCATTCCGCGAATAATTCATCGACATGTTGATCGATGTCGTCCTTGGTGAATCGGCCTGCCGATAGGTCTTGCCGTGTTTCATACAGCGCCGCTTCCAGTTCCATTTCCCGCAGATAATGGTAATGTTCGATCTTCATCACCACGAAAGACTCTTTGCCGCGAACGGTGATGATGGCTTCAGGCTGATCGGCAAGGTTTTCTTCCAAACAGGCAATGCCTTTGGTTTTTAAATCGTTGGCTGTAATCATGGCTAAAACCTCAGAAGCGTACGGTTAACTATATGATTCAGAGCGTGGTACGTCAAGCTGTTGATTGAGCAGTGGCCGTGTCAATCAAAATCAAACAAGCTGTATGTGCCTTGCCAACTATCTTGTTCGGTTGATTGAACTTTGGCTGGAGTCTGACGCGGCGAGAAAAGTTGGTTTTGCGCGACATCACCCAACGCATGTCGTAAGGCCAGACGCCAGCCTTTGTGCCCGTCGTTGACGCCACCTGTCGTAATTGCAGTCATGCCAAATAACCACCAACGCTCTTCAGGACGTAAGGCCAACCAGTTGCGGACGGCAATAGGAACATGATCGAAGTCCATGCCTTCGATGGCCCAGGCTAAGACACAGAGTTCTTTGCCCAGCAAGCGATCTACCGGGTTTTCACCGACTTTCCAAGTGGCGGTTTTTAGATTACGTTCTTTAAGGCGGACGTTAAATGCCCGTTGCACTTCACCACGAATGGCGGTCCAGCGGGTGCGCTCCAGTATTACACGGGGGATTTCACTTTGCGATTGATCATGGGTTTGCATGCCCAGATTTTCGACAATGCTAACCGAGCCGGTATTGTTACGCGGTATTTCGACGACGAAGTGATGCGGATTGCTGGTAGCCGGTACGCCAAAACCCAGGGTTGGATGGACAATCGGCTGAGCGGCATCTTTCTTACGGGTGGCCATGGATTACGCTTCTTGAATCACGTCGCCCGGCTTTAATTGCATGCCGCTGATTTCTGCAAACTCTTTGAGGGCAAAGCCGTCGCCGAATTGGATACCACCGACGATATTGATGCTAACGTGTGATTGGTCGTCATTTAAGACTTTGCGCAGGCTTTCGATAGTCTCTTCAATGATTTGTGCGGTGATTTGCCGTTCGTAAAAGCGGATTTGCACGGTGTTTTCGCCTTCGCCGATCTGGATGCTGACACCTTTTAACAGGGTATTGGTTCTATCTCTAAAACGATTGATGACCGCGTAGACTTTTTCGGTGTTATCGAGATTGATGCGTTTGGTTTCCGGTAAGCGTGCCGGCTTGGTGTCATCGATTAGCACTCGATCATCGCCCGTAGCGGGAATGCTGAACTCTTGGCTTTTATTCGCTTCGCCTGCTTTTGCAAACACCAGTAAACGGTAAGCATCGGCACCAATTTCAAAGGGCGCTTCGTAACGCGTGCCTTCTTTGGGATTGCTGCCGTTAAGGGTGTAATAGAGCTCTGCTTGGGGTACACATTTTAGTTCGACCCGGCGTTTATCGGCCGCAGCACGCACTTCATGGCGGATGATAAGGTCGGCCACCCATCGCTTGGGTTCACCGATCTCATGTTGGCCCTCACTGTCAACGGCGAGGAAATACAGGGTTGCGGCGGTGGTAGCGAAATTATCCAAGTCATCTACTACGGGGTCGGTGGTCGAGACCTTAGGTGTGTGGGAATAATGGACAATCGGACTGGCGCCGCAGTTGCGAGGCGTCAAGGTCAGAATGGCTTCGCCGGTTTCTTTGTGGGTGCTCTGCGGTGCAATATTGAGGGTGGTTTTGTCCTTGGGGAATGGGCCTTTTTCGATATAGCCGTCTTCGCCTTGCCGCCAGCGGCCTTGTTTCAGGGCTTCGGCTTTGAGCATGTCCATACCTGCACTACCGGGCATCCAGGGCCATTCCGGGTTGTTTTTGGCGCGCATTTGCACGTCTTTCCAAGGGGTGCGACGTTCGCGTTCCGGCCACAAGTAAACTTCGGCTTGCGCGAGATAGTTGTTGATGTCGTTTTTGACATCCAGTGCCAGTTTGTAATTGGCGCGGGGACTGGCGAGTAATTCTTCGATTTGCTTTTCCGCCGACTGATCGCCGGTGCCGACCTTGAGGCCGTTATCAATGGTGACCATCAACAACACTTCTTCGCCGGTGCTTTCGTCAACACCGGGGAAATAGATACGGTTGTAGGCAGCTGACAAAGCTTTCATGAAACGTTGCTCGCCGTCTTCCTGACGTTCTCGGGCTTCTTCAAACAGGGTGTCGCCATCTCTCAGATGTTTGACGATCTGTTCGATGGCATACAGCTCGCGCAAGCGTTCTTCAACGACTTCGGCAAAATGGCTGTCCTGACCGGATAACACCAGCAGATTGTTTTTTTCCTGCTGAAACAGATAAAAATTATTGAGCTGCTGAGGTGGCAATTTTCCATCCGGACGCACGACGATCAGCACTCTGGGGCCGGTTAGGCGGATTTCATCGAGCATGGGTAATACTTTGAGCTCTTGAAAGGCGGCTTTGCTAACCGGTTGCAATATGCCGGTTAAACGGTTGATCAAGGCTTGATCGATTTTGGGTTGCGGTATATCGCGCGCATTACGCTCAATTTTACGGGAAAGATTTTCGGTGTCTTTGATAAAGTAGCGCTGTTCTTCGCGGTGCAGGTACCAGGCGTGTTCTTTGAGCTTTTCCAATGCGGTCAAGAATTCATCAGGCTTGCGATTCGGAGCAGCCAGAAATTCGATGATTTCGCCTTCGGTTAAACCGATACGGCCGCCGACGGCTCGGGATAGCGACGATGCCAATAAGAGTGTGCTGACTTGAGTGGCCGCATCACTGGACAAATCGTTATCGATGGACTCGGCAACAGCACTGCCGCCATCGGCGATGTCATGACTCATCGCCGGTTGCAAAGCGGGGGCAATGCGGTTGATTTCGTCTTTAACATCCATAGCGTTGATATTGAGATGCTGGGAGCCAATCAGGAAGACATCATCCAGCGCTCGATCTTCAACGCTTTTAAGGAGGCGGGCGGCAAACTGCATCAATCCGCGTGTTTGCCGAAAGCCTTCGTTTTCTTTAAACAAAGCCACCTGATGTTTGAAGGCCGGGTGAAACGGGTAAGTCTCTCGCACTTGCTCGGCGATTTGTTCAATACTGGTCGCGGTAATATAGCCGCCATCCGTTGCTGCCTTGATGCGTTGCGCGTATTCTTCGGCGATATCATTAATGACGGTGTCATCCGGCAAACTGAGTATCAGCCGTTTTTTGAGAATTTCATAAATCTCGTTACCGGCCAACTGAACAGGGGTAATCGTTTTGGCTTGACGACGGGTTTCCTGTTGGAGATTGGCAATCGCCTCGGTCAGGGCTTTGGTTTGTGAGGTGTAGCTTCCGGACAGGTTGGCAATGACAATACAGCAGTTATCCAGTTCCAGTGCCGCACTGAGCAAACAACTGATAGTGTAAGTCACTCTGTTGGCCAGGGTACCCTCGCCAAAAGCGATCGTGGCCGCATTGTCCAGATAAGGCGGTAATTCGTCGATCATGATCAACGTTGGCTCATTGCCGATGATTTCTTTCCATTTGGCTTGATCGACGCTTTTTGGGCCGTCGATCCAATAAGGCTTAATGGCTTCTGCCTGGCCTAACTGGTTAGCTATCTCACCCCAGATAAAGTTATCGGGATTGTTGCGACCGTTGAAAGCAGCGATACGGGCTTTGCCAAAGCTGATACGAGAAGTTAGATCGTTGGGGAGAATTTGGGAACGGAGTTCGGGATGTCGTGCCAGCAGACCCAAGGCAATCATCATGTGAGTTTTACCACCGCCCATCGCTTGCGTCAGTTCAAAAACCGCCTGGTCGGATTGCCCGGATAAGCGCAGCATGCCTTCACGAAACAACTGATCCATGCCCTGTGTGATGAAGTTTCTGGCGAAGAACTCGTTTCCATCACCCTCATCTTTAATCAGATCAGACAGATTTTCTATTGATTGACTCATCCGGTAATCCCGAATGATTGGATTGAATACGCAAGCCTGTTTGACGGTTTTGATCATGCTCCCTGGTCCTTTAGTGTGATAGCGGCTGAGTTTTAACGTGCAATCGATTAGTGGTAATAAACAGCTTATTTTGACATCAGGAAGCTGATTTGTCTTATATTTAGGGGGATTTGTCCTCGCGGTTGGGACTTTAAACACACCAAGGCCCGATCCGATTTCAGAATGAGAACAGTCAAGATAAGTGAACGCAATCGAATAACCGGCCCGCTTCGAAGACTTTTGCTGCAAGGTCAATTGCAAAACCAAGGATAGGCAGAGAAATACACGCCCCAAGAAAATCCGCTAAATAGCCAACCCTATTTTAACCTCCCGCATATTCAGTCTATAGCCCTTGTGCTGATCACTATAGCCATTATTCGAATCCGTACAAGCACTTTCGACTTAAGCATGGCTTGACAATTGAGCTTCAAGCGTCAGTAAAAAACCTTAAGATAAGGAGAGTGCACTCTCCTTGTCTTGCATCGATAAACCTCACTTTTCGTTGACCCAAGATGAACACTTAGAGTAAAAATTATCCGCCACCGATGCGTTAGAAGTTGAACTGTTCAAATTGACCAGAATAAGCAGAGCCCGCCTGGGCGCGTGGATTGAAACTGCGCCAAACTCGCCGCCGACACAATGCTTACAGGCAAAATAAGGCCTCGCCTATTGACGCACCCTAAAACCGTGGCGTAATGCGGATCTCCGAAAACGGTCGTGGTGCGTGGCCTGTCAGTGTGACCGAGGGAGTGTCTTGATCGGCTTTACGCAACTCTGCCGCCATATCGACCAAGCTTTTTAAGGTTTCCTCAGCCAGTTTCTTTTCATTAAGCGTCATTTTATACGGTGACAGTGTTGCCGTTTGTGTTAGAAATGTTTGCCATGTGACAGATTGGTTGGCATCAAGATCATCCAACTCGAGATCAAGCTGGGCCAGGAAGTTACGTAATCGAATCTTACGGTGATTGTCCCAGCCCTTCCCTTCAATGAATCTGTCGATCAGTCGTTGCGCTGCATTCTCACCGGCGTTGCCCAACGCTTGAATGATTTCTTCCGACATATTCAAATTGAGTCCGCCTTCATTTTCCGACTGACTGATCTGAACAATCCGGTCGCGGTAGCCGGGATAAGGAAATTGAATCTCATCTCGCCAATTTTGCATGGTTTCTATGACTGTCTTTAGGAAATTGAAGAGTCCGGCCATTCCTGTTTCTGTAGGCGATTGCCAGTGTCGTTGCAAGCCTTGATCGTTTCCGGTTGCCAGAAAGACGCGCCATTTTTCAAACCCCGGTTTTGGCGGAGAATCGGGGTTGTCGTCGGTCGCATCCGGATGTTTTTCTTTCAGATTAATGGCAAATGTCGGATGTTGCGGCAAAAAGGTGTCAAAAAAATGCAACGGCATGTTACTGGAAATACCGCCATCGGAAAACCACACTTTTGAGACAGGAAGGGGAAGGGGCTGCTGATCTTTATTCTCTTTGTTGTATTTCCTGACGGTGTTGACAGCTTCAAGTGTCGAATCAACGGCGTAAAGAGGGACTGCCGAGAGAAGGAGCGGAAACGACAAGCTCATCCGAACGGCAATAACAATCGGCCATTGATCTGCTTCAGGCAAAGGATAAAGAGAACGGCTGGGTGTCGTCGGGTCATAGGCCCCTTTACTGGCACCACGAACTTTCAATAGCGCAATCACCTCCTTCGGAAATAACCGACCCCATTCATCCGGGTCAAAGTAATACTCCTTTTCATCTCGAATAAACGGAATTCGATAGGGCATCTTTCGGCTGACAGCAGAGGTCATTGCCTCGAAATTGATCACTCGATCTTTCGCTGCAGGGATTGCGGCGCTCTGAATCCGGGAACCGCGCCATAGGTCGCCAAAGGTCAGCGGGGAATCGGTCGGTTCCAGTCCGGCTAATTCATTGAAATAACCCGTCAACCAATTCGTTAACGCATCCGGATCCGTTGAGCCAACCGCGTTCAAACCGCTACAAAAGCCGAAACCATTCTCAACTAAGCCGCTCACCATTGATCGGGTAAAAAAGACCAGGATAGCCACCAGGACGACAAAGCTTGTTAATAGGGTTACCAGTGTCAAGCTGCCGACTTCCAGACTGAAGACCAAGACCGGGATCGTCAGGGTACTAACCAACCCTGTCACGATAGCGGTCCAGGCAATACCGAGTAGAAACCAGAGTATTAGAGTTCGGAGCAACATTTTATTATTCTTAGTTTTGCCCCTGAACCCATAGCGGATTCCCAATGTAGTGATAATCCAGCCCCCCATTACCGCTAAGGCACCGTAATAAGCACCAGCCGGGTTGCCTGCCGTTAATCCGAAAAATATCGACCACAACAAAAGCGTGCCTAGCGCCAATCCGAACACTAAGACCAAAGGAAAATGGCGTGCCATCTGGAAAACGGTTTCCAGAGCGGCTAATCCCGGCAGCTTAACATTCAGGGCATTCAGTAAAACCGTGAAGTGCGGCCTAAGCCGGGAAGTCGGTTGAAACAGACTCAATAAGCGCGAGCGTTTGCCCCCCTCTACTATGACTGTCTCGCCCAGAATCTCGGGTAATTTTTTCAATTGGATGAAGCCGGCATCGGTATGTTGAGTATGACGCCGAAACTCGGCTGCTGCAGCCCCCGCTGCTGCAATCGCTCCGGCCGAGGTGCCGCCTATATTTTTGAGCCGATAGTGTTCGGCTAGCTTGCCGATCAACTTTGGGTAAATGACGCCACTGGTTATGCCACCTTTCATGATCAGATCACAAACAGCGTCTGGGCTTGTATAAGAGTTTGAAGTCGCCATTGCACGTTTCCCCTTTATTGAATGATTGTTAGCGAGTCCGCCTGGTTAACGCGTCCATTTCGCTGAAATTCCTGCCGATAATGCATCACCCCATCATGCCAGGAAGTCGATCATTTTGTGAACACTTTCCGAACACGCTGCGCGTAAACTGCCAAAGCTAATGGAGCTCAGACCTCAAAGCCTCTTCAGAAAATGCGGATTGGCTTTGGGTGGAGTTGTCGAACCGAATATCAAAGTCAGATCTTCATACAGCACAACATTGACAGAGTGAGTCTTGCTGGGGCCGGTGACTTGATAGTTGAGCACATTTAAACCGTTCGCTGCTTTGACATGCCAATTTTTCTTCAGGACTTTTTTCTGAATGGCCGCCCAGTTGGCGCTGTCTGGTTCGTTGGCCAAGGCATAGTCCTGAAAGATGCCGGGCGTCATCAGCGCTACGCCTTCTTGGACGACATGGACTCGGGCTTTGGCTTGATTGGTTTTGAGGGTGCCGGTTTGTATGCCTTGCTGCAGCCAATGAAAAAAGACGTCCACCGGATCGGTGGGTTCTGCACTGCCTTTGGCTGCGGTGCTGGACTGCGGTTTTGTCGGGCTGTCTTTAACCGGCGGTTGAGTCTTTGACTTTAGCGTTCGGGTTAGTGCAAGGTTTACTTTGGCTGAGTTGTCATCCCGGTCTTGCGTCAGTGCCGGCAGAACGTTCAACAGCGCTGCCCGGTCGTGTTCTTCCGGCATCGGATCCTGACTTTGCTGACGGACGGGTTGGAGGGGATCTGGCTCAATGGGGCTTGTTATAGCGCTGGGAGCTTGCCGCATGTTCTCTGAACCCTCCTCTTCGGCTGTTTCGATAGGCACAATGCGCCCGTCAAAGGGCTCAGGCCTGCGCTCCGGATGCGGCCATAGTTTAGCAACGGGGATTTTGATCAGCGTCAATTGATGAATCCAGCCTTCGCCTTCTATGCGGGCGGTCCAGATGGCCTTGTCGCCGCAGGGCACAAGAAGCGCATGTTCCTGGAGCAGATCGAATAGTCGGCCGTTTTTGGCAGGTATACCGGTATGGCCTTCTTGGGTCAAATGGTCGCGGATGGCGTCGACGGTGCGCTTGCTGACCAGCCAGCAATGGTTATCCTGGATCCAGCCGGCCGCGCCGTTTCGGTTGAGGGGTAATTCGCCTTCCTGCAATAAATGCCGTAACGCAGTGAGCATTTTTTCATGGAGCGGGATGGTTTTAACGGTGGGCATGCGGCTGCCGTCTGCCCCCAGATTGGCGGCAACCGATTGGCTGTCGGCCATTCGGATGATCTCGCCGATCGCCCCGGCCTGGTCATGATCGCCGCA
>JAGXSU010000054.1 GCA_018333785.1 Methylomicrobium sp. | reverse complement strand
CCCGATGCCGAAAAAACCCAGACACTGCCGACCATCTCGCTGCATGCCGATGAATTCAACGAACTGATCGGTGATGAGTTTATCCCCTTGCTGAACAAAGCCGGAGGTTCCGGCTTTCAAGTCACCGCCTACACCCAAACCTGGTCCGATGTCGAAGCCCGGATCGGCAACAAAGCCAAAGCCGGGCAGGTGGCCGGCAACTTCAATACCCTGATCATGCTCCGGGTCAAGGAACTGGCCACCGCCGAAATGCTCACCACGCAACTCGATACTTGCAACATCAGCACCATCATGGAAGTCTCCGGCGTCAACGATTCCGCCGATCCTCATTCCCCCATCGATTTTACCTCGCAAAACCAGGATAGGATCTCGGTGACCGAGATGCCGATGATTGCCCCGGCCACGGTCATGGCCTTACCCAAGGGCCAGGCCTTTGCCTTGCTGGAAGGTGGCCAACTCTGGAAAATCCGCATGCCCTTGCCCACCAAAACCAATGATACGCTGCTGCCCAACACCCTGAAGGAAGTCGCCGAGGAAATGAACCGGCGCTATATGACCAGCGATCATTGGTGGGCTGGCTGAGTGGCAGCGCCGCGTCAAACTCAACCGGCCGCGCAACCAACCGCAGAGCCGGGGCTGTTCGCGGCAACCCTGACGCGAGCGCTGCAAGCCGTCATCTTTCTGCTGATGACCTTGTGCTTCTCGATACTGCTGGAATGGCTGGGCATGGCCACGGGCTTTTGGCAGGCGCCCGGCAGTCAACACAGTGAGCGTATGCTGGAAGAGGAACTGCGTGTTCTGAATGACGATTTTCAACGCAGTGTCATCGTGGCCCAACCGGCCGACTTTGCCCGGCGCTTTGCCGATCAATGCTATGACCTGACTTTCCATAAAACCGGACTGCAGGCCGGCGTGATCTGGCTGGCAACGCCAACCGCCGGGGTCAACGACCAACCCTTCAGACGCCGCTTGCACGCGGCCTATCAACAGGTTCACGCCTATATCGAAGCGGCCATCAACGTCATCCGTATCTTTGCCGTGCGCCTGGCAGTTTTGACCCTGGCCCTGCCGGCCTTTATCCTGCTCGCCTTGCTGGGCCTAACCGACGGTCTGGTGCAGCGCGACATCCGGCGCTGGAGCGGCGGCCGGGAAAGCTCATTTGTCTACCACTGGGCCAAAAAACTCATCTATCCCGCCCTGATCACCCCCTGGATACTCTATCTGGCCATTCCCGACAGCATCCACCCCAACCTGATCGTCCTGCCGTTTGCCGTGTTGTTTGCTGTCTCGGTCAGAGTCATGGCTTCGACGTTTAAGAAGTATTTGTAGCGGGGTGGGGGAGATGATTCATAGCGTCAAACGCCCAAATTGTCAAAATGAAGGCTAACAACAAGACCAAGGCGACATTCGCAGCAATGGCTTGTCGTCCTTAGGGGATCAATTGAATAACCAGAGTTTTATGGGCAATAAAGGTGGTGTCGACAGACTGCAGAACGATTAAATGAACTTCGCTGATAATGCTTAATTGCAAGATCGGGTAAAATTTTTTATTTAACTTGGTATTTTCATTAACTCATTTGCAGTAACGCTTTGATTATTTTGAATTGCAGTTCTAAAAAGTGTGATCAGTCGATTTCGTTCAGCATTTCTTCGCTCTGGAAAGGGACAAAGCTGAATGCGGAGATGAAATAGATATTGAAAGGGATTGATAATGCCGCCACCAATTCGTATTTCATGATTATCGATGGGTGACTCAATGTGTTGATGGGGTGTCGGATGAACTAGCAGCGAATCTATAACCCTGCCAATATCATCGTAAGTCATTTGGGTTATTTCGGGATTTCGCTGATTATGCTGGGTGAGAAAAGTCTGGCAGGGAAAAGTAAAATATGCACCGTCCATGTCATGCATCCACATTATTTGTACGTTCGGAGAGTGTATTAGCCTAACTGTAAATTTCTCAATTTTTTCGATGTTATATTCATATTCAGCATTAATTGATTCAGAAGCATTGATAGTACTAGAGATAGCTCCATTCCTTTCACTTGGTGCTGGCGGATAATCATTGATTTCCCAGAACACTTTTAAACTTTGTCCATATTGATGGAGCCAACTCTTGCGTTCCCTGGGGCTTGATGGTGAAAACCCAAGTCTTATAATATCTTGATACAGATAAGCTTGGATAATACTACGCGGCATGTTGTTTATCCGCCTTTAAATAGTTTAGAACTTTCTTCAAGTTGCTAACATAACTAAATTCAGCCGTATTTTCTGATTCGGCAAGGTCTTGCATAAATTCAATATCAGCATCAATTTCCTCAATTTTCAAAGACTTAGAAATATCATCTTCCAAAATAAATATCTGAAATAATTGTCTTAACTGAGTCCATTGTACTAAATACTGAGCTAGCTTATTTTTTGGGATCCACCAAATAAGTTGCTTATCGATGAAAGTATCCCTGCGAAGATTAAGTTCACTTAATTGTTCGTTAGTGAAGTCACCAACAAAATCTACGGAATAGATGTCGATAGTTTCATCGGAAAAAAAATTCAATATTTCATTCAAGGGCGATTGTTGTTTACCGCCCAGTACCGCAATATGTTTCCATACTTGGTATTCATAGGTATTGGATTTTGCCTCAAAATATGCGCGTACTATCTCGGCATTTTGATGATTTTCGTAAGCAACAATAATACGATCCTCTCTGTTTTTAGACAGAAGCGAACTAGAAATAGTATCCAAAATTTCAGTGATATTGAGGGCAAGCGGATGATCTACAACACCACGCAAAGTTTCTTGCCACTCCTTCATCTGTATATCAATATCCAGGCCGTGTGCCGACATGCCTTGCTGATCCGCGTATTTTTTTAATAGCAACATTTCTGGATCATCAATACTTAAATCAGCAAAACTGCTTTTAATAACCGGATTAACAAGAACTTGCCAACGACTGTCTTGTTGAGGTTGTTTGAGAATAATCCAATTACCAAATACAGCCCGCATTGCAGTTTCTTGATCGCCTGTTATTGAAACTAAAGTCGTTTCCAGATAGTTTTGTTTAGCAACCGCTTTTAAAAACTCATTCTTAGGCTTTTTAGCGAATGAAAAAAAATCCCTATTTACTGCTTCAACGGAATGAATAATAGCATCGTTTTGATTGGGATAATGTTTTTGCTGAATTATAAAATGATCGAGCAAACGTAACGCTTGTCGAGGAATCCCACCAGAATAGGTGGCGAGCGAGGGAATTTGATTTTTATAAACCTGAGCATAAACACCTAATCGTTTATTGAACATAGCCTCAATCCAATGAGGGCTAGATGCTGCCAGAACTTCTTTTTTCAATCCTTGAGTCCATCGGTCATTTGCAAATAAATGAACGGCATTGACTTCAAACAGCGTTTTAAACGAGGCGAGCACAGTTAGTGGTTCCGATAAACTAATGTAAGCCGATGTGCCAAGTTCAAATTTGTCAACGCCGGAAGCAAGGATAAAAATGCGCCGTCCCAATATGGATTCAATTTCTTGGAGTATTGTTTTTAATATCCCAGGTAAATATTCAAGTAACGGTTCCAGTAATTCTTTGAATTTTTGATGCTTTATTAATGCCTTGGGTGAATACTTTTCCAATAATGTTAATTTTACAGTTTCTTTCCATTCGTCTGTCGAAACGCCCAGTATCTTTTGTATTCCGGGCAAATGTTCAATGATGATAGAAAATGCTTGGGGTGCTGAAAATCGAGCAACCTCAGCAAAAACAATCAGCCATGTATCAATCGGAGAAGGATTGATGTGGTTGCGATCAAAATGACAAATAATATCCGGCCTTTTTTCGGCTATATGTAATGCGCGTTCGATAGTAGTAGTTTTACCACAGCCAATTTGGCCTCCAAAAATTACGGAACTAGAGCTGTTTTTTATCCAATTAACCAGACGATTTTCAACTTCAGAATCTGATTCAAGATAAAGTAGGTCGAAGTCCTCCTTACTCGTCAGTGCAATACCTTCATCTAAATTCAGGCCGTATTGATTACGCTTCATGTCAACCGCGTCCCTGTTTGCGCATATTTTCCACAGCCCGGATAAAATCAGGCTCGTCCCCTTTCTGTTGCCATACCGACCAAAAGTCTATCGTTGCACTAAGCGGCTTTTCGTCAGGTTTATTAATTTTTACTCTGCTAGGTAAAAGCACGGCATCACCAACAACTAAAGCTTCGCCAACATCCATAATAGGCAAGACATCCAGTAAACTTTCAAGACTTTCAGGCATCAGTTTTTTTACAGTGGTTTGATCATCGCCATTCGTGAGTCGCAATGCAATCACGTTATTGCATTGACTAAGTACGGTTGTACTAACATCGGAAGGGCGTTGGCTGACAATCAATAATGCCACACCATATTTTCGTCCTTCCTTGGCGATCTTTTCGAAAGCCTCAATTGCCCGTAACTCCACCGGATTTTGCCCTTCTTTTTTAGGGAGATAAAGATGTGCTTCATCACAGACCAAAGCAAGCGGACGTCTTGTTTCGTGATTCGTCCAAAACTGGACTTGGTAAATGATTCGGGCAACTAAACTGACGATCACTGGCAAAATGTCGGAAGGAACTTCGGAGAAATCGATAACTTTGATTTGTGCCTGATTGATGTTGTAATCCATTAACTTGGCAACCGTTTTAGCCATCGAATCGTATTGGTGTTCGCTATCGGGTGCGCCGAACAAAAAGCCGTAACGTTTATCGGTCAGTTTGCTGCGAATCCGCGTCAATAATCGACTGAACTGACCATAAAATTTCCCTTGTTTTAATCCGCGAGCACCTTGCTCCATTTCGTCATTTAAGTCGCTGAGTGTGCTAATAACATTTTCAATTGAGAATGGAATTGGGCTATCCAAGGTAAAAGCCGACAATATCTGTTGCTTATCTAATTTTAAAAGTGTGATTTTTTTCTCTTCTATAACCGCATCCTGAAAAGCCATCACTTGGTTATGGGCGCTAAATTCGGAACGATCGATGAATAAAGCCTGCATTTCATCGGCATTAAGTAACCAATAAGGCAAATAAAGCAACTCATCGGAAGATTTACCCAATTCTTCTGGTCCTGGGATGCGAAGTTGCCTTGCATAACTAAGACTTTTATATTCGCCGTGCAAATCAAATACGATAAGATTGGAACTGGGTAGTTTAGCGGCTTGCTCAAGGATAGCTGCAACCGTCCAGGATTTACCTGAACCCGTGCTACCTAATAAAGCAGCATGTCGCTGGAAAAATTTGTTGCCATCGAGATAGGCTGTTGCTGAATCATCTAAGGTATATCTACCCAAAGCCAAAGAATTCGATTTATCCCCTGATGTAACTAGAATACTCATAAAATTTTCTAGTTGCTGATCACGGAGAACGTAGCATTTTGCTTCAATGTCGGGAACTTGAACTAGTGAACGTGAAAATATTGGTTTTTGTCCGACTGCATTCCAACGAGTCGATCCAACCAGAGTTAATTTGACTGAATTAATGGTGTTTTCTAAATCTTCATCTGTATCCTTTATTTCAGAAGCTTGATCTTCCTCTTCATTTTTTGAAGAATTGGTTGCCACCGACTTCATGACCTTATCAATAAATGCTATAAGCCAGGTATCCACTCCTGATGCAACTTGCAAAGCCACCAATTGCCCTACTTTAGCTTTTCGGAGGTCTTCATCTGTTTTAACATGGATTGATACCTTGCGAGTATCGACTTCGCGAACAGTGCCAAGCAGTAAAGAATCGTCTTTAAATTCAAAAAGAGCCATTTTAATTTCCCATTATTTCGGTAGCGAATTCATCGAAACGCCAAAGTTGTTTGTCTGGTAAGTCGAGCCAGTCATGATATTGTTGATTTAAAATCCTTGTTGAATCGTTATCTTGATGCTTGCATACCAACCAAGCATTTTTACTTTTATCCAACTGGTCTTGAATTTTTTGACTCCAATCGCGGGTAATAATAAGTGCGGGTGATTGGGCTTGTAGTTTTTTACCAATGTCATTTTCGACCAATTGCTGGTCATTAAAACCAAAGCCAAGAAACAAAAAAGACCGGCTATTTCTGACCGCCTTATCATATTCGCTTAGTAGCTCATCCCGATAGGTATGTAGTTTTTCATATTTTGAAGTCCCCGGTGTAATTATTAACCGCTCTAAACTTTCAGGGCAATCGTAAATCCAAAGATTGCATTCTTTGCATTGGTTATCGATCCAAAATGTATTTAGTGAACCATGAACTTTATACAGACGAATATGCTTTTTGAGGCGTGTAACATTTTGTGTTTTTCTGCCTGTTACAACTCTATCAACATAAGTCATTTGCCTTTCGGCTTGTGCCCAGTCGAGTTTGCGGACTACACCGCCCCAAAAACCCGTAGTGTAAGGTAAATCTGCGGACGTAATGGCGTATTCGGCCAATAAATCGTAATTGGGCGTAGCTACATGCAGAATGCGATCGGTTTCGGGAAGCCCATCCACCAAACGCTGAAATAACTTGATTGCCGACCATGTTTTTATTCCATTTAGAATTTTTAAAGAATTTAGTTGATCAACTTTTGCGACATGATTTGCTGTTTCATCAATGACTAGCTTTAGAAGCGTTTGATCCTGAATTGCGTTCATCGCAGCCTCAAAGTCGAGATGATTTTCGAGGTTGCCAACAACGCTTTGCCATTCGGCGGTTTGTTCATCAGGTAAGTTTTTTGCCGAAATTGTATTTTTAAGATGGGTTTCTAGTGCGCCCATGCCGAAGTTCATGTCAACTGCACATGAAGTTCCGGTACCGAACAAAACAAACGGCTTGTCATTAAAAAAGTCTTGCAGGGCTTTGTAAGCAAGCTCTTTAGATAAAATAGGTTTGCTCATATGGTTTGAAGAGTTAACTGTCCATAATGGGCGAGTTCATAGTTCGAAAGTTGTGTAACTGTTGTTTTATTAAAATTATGAGTCAAAGTCACGATGAAAATCCTTATTGGTCTTTGATAATTGATTTGATTCTCTTAATCTGAAGCTACTTCGGCGGCACGTCGCCAGTTTCATTCTAATCGTAGAAACTACGAATTCATTTTTTTCAAGTTGCTTTTCATTAAAACCTTGCTGAATCATCAATGAGCTATAACAAAACTGGTGTAGGGCCTGACTTTAAGAGAGGCGGCGTTCTCTGCTGAAATAAGATTACTGAGATCGAATAACAGTCCTAATGAGAAACGCTATGAACAAAGATAAAGCAAAAGAATGGGGAAATACAGAGGCAGTCTCTTCCAATATGAAATGAGCATGAAATAAATTAAGATTCTTTTCATGATAGGAGAATGAAAACTCTCATGTAGGACACCAACCTTGAAACGCTTAACCAAGTTAGACAATTTCTGGAATATACCCAAATGGTTAACTTCCAAATTGAATACAAAACCCGAGTATCTGGCTTCACCAACCCACCTGTCCGGTAAATGTCAACCTAGTTGTCTCATGCCTTAAAAGCAGCCGCCCTAGAGCGATTCAATGCCGGCTAACCGTTCCCTGACAGTACCCTCGTGTCCCGTTTGGCGGCCTCAACGCACAATCTGAAGCTAATTAAGTTCGTCCAAATTCCGGAGAATCATGCCGGTCTCCCAACCGTTAAACACTCCCGTCAGGTCAGGCCAATCGTAAATAGTGTCACCCAGTGGCTAACCCTCACCTGTTGAGTTAGGGTTTTCAGTAGGCTTTTGCAGGCCGGTCATCAACAATAGCGTCCATCTTTTCTCGTTCAGGTACTCATGCCGATGCGCTGTAAAAATAGGATCTTGCTGCTGTTACTGTGTTTTCCTGTTGCCGTGTTGGCCGATGCCGATGGCGAGCGGGCCGCGCTGGTCAAGCTTGTCCATGAACTGGACGGCCTGGAACCTCTGGTTGCCGCCGCCCAGGCGCAAGCGGATCAAGACGGCCGGGTGCACTTTCAGTACGACTGGCTGCTGCTGGATATCGAACGGATCAAACTGGGTATCCAGGAACATCTGACATCTCCCCGTCAGGCGCGTCGTTTTCCTCCGCTGCAAGGCGATTACCGGCGTTGACTTTAACCATGACGGATGCGCAAGTCTCAGCCTTTTCAAAATCAACCGGCGGTGTGGTGCCCGGGCATCTGGTTTTGGTGATTGCCGGGGTGTTGGCGGTTATTTATTTGATCTGGCTCGCCTGGCTCGCTCATGCGCACTTGTACGCCTGGCAAACCGGCCAAGGGGTTTTTTATGACCTGCTGTTGGCAGTCATGCGCGGCGCCGTGGTGGCCTTGCTGCTCGGTTATTTACTCCGTTAATGCGTTTTTTATCAGAGGACCTCCTTATGTTGAAGCGATTGCAACACACACTCTATCCCAAACTGCTGGCCGCAGCGACCGGTCTGCTGCTGTTCAGTGACCAGCTGGTTGCTGCCTTACCGACCGCGGTGGCGCCCAGCAATGCCCCTAAAGCCGGCGACTGGCTGACCTTGATCAAAGGCTATGCCAAAGATGCCGGCTTGGTCATCGGCTTAGTGCTGGCCGTGGTCGCTTTCCTGTGGATTGCCTGGATCAGCATCTCTAAATTCAATGAAGCCCGCACCGGCAAAGCCGAGTGGGGTGAAGTCGGTTTAACCGCTGTGGTGGCTGCCGGCGTGATGATCTTTATCAGTTACTTGCTCACTGAAGCTTCCAACGTCATTTAAACATGGACCAGCCCACCGAGCTCTTAGCCGACCGGCTCAATCAGGAGCCGGTCATCTTCCGCGGCAGCACGCAATCGGAGTTAGGCTTGATTTTACTGCTGGCCACGCTGTTCTGGTTGCCGACCGGTTTAATCGTCGCCGCCTGTTTTGGCGTCGTGGCCATGGGGCTGGGACTGGCCATGCTGGGCGTGCTCCTGACCATCGTTGTGGGTTCGACACTGTTCCAACGCATCAAACGCGGCCGGCCTGATCATTATTATCAGCATCGGCTGATCATCTGGCTCCAGCACCGGGGTCTGCGTTCCAGTCAGTTGATCGTGCGCGGCGGCCGCTGGGATCTGGGACGTACCCAACCGCCCCGGCTGGGCCGCTGAGACTTATGCGCTACCAGGATGTGAACAGCCGGCTCACCGCTCATATCACCAGCTTACGTGCGGTCATCGCCGGGCTGATGATCATGATCGGGCTGCTGGGTTATGCCTGGCATGCCGCCCGCACCGCTATTCGCATCCATATTCCCCCTGATCTGCGTTCCGGCGCCGTGGTCAAAGCCGATGAACTCGCACCGGCCCATGTTTATGCTTTTGCCGCCTATATCTTCCAGCAGCTCAATCACTGGGATAGCAACGGCGAGAGCGATTACGGCCAACAGATTTTCCGCATGGCGGCCTATTTGACCCCGGATTTTCGCGAATACCTGAGCAACGACCTCGCCCTTCGCGGCCAACGCGGCGAGCTCTCAGGCCGGGTGCGCTCGATTCAACCGGTCGCCGGGCGCGGCTATGAAGAACGCCGGGTGACGGTCATCGACCCACAAACCTGGCAGGTCTGGCTGGATTTGAGCATACAGGAAACGGTAAGAGGCATGGACGTCAAACAGGTCCGGATTCGCTATCCGTTGACGGTGGTGCGCTACGACGTCGATCCGGAACTCAATCCCTGGGGTTTGGCATTGAGCGGCTTCGGTGCCGAGGGCCCCCAACGCATCGACATGAACGAAGAAACCGAGATTTCGCGCGCGAGAGGTGGTCATGAAACAGGTTCTTAATCAGCAGTCAACAGGCATCCCGGGCATCGGCTCACTCCTGTCCCTGTGCCTGGCCTTCAGTCATGGCGCTTGGGCCGATGAACCGGTCGAACGGCTGTTTTGGGACAAAGTACCGCTACGCATCACCTTGCCGGTAGACCGCGAACGCCGGGTGAGCTTTCCCGGTGAGGTTCGGGTCGGCATTCCGCCGCAACTGACCAGTCAGTTACGCACCCAAAGCAATGCCGGCACCGTCTATTGGTTAGCCCACGCCCCGTTCGAGACCCAGCGTATCGAAGTCCGTGATCTGGCCGGGCAGGGCAGTGTGCTGATCGATCTGAGTGCCCAAAACGATCCGGATTTACCCGCGCCTCCGCTGGAAATTCAATTCCGGCAGCAACAGCCGGCCGACAGCGAGGCGGACCCAAGCACGGGATCCGACGCGCATCAGTTGTCCCGTCACGCCTCTGTAAAGACCCCGACCCGGGCACCGGGCCTGGTGACCTTGACCCGGTTTGCCGCGCAGCAACTGTATGCTCCGGCGCGCTTATTGAAAGCTGCGCCGGGTATCCACCGGGTTTCGGTCAGCCTCAAGCCGATAAGCCATTTGCTGAAAGGTGCCGCGATCACTGCAACGCCCATCGCCGGCTGGCAGAGTGGGCGGTGGTATGTGACTGCGGTGGCGCTCAACAACACCGGTGCCCAGTTTATCGCACTGGATCCCCGGCACCTGCGCGGTCAGTGGCGGGCCGCCACCTTTCAACACAGCCGCCTGCATCCGGCCGGCAGCGAGGCCGATACCACCGCCGTCTATCTGATCTCAGACCGGCCGTTTCACGAGGCACTGTGAGATGGGGGCAAATCGGCTGGTTCCGATGCTTGCCGGTATCGTTATGTTGATCCTGGTCGTGGTCACCGTTCAAACCTTCAGGCAAAGCCCGGCAGACGTTCACCTGGCTACCGTGCCGGTGGCCGGCAGTCCCGATGTGGATTCCCCGGCCGATACCATCCGAACTTTGACAGCCGAAGTTGCGGCCATCAAGAGCGAAAGCGAAAAACTGCAGATGCAGAATGACGCCTTGCTCAAACAGCGCGATGAAATCGAAACCCGGGTCAAAGCCGATTTGCAGACCCAACTCGCCCACGATACCCAGCAACAAGCAGCGAATGCGGTCAGCCAACTGGCCCAGCAAGTCGATGTTTTCAAAAACCGGCTCGATGAACTGAGTGCCGCCCAAAACCGGCCCTCGCCCGAAACCGGCAGCGACATTCCGATCGGTTTCGGCATCGAGGCTAACGATACGCTCAAGCCACCCGATGCCGCTTTGCTCTGGATCGAACCTTTAGGTACCGAGAGCAACGCACCCGCCGTGAACCCGGCGCCGGCCCAAGCCGCACAGTCATTACTCCGTGACGGCCAAACCGCAGCCGGCACCGCCGAACAGTACCTCACCGAAACCGCAAACGGGCTGACCGAAGCCGACCGGCCGGTCTATACCGTCCCCCGCAATGCCACCTTGATCGGTGCCACGGGCATGACGGCCCTGATTGGCAGAATCCCGATCAAAGGCGCGATTGAAGATCCGTTTCCGTTCAAAGTTATCGTCGGCCGTGACAACCTGGCCGCCAACGGCATCGAAATGCCGGGACTCGATGGCGTCATCTTCAGTGGCAAGGCCTCCGGCGACTGGACCTTAGCCTGTGTGCGCGGGCAAGTTCACGCCGTGACTTACGTGTTTGCCGACGGCACCATCCGAACCTTAGCCTCGGATGACAACAGCCTGGGCCAGACCAACCAACAACCGGTCGGTACCGCATCGGATAATCAACCCCGTGCCCTGGGCTGGATCTCCGACCGGCGGGGCATTCCCTGTGTCACCGGCACCCGGATCAGCAATGCCGCCAGCTATTTGTCCGGCCGCATCTTGGCCGCCGCTGCGGAAGCGGCAGCCGGTGCCTTCAGTCAAAGCCAGGTCACCAACACTGTCTCGGCGGCACAAGGGGTGGCGACCTCGGTGCTCACCGGCGATGCCGCTCAGTTCGCCGGCGGTCAGGCCTTGGCCGGCGGCGCTTCGGAAGTCAGTGACTACTTACGCGAACGGGCGGCGCAAGCATTTGATGTGGTGTATGTCGATACCGGCTCGGAACTGGCGATCCACATCGATGTGGCACTGCCGATCGATTATGAACCGAAGGGGCGCAAAACCCACTATGACGTGGCAGACAACGAGGTGGACGATGAGCTGGATTAGACAAAGGGTATCCAACGGGATAATGAGTAGACAGCGACGCGCTGGATACAAGGGCGCAAGGCCGTGGGCCAGCCTGACACAGAGAGTGACCGACGCGCCAACCGGGAGCGTTTATGCCCTGTTGACTGCGGTCATGTTAAGTATCGGTTTACTCGCCGGTTGTGCAACTGGCGATAAAGACCTGATTCTGCCTCAGGCGGGTCCGACCATGAAAGAAGTCTATCAACGGCATTTTTCCGGCGATGATCTGAACGCTTCATCCTCATCAGGCAGTGAAGCCCCGTCCAGCTCCGCCGTTCTCAAACCTTCAATCAAGCCTTACCGTCCTACAGAACAGGACGCTGAATTCAACGCACAACCGACCACCCCCCAGACTTACAGCGATGAGATGAAGAACGACCTACAGACCGTCTTTCCGCGCTTAAAAAATCCGACCTTGGTGCTCTATGTCTTTGCCCATCTGAGCCCGGTTGAAAAGCATCCGGTGCCCGGCTATGCAACCGCTTTCAGTTTTTATCAGAGCATCGAGTTTGCGTTGCCGGGCGAGCCGGAGGCAGGTTACTGATGGCTGCCTTTCGACGCTTGCTGACCCGGTCTCAGCGTGAGGCGGTGTCTTATCAACGCCGGAGCACCGACCATCCGCCAACCCGGGAACGCCTGCGCCAAGCGTATGAACGGCCGTGCTCGTTTACCAATCTGTTACCCTGGCTGGAATACGATCCGTCCTCGCAGTGTTTTTTACTGGATGATGGCGTCAGTGTCGGGGCGTTGTTCAGGATTATGACCGTGAGTTCGGAAGCCCGCACGGAGGACTTTTTAAGCGAACTGCGCGATAAGCTGCACAGCGCCCTGATCTCGCTGCCCGAGGAAGTGGACCATCCCTGGATCGTGCAGTGGTATGTTCAGGATGAGCCGAATCTGAGTTATCTCAGCGAGGCGATCCGCCGTTATGCCCATCCAAGAGCACGAGGCAGTGCCTTGAGCGAGGCGTACTTTACGGTTTTATCCCGGCATCTGGCCACCATCTCGCGCAGCGGCGGCCTGTTTGAAGACAAGCTGGTGACCGGCGGTCCCTGGCACGGCCAAACCCGGACGGTGCGAGCGACCCTGTACCGGCGCCGCCCCTTCAGTCAGCTGGCCTATGATTATGAT
>JAGXSU010000053.1 GCA_018333785.1 Methylomicrobium sp. | reverse complement strand
CGCGAGATGACTCCTGCAACCCCCTCCGCCCTATCGGGCACCTCCCCCAAATACGACAAGCTAAAGTCTGAATGCGGATTCAAACTTTTCATCGTCGGATTTGGGGGAGGCAGGGAGCTTTCAGGGGTAGGTTTTTAGTGGCCACGGTTCCGGAAGAAAACATCCTAACGAGATTGGGTATTGATTAATCAGGAGTGAAAGCACTTGGATGATTCCACGTGCAAAGCAACTGATCTTACGACGCTTGGATATATGAGAACTGGTTTTACGCGCAATATGTGTAAGTGGTAAATCGGTTAAATTACTTTCTGGAAGGTGAGCGTCTGCTTCACCGCCAATGCTCACAACCCAAAGGGTAGCAACAGACAAAGCCAACCAGAGACGAGCAGCCCGTGCAGGATCAGACATTCTAGTGTTTTGCCATTGCCATCCGTCGCTTTTCAGGTCTTTGAAACCGTTTTCGATCCAACTTCTCATGCCATACCACGTCGCTGAGGCATTTTCGGGAGGTAAATCAGTCAAAATAAGCCAAGGCTCTCGATGTTTTTCGCCCCAACAAGCCAAAAGGGTCCCTTCGACCGAATTTACGGAAAAACAAGTTACTTTTCCTGTCCAGATGGAGCCTGATGAAGGCAGTAACCGAGACATGGGACGAAAATCGCTTGATCCTTTTGGACGGTACATGCTTCGTTGATTAATTCGCAAAAACGGATGCCAGCCACACTCTTGAATGGCTTCATAAACCCAACGAGCGTACAAACCACGGTCTGCGGCAACAATGACCAGCCAATCTGCGGGAGTACTTCCCTTTAGACAGTTGAATAACCGCAACCAAGGTTCTTTCCAGGAACCTTTCTGCCCTTCAGGCAAGATAGCCCAGGCAATTGGAAGAGCGCATCCACGATAAACAACACTAATGGAAAGCACCACAAACAACTTTTTCAATGAGGTTGCATCCATCGCCAAAACCAATCGCCGTTCATCTAGCGACCAGAGCGACATTATCCATTTCAGCATAGGCGCAAAACTTTGGCTGACATCCCAGTCCACCCGCTTTTTTCCTTGCTTGTCTTGTCTATCCCAGCACCATTCCCGTAACTGTTGCCTGAAATTATCTTCCTTGCCGCCAAAATTGCTTGCCAACGCCAAGGCTACGCTTGAAAGACTGCAGGTTTTGGCTAAAACGATCCCATAACTCCATAGGGCTAACACTGTAATTTGAGTTCCACTCAAATGCCCCATGTGTTTCTCAACAATTGAACGCCAGTCGCGAAATGGTTTTGTGGTATTAATAGCTCGCCTCTGTTTGTTTGGTGTGTTTGGCGACACTATTTTACCGAACACTCAGAGGCTTTTTCAGAAACCTACCCCTGAAAGGATAGGTACTCCCCTTCCTCTCATCCTGAGCGGAGCGACCGCTCTTCGGGAGCGCAGACGAAGGACCCTCCCCCGTTTGGATTTGCAGATATATAATTCGAAATATGCCAGATAAAAAAGTAACCCTGAAACAGGTTGTCGAACAGGTTCTATCTGAATTGAATGAATCAATCACAGTAACGGACTTGGCAGATCGCGTTTACGCCATCTACCCAACCAGATCAAAGACCGCGATGTCGAGTTTTCGGAATTGCCTGCATTATGACGAGCAGGGAGTCAATCTTGCTTATCTGGATAAATACACCATTCTGCCAATGCGGATTGCCATGCAAGGTGTTCGTTTTCGCATTCCAATCGACCGCCATGCTGAGAAAGAAAACGAGATACCCTTTTTGTTTTTCAATTATTTCATTGACAGACAAGGAGAGCCAAAAAACGTTCGCTTTATAGATAACACGGGAAATTCAATCGCTTTCAAAATCAAGTCAGTCAAGAATATTTGGGAACCGACTTCCTTGTGGCGAAGGGACTTTGTTGATGTTTTTGAATTTACCGAGTGGTTTAACAAGACGAGACCGCAACGTGGGGATAGCTTGCTTGTAACCGTTCAAAATTGGGAAAATCGTGAATTCCTTATGGAATACGAGCCGAAAAGAAAGCGACGTCTGGAAGATATTCAACGGTTCAACAAGGAGTTTTCGGATATTCTTTTCAACATGCTCGAAGAATCACGGGATGGAAATATTTTTCTTCATCAGGTCATTCCCGATGTGTTCGTCAGGTTGTCAAATCCGCAGGGCTATCCAGGCGACAATTGGCGCGAAATAGTTGAAAGTGACAAGCGCGTCAAGAATGATGGAACGACTCTTACATATCCAGAGGAAGTATCGATGTTTGAACGAATGATGCTGACCGATGCAGAACAGTTGCCTTGGGTTGGAGATAGCTACTCAAAGAAACAAAGCGATGACATTTATCGTTTCAAAGTTTCACTGGGAATCGATTCTCCTATCTGGCGTGTGATCGAAATCAAGGCGGGACAGACCTTTGCCGAATTTGATGTTTCCATCCGCAAAGCCTTTGGTCATGACACATCCGACCACATGGGCGGATTCTGGAAACTGATTCCGCGCGGGAAAAGCCAAAAGAAATTCCGTGAAATAGAGATTGGTGATATTAATCCGCTTGAGGAAGGCACTGCCGCAGGTTTGCATATTGGCGGAATGGATTTGAAGCCTGGTGACCTAATAAAATACGTGTACGATTTTGGAGATTGGGTCGAGCATGAAGTAAGATTTGAAGAAATAACAACGGTTGAGACGGGGAAGTCTTATCCTGCACTCGTGGGAAGAAACAAGCCAAAGTATCAGTATTGTGTCATCTGTGAATCGAAGAGAAAGGAAACGATTGCCACTTTGGTCTGTTTGCAATGTTCAACTCAGAAGAGGGTTATCTTTTTGTGTGAAGATTGCGCGGACAAAAAGCACGAAGAACATTATCTGGAAGAGATCATTTACTGATCGAACTCAAATCCCTGATTTTCCCCACCACCGCGGACAGACTCCTCACCACCTCATCATTCCCAAAGCGGACAATCCTCAGCCCCAACGCGGACAATACCTTCTCCCGCCTGGCATCTTCCTCCTGAGATTTCTCATGCTCACCATTTGAGTGCAGAACATTCCATGCAGTAGTACTTGCCCGCGCTAATGGAATAACCATCTGTACCCAGATTGATCACTTTTTTGCATTTTGTGCAGCGTGTTGGCTTGAATTTTGGCGGATTTTCCAGTTTCTCAAAATTGTATTCGTTTGTCCCGTAATACACATACATTTCTGTTTCAAAATCATCCATGCATTTCCTGCAAGTCTTCCAATCACCCGAATGTCCCTCGTTGAAATGATGACCGCACAACGTATAACGATCATGATTGCGGGAACAACTATTTCGGGCATAAGAGAATAGAACATAGTTATGCTGGTCGTCGCAAATCCAGTTGCCGCAACACTCTGTCTTGGTCAGGTTTTTGGTTTTACCGCACAGTCCACAACGGGGTTTGTCACTGGTTGTTTGCTTAACTGCTTTTGACGTTTGTTTTTCAATGGTCTTTTTGCTCATGTGTCACCTTTTTGCCGAGTATACCAAAACCATTTCTCTGATTCTCCCCACCACCGCGGACACGTTCCTCACGACCTCATCATTCCTGAATCGGACCACCCTCAGCCCCAACGCGG
>JAGXSU010000052.1 GCA_018333785.1 Methylomicrobium sp. | reverse complement strand
ATGCGGGGTATGGCATGGTTGGTGTTGCGCTTGCCAACGACCTCGGCATCGAAGTCCCCGACGGTCTTGAAGGCATGCACGCGGATGTGATGCAGCACCCGCTTCAACAGCAGGTTATCCATCAAATCGTTCCGCTCGTGGACATCCGCGCTGCTGGCACAAATCATTTTACATGGATCGTTTCCATTCACGACAAGCGGACAGGGGAGGACTTGTATCCGCTTTTGCGAAAACGATTCTTCGAGCTGGGTGAATCCTTTGAACCGCTGACGCGGCGTGTCTTCCGTGACTTTGGCTGGTTCCCCATCCCCGGCGATACCCACCTCTGCGAATACCTCCCGTGGATGAGCGACCCTGTTGCCAAGCCCTGGGAGAAGTTCAACATCCGCCTGTATGACTGGGAGGTGATGGCGGGTTTGCGCGACTTCAGCCTTGACCGATTAAATGAGATGGCGAACGGCAACATGACGATCGACGGTCTGCTCAACACCGACTCCGAAGGCGCACTGGAGATGATCGAGAATGTCGCCTTTGGAGGGAACCATTATCACCTTGCTGCGAACCTGCCAAATGTCGGTCAAATTTCCAATCTTCCATTGGGAGCGATCGTGGAAACGCCCGTGCATGTCAACGGCGCAGGGATTCATCCCGTGCATGTCGGTCCACTGCCCGAACCGATCGCGGAACTCTGCCGCCGCGAATTGGCCGTCGCGCAGTTATGCGTGGATGCGGCTGTCGAAGGAAGTTACGAACAGGCATTGCAATGTCTCCTGCTTGATCCCGTCGTCAATGACGTGGATGTTGCCAAATCCATATTGGATGATTATTTGCAGGCGTACAAGGAACACCTTCCGCAATTCCGCCGATAACGCGCTTTGCAGAATAACAGGAATCAAGAGACGGGCTTCAGCGCCCGTCTCTTGATTCTTAAAAATCTTAAAAACATTAAAAACCTTAATAACCTTAAAGTATGTATATGATAGTCGTATGAGAAAACATAAATAATACTCGCAATATTTTAAGATAATTATATATCAAAAAACCTTTACATAAATCATAAGTTATGTATAAAATAACATTGAAGATTGTATTGTTTATATGTTGCATGTTGAATAATGATAAAAAATAACAATTGATGTTGATTATTGATGAAGATTTGAATGAATCAACGACATATAACATGCAGAGAAGGATGCTAACAAAGGAAACCACATGTACATTTGCGTATTGTCAAGCCTGCCGGACGAGAACGATCCTCCATACGATCCGTCCCACTACATGAACGGATACCGCTGGAAACAGCACATGGTTCAACCGACCGATGTCGAACTGCAGATCAAAAGCCTGATGACTGAAGGGGTCGATGTGTTCGTCAACCTGTGCGATGGAACCCCCGACGACCCGCTGTCGGGAATCGCCCTCGTCCAGGCAATGGAAAAGTTCAACGCCGCATTCACCGGCGCGGATTCGAAATTCTTCGACCCTACGCGCGACGAGATGAAGAATGCTGCGCGCCGTGTCGATGTCCCCACGCCGAACTGGATGTTCGTCAACCGCGTGGAGGATGCCGAGAAGGTGGCGAAGCATTTGAAATTCCCCATGCTGGTCAAGCCGCCGCATGGATACGCCAGCGTCGGCATCCGCCGCAACTCCCGCGTGGAGACCATCGAACAACTGCGAGAAGAGATCGAATACGAGATCAAGGAATTCGGACGCGCGTTGATCGAGGAATTCATCGAAGGACGCGAGTTCACCTGTCTTGTCGCAGAAAATCCAGATAACCCCAAAAAGCCGCACACATTCAAGCCGGTCGAATTCATCTTCCCCGATGGCGAGACCTTCAAGCATTATGACATGAAGTGGGTGGATTATGAAAAGATGGCGGTTGCCGTTGTGGACGACCCGCGCATCGACAAGTACCTGCGCGAATACACCGTCCGCATCTTCAAGGAACTGGGCGGCAACGGCTACGCCCGCTGCGACTTCCGCATGGATGCCGATGGCAGGCTGTACATGCTGGAGATCAATCCCAACTGCGGTATTTTCTACGCGCCGCACGAACCCGGTTCCGCCGACTTCTCGCTCATGAACGACCCAAAGATGGATCACATCAAGTTCATGAATTTGATCGTCCGCAACGCGCAGATGCGCCAGACCCGCATCGCCGCCGAGCGCATCATTCGCCGCCAGCGCCGCAAGCGCATCGTCGAAGTCGAGCAGATGGCATACACCTAAATCGACTTGGGTAAACTGATACCAGTAAGAACGGGATACAGCGCGTATCCCGTTCTTTCATAATTGGATTAGACTCGCCCCCTGGCTTGCCTTGCAGACGTAAATCCCCGCCTCATTCCCCGACCTGTGCCTGTATGCGCTTGCAACAGCATTGACAAACGCCCCAGTCTTTTCCTCCTCGACCAAAGCGACTGCGCATCCGCCAAAGCCTGCGCCCGTCATCCGCGCGCCGTAACAACCATCCTGTCCCTGTGCGCACGCGACCATGATGTCCAGCGCATCGTTCGTCACCTCGAAGTCATCCCGCAGGCTGACGTGACTGGCGTTGAACAATAACCCAAGGCGTTTTGTATCGCCGCTTTTCATCGCTTCGACGGCTTCCAACACCCGCGCATTCTCTGTGACGATATGCCGCGCGCGTTTCCATGCGATCTCGCTCAGCCCACGTTCCACGTTCCGCTTTCCAAATTCTCCCAACCCCACATCCCGCAGAGCCTTCACGCCAAACCAGCGCGCCGCCTCTTCGCATTGGCTGCGCCGCTCATTGTATGCTGAATCCACCAGCCCGCGCCGCGTGGATGTATCGAGGATGACGACGGCAATTCCCTTCGGCAGGGGAATGTGCTGGATCTCCAGCGAACGGCAGTCCAAAAACAGGGCGTGTCCTTCGCGTGATGCGGCGCTTGCCATCTGGTCCATGATGCCGCAATTGACACCGACCCACTCGTTCTCCGCCTTTTGCGCGAGACGAGCCATTTTTTGAGCATCCCATTCGAATCCCGAAACGGCGGCGAAGGTGCGGGCGATCCCCAGTTCCAATGCGGCAGAGGAGGAGAGTCCTGCCCCGCGGGGGACGTCCCCTGCGATCGCGGCGTCGAATCCGCGCAGGATGTATCCCGCCTGTTGCAGTTCATGGGCGACTCCCTTGGCGTACTCGACCCAGCCTTTGCCCGGGGTGAGGGAATGTAAATCGAAAACAGAATCAGTTTCAAAGTCCGAAGAAAAGAGGCGGACGGTTGAACCATCACGGGGGCGGAATGCCATCCAGATGGCATGGTCAATTGCCATTGGCAGAACGAAGCCATCGTTGTAATCCGTGTGCTCGCCGATCAGGTTCACACGTCCGGGCGCGCGTGCGATAAAATCGGGTTTGGCGTTAAAATAGGCGCTGAATGTTTGGGCAATACGTTCAGGTTTCATCATCGTGTTTATACCATAGAGGCTGTGTGGACGACATCGACCTGCTGAAAAAATATGAACCCGTCCTGCGCTTTGCAAAAGGGGAGCGCTTTTTTCCGATGGCGGTGGAGCCGTACCTGGAACGCTGTATGATCTTCCCAAGCGGACCGCACGGGACGGCGGAGTTGTTTGCTCATTTTAACGAGCCGCTGATAGACAAGGCGGGCAGGCT
>JAGXSU010000051.1 GCA_018333785.1 Methylomicrobium sp. | reverse complement strand
GCTCACTCGTTATGTTTGTTTTGATAGCTGGCAACATTTGATGGAATTTATGCTTGATGGTCTGAATATCCCTATTCCCCGATGAAAGCGCTTAGGGTGATCTGCCTAAATTGAGAATTGCTGACAACAGACCGTATCAAAGGCCACATAAGCCTGTTTAAAATAGCTACAGTCGCTTAGCCGGAAAAACACGCCCTATCAAGATAAGTAACGGCATAAAAAACGCGGTGGTTACCGTTATCAAACTATAGTTCAAGGGTGAAATCATCATGTGGGACAAGATAAACATCCTTTTGCATGTAATGGCTAGCGCAAAGGATCAATAGGAAATGGTGCCTGTCCATTAATGGCCAAATCCAAATCGGCAAGCAAATCATCCCGATGATTATCAATCCAAGCCTGAATCAGGCGGACTATAGGTGTAGGAAAAAACTAGTGAGGAGAAAATCTATTTCTGTTTTATGGTGGCGATGGGTGGGATCGAACCACCGACCTTGGGGTTATGAATCCCACGCTCTAACCGGCTGAGCTACATCGCCTAAGGAGGTCTGTAAAAGAGCGGGCATTATAGTGACCCGCTTTTTGTTTGTCAAACGTTGAATCTAAAGTGCACGACGTCGCCGTCTTTGACGATGTAGTCTTTACCTTCCAGGCGCCATTTGCCCGCATCTTTAGCGCCTTGCTCGCCTTTATGAGTGACGAAATCGTCATAAGCGATGACTTCTGCGCGAATGAAGCCTTTTTCAAAATCGCTGTGAATCACGCCGGCGGCTTGCGGTGCAGTAGCGCCGACAGGTATGGTCCAGGCCCTCACTTCTTTAACGCCGGCGGTAAAGTAAGTGGACAGGTTAAGCAATTGATACCCTGCCCTGACCACACGGTTCAAGCCCGGTTCATCCAAGCCCAGATCCTGAAGAAATTCCTGTTTTTCATCTTCTTCCAATTGTGCGATTTCTGACTCAATGGCCGCGCAGACAGGCACGACGATCGCGCCTTCTTTTTCCGCATGAGCGCGCACTTTATCGAGCATCGGATTGTTTTCAAATCCGTCATCCTGAACGTTAGCTATGTACATTGTCGGCTTGATTGTCAACAGGCACAGCTCTTTGATCAGCGCTATTTCATCGTCAGTTAGTCTTAACGCTCGGACCGGTTCGCCTTTGTCAAGTTGCTGATTGACTCTTTCCAGAACTTCCTTTTTTGCCAATTCGTCCTTATTGCCTGACTTTGAGGCTTTCATTACGCGCAGCAAGGCTTTTTCAACCGTCGCCATATCGGCAAGCGCCAATTCTGTGTTGATAACTTCTATATCGGCGACGGGATCGATTTTACCGCTGACATGAATGACATTATCATCGACAAAGCAGCGCACGACATGGGCGATCGCATCTGTTTCGCGGATGTTGCCTAAAAACTGGTTACCCAGCCCTTCCCCTTTGGATGCGCCTGCCACTAAACCCGCAATGTCGACAAATTCAATCGTGGTGGGCAGTATGCGCTGTGGTTTGACAATTTCGGCCAGCTTGTCCATCCGACTGTCCGGAACCGGAACGACGCCGACATTAGGATCGATGGTACAAAACGGGTAATTTTCAGCAGCAATTTTTGCCTTGGTCAGGGCGTTAAACAAAGTCGATTTGCCGACATTCGGCAAGCCGACGATTCCACAATATAGGGCCATAGTGCTCTCAGTTTCTGGTTATTCGGTACGGGCAGGCTTCCCGTAAAAAGCGGCAATTATACCGTTCTTAATTCTACTTTGTCAGATTTAAGAAACGACTTCATGACCGCCGGGCCGGATACCCCGCGACATGGATGGTCAGCTTCTATCCATCCATTCAGGATTAACCTGCCTAACCCAGTCCGCTAACTTTAAGCTGCACGAGTAATTTTCTAAAATCGGCGGTATTCAGTGCATCGTAAAAAATGGGCACGTAAAGTTTGCGACTGACCAAGGTGTAATGAAGCACAATGAGCCAAGGCGTTATTACGGTGGATGAGCGAATTTGAATGGCTTCAAAACCGTTTCCGACATCAATTTGCCAGCCGTTTGCATCGCTGTATCTAACGGCCATTTTATTCTTGGGATCGGCTGCTCGTTGCGAATAGATAAAGCCGCTAACCACCAAACAAAGGATCAGCAGAACCTTAATCCAGATGGATAATGAAGCCAATAATACGGCAGATAAGGCCAGCAAATGAACTAGGCAGATAAAGCGCAGTTGCCAGAGAGAGGAATGGATTTGAAGATGCAGGGATTGCTGGAAACTTGGATTCATGGTGGTTGTTTGGTTAACTGAAGTTTCCCAGTTTTTTAGGATTGTCCACGCTTGTTAGAGAGCGTTGTTTGCATTAATAGTTACCGTCGTTCCGGCAGGGATTGCCGGAAACCAGAAGCCATAACCCAACAGATAGACATTTCGTAAGTTGAATGCTTCGATTGTTGGGTTAGGCTCTCCGAGCTAACCCAACCTACCTGGCTGTGTAGATACTTTTTCTGTTACGAATGCTTGATCCCTATTTCCACAAACAATTGCCGCTTGCTTTTTCTATGGCGGCCAACCGGGCCTGATGTTGCTGAAGCTCGTCTTCATTGCAGTAGATGATGGCTAAAGGTTTGCGGTCAGCTAAAACCCGTTTTACTTGCAGATTTGTTTGCTCTTGCCCGCTGTCTGTGGCTTCTTCCAATAGCGAAGATTGCCCACCGGTCATCAATAAATACACTTCGGCAAGAATTTCGGCATCCAGCAATGCGCCGTGTAGCTCTCTGTGGCTGTTATCTATTCCATAACGCTTACACAGAGCATCCAGACTGTTACGCTGACCGGGATGCTTTTTGCGGGCAAAGGTCAATGTGTCAAATACTTCGCTGTAGTGGTTAACGGTGCCGAGCGTCTTATCCAGCAAGGCAAATTCGTGGTTGATAAACCCTACGTCAAAAGGCGCGTTATGGATTATCAATTCAGATTCTTTAATGAACTGGATAAAATCATCTGCAATGTCGGTAAACAACGGTTTATCGGTCAAAAACTCATTAGTGATACCGTGTACTTCAATCGCGCCGCTATCAATCACACGCTGCGGATTGATGTAGACATGAAAATGCCGCCCGGTTAAGCGCCGGTTGACCAATTCAACACAACCGATTTCAATGATGCGATGGCCTTCCTGGGGATTTAATCCTGTTGTTTCGGTATCCAGTACGACTTGTCTGCTCATTGAAGCTGCCTCACTGATTGAAACACTGTTTTATGAATTTTTTGATCGCATCAATTTCCTGATAAATCACTTCGTGCTGCATTGCAAATTCCAGCCATTGGACCTCACAACCTAATGCAATCAAACCGTCACGCGCCATTTTACCCGCCTGAATCGCGACCACAGGATCTGCCATACCATGAACCATCAATATCGGCGTGGTTTTGTTTGTTTCAGCGGCTTCGGTTTTAAGCTGGGGAATTGTCGGCAAATAGGTCGATAGCGCAACAATGCCGCCCAGTTTCTGTGGAAAGCGCAAACCTGCATGCAACGCAATGACGCCGCCTTGTGAAAATCCGGCGAGCACTATATTTTCGGAAGGAATCCCTTTATTGATTTCCATTTGAATCAGCTCATGGATGGCATCTGACGAGGCGTAAATGCCTTTTTCATCAACCTTCCGGATCAGCGTCATTTCCATGATGTCATACCAGGCACGCATGACCATTCCGCCATTGATCGTAACCGGTTGCAGCGGAGCATGAGGAAAAATAAAGTGCACACCGGCATCATGGAGGTCCAGAGCGGGTGTTATACCCTCAAAGTCATGCCCATCGGCGCCTAATCCATGAATCCATATAATGGAATAACGATGAAGGGATTTAGGCAATTGTTCTACATAGTCTAAAGTGCTTGTCATTGTTGCTTAAAAAGTGAGTGTTTTAGTGAAAAGCGTCGTTATTTAAATTTAAGCCACCGAGAAGGCGCCAATGCCGTTAAGTCAATGCCATCGGAATCGATAGGCTTTATTGCAGGACCGGGCCATGCCAGCAATTGAACCACTCTAGGTCGCGGGCATGGCCCGCTCCTACACAATACACTTAACTACACAGCATCGAGAAACGCCTTACCCGGTAACGGCTTGCTTCAGTGATTCAATACCCAGATTGGCAAGTTGATCGGCACGGTCATTGCCGGGATCACCGGAATGGCCCTTGATCCACTGCCATTGCACCTTATGCTGAATGAGGGCCTGATCTAGCCTGCGCCATAAATCTTCATTTTTGACCGGTTTTTTAGCCGCGGTTTTCCACCCTCTTTTTTTCCAGTTGGGCAACCACTCGGTAATACCTTGAAGAACGTATTTGGAATCGGTATTCAATACAACCTCACAAGGACGGCTCAGTTCTTCCAGCGCCTTAATGGCGGCCATGAGTTCCATTCGATTGTTGGTTGTCAGGGCTTCTCCGCCATGCAGCTCTTTTTCCTTACCTTTATAGGCCAATATCACTCCCCAACCTCCCGGACCGGGATTGCCTTTACAGGCTCCATCGGTATAAATGATGACCGACTCAGACATTATCTTGTGATCTTTGCGAGGATTCCATGTTACCGGCAATGGCAAAACCTGATTTTTTAACGGTGACCGGGGTAAATGGAATCAGATTGTAGCGCCGTTTAATCGCTCTGATTGCATAAGATGTGGCAAACAAAGACACAAAGCCGCCATCCACATCGACAGGCCTGGGTTTATCTTTATCGATGGTGAGATCGGAAATGGCTTTGGCTTCAAAGTTAAGCAAGCGCAACCAATCGAGTACTCGTTTTTTACTGATGAAGTGACCCAAAACAGAATCCGCCAATCGGATTTCCCATAAATACTGATAACGCACCCAAAAGCTCCAGGGATTAAAGTTGATGATGACCAAGTGACCTTCGGGCTTTAATACCCGCTCAATTTCGCGCATGGTTTGAAAGCGATGAGCATCAAATTCCAGCAGATGCGGAAGCAAAATCAAATCAATACTTTCGCTTTGAATAGGCAAAGCATAGGCTTTTGCTCTTAATTTCTTCGCTTTTGGGCATCCCAAGCCGTTTATATCAAGAATTGCAACATCGTATAAATCGCAATCAATAAACTCCTCTTCCCAGCCCAACCCACCTATTTGCAATATCTTTTGCTTGCAACTCACTGTTATTGAACGCTTAATAAAAGAAGCTTCGACCTCTTGCAAGAGCTTTCCTCTTGGCGTTTGATACCAGCCGAATAAAAATTTACGCTTCATACAGGAGTCTCAAAATGCAAAATACGATGAATTTCAAACAAAAGCGGCTATACTATCGTTTTCCTTGGTAAAAAAGTATAAATGATATGATTAAGATTAATTCTAACAGGTCATTGCCGATTTTATCGCTTTTGATTATGACCACTGCGGGATGTACTTCTCACACGGCAAATGACAGTTTGAGTCAAAGTGTTAAACCACCTGTAATCTCTCATGATGACTACTACGCTAAGCCAACAGTCAGACCCAAATACCCTAATCGTAAACTCGCTAAATTAAATTTTAAAAAATCTTCAGCGGGTTATGTTAAAGGTGAAGGTGGAAGCATTTGGGATAGGCTGGTTTCGCTCTATGCACTGCCTGAAGTCGAAAACGAACGCATAGAAAAAGAAATCAATTGGTTTATAAAAAACCCTGAATATTTGGTTCGAGTTCAGCAAAGAGCCGAACCTTACCTGCATTTGATACTTGAAGAAATCGAGTCAAAAAATATACCCGGGGAACTGGCACTTCTACCCATCGTTGAAAGTGCATTCCGTCCAGACGCCAACTCATCGGCTCAGGCCTCCGGTTTGTGGCAATTTATCCCTGAGACAGGACGCCTCTACGGTTTAAAACAAAACCGGTGGTATGACGGCAGACGCGATGTGTATGCTTCCACTCAAGCGGCCACCCAGTTTTTAAAAGACCTGGGCGAAAACTTCGAAGGCGATTGGTTGCTGGCACTAGCATCCTACAACTGGGGCAAAGGTAATGTTCAAAAGTCCATAGACAGGAATATGGCTAATGACCTGCCAACTGACTATTGGTCGTTAAGAATGCCCAATGAAACCTTTAATTACGTGCCAAGATTAATCGCGGTTGCAAAAATCTTTGCCAATCCAGAGCTTTACAATATCCCTTTACAAGATATTCCTGACCAGCCTTATTTTGAAGTCGTCAATGTCGATTCTCCGCTGGATCTCAGAAAGGCGGCCGAACTGGCTAATACGTCCATGGAGGAAATAGTCAAGCTCAATCCGGCCTTTAAAAAGAACAGAACCACCTCTAACGGCCCTAACCGCCTGTTGATTCCTGTGAATCAGGCAGAACTGTTCCGTCAGAACCTTGCTCAACTTTCCGTTGATGACAGAGTTTCCAGCTATGATGAACCGGAACAAGAACAACCTGTAACCGCAAAAATCACAAGAACACAACTCCCGGTCAGCAACAAAAAACCTGAAAAGCATGTTGTAAAACGGGGTGAAAGCTTAGGCGAAATCGCCAATAAATATGGCGTTACCGTCAGTGCGTTATTAAAGGCTAACGGCTTGCGCAAAGCATCTCATATACAATCCGGCAAAACGCTAGCGTTACCAGGCTCAGCTAAAGCCAGCCAAACTGCTGCCGTATCCAGCCAAAAGGAAATAATTGAAAAACCGGCTAAGCAAGTCACTCATACCGTAACAAAAGGGCAGACCTTCTGGCGTATCAGTCAGGAATTTTCTGTGAGCGCAAATGACTTAGCCAAGTGGAATAACTTGAAACCGGGTGCTCAAATCAAAGCAGGTCAAAAACTGGTAATCAAAAACCCTGGAAAATCAGAAGCTATTAAGACAATAGCATCCACTAAGCTTGAAACAAAACAAAGCGCTGCAAAAAAATCATCCTCATCAAAAGTGAAAACATTGGCGAGTGCGAAATCGGCCTTAAAACCGGTAAACAAACAAGTCCAATATAAAATCAAACCGGGTGATTCGTTGACCCAGATTTCCAAGAAATTTAATGTTCCAGTCTCAGACTTGGTTAAATGGAATCCCAGCAATGCTAAAAACCTCAAAGCAGGGAAAGAACTAAAAGTCGTCTTGGGCAATACTTGAGCCTGACAAGTTCGTTATTAAGGTACTGTTCGCAATAATAGTTGGTGTCCGCCCCGGCATGGATTACCGGGATCCAGAAGCTATGGATGGCGTTGGACTTTCACATCCCTGTGAACTGGATTCCTGCAATCCATGCAGGAATGACGGAGTTGATTTATTTTTCTACTATTCCCTCGAACAGTGCCTTAATCAAAAGCGGGGGTATACACACTACCCACAAAGCCCTAATTCATTATCTATCTGCCCTTCGAAAAGAAATCTCACCTTAAATCTGTAGTTGAGGCACCGCTTTAAGCAGCGTCTTTGTGTAGGCATGCTCGGGATGCATCAACACCTGTTCTACACGGCCATATTCCACAATCTTTCCACCAAACATGACGGCAACATCGTCGGCAATTTCGGCCACTAAGGCCAAATCATGTGTAATAAACAGATAGCTGATACCTTTTTGCTGTTGCAGCAATTTAAGTAAAGCTATGATTTGAGCTTGGACAGACACATCCAGCGCACTGGTCGGCTCGTCACACACAATCAGCTTGGGCTCTACAGCCAAGGCCCTGGCGATACAAATTCGCTGTCTCTGCCCTCCTGAAAACTCATGGGGATAGCGCTGCGCCGATTCTTCCGGCAAATCAACTTGCCTGAGAAGCTCAAGCACACGCCGCTGCCTTTCAACAGTATCGATTTCAGGACGTAAGGCTTTTATCCCTTCTTCAATGATCTCTCCGACCAGCATGCGTGGATTCATCGATGAAAAAGGATCTTGAAAGACAATCTGGACCTCGGCCCGCTTTTTTCTCAATACTTCTCCGCTCAAGCGATTGATTTCAACACCTTCCAGTAAAACCCTCCCAGCGGTTACCGGAATCAAATTGAGCAAGGCCTTGCCTAATGTGGTTTTGCCGCAACCCGATTCTCCGACCAGGGCCAGCGTTTTGCCGCGTTGAATATCAAAACTCACATCATCAACCGCTTTGACATGATCAACCACCCGCTTAAAAACGCCTTTACGAATCGGATAATAGACCTTGAAGTTCTCGATCTTACACACCACCTCACTGGCGGGCATCTCTGCCCTGATGCTGTGCTCCAGCAAAGGCAATGCGGCCATTAGTTTTTGCGTATAAAGATGTGTAGGTCGCTTAAAAAGCGAGCTGCTTTTCCCGGTCTCGACTATCTTTCCCTGTTGCATCACGGCAATGCGGTCGGCCCGGTTTGACACCAACGCCAAATCGTGACTGATCAACAATAAAGCCATGCCGGTTTGTTTTTGTATCGACTTCAATAAGTCAAGAATCTGCGCTTGTATCGTGACATCCAAAGCCGTAGTGGGCTCGTCGGCAATCAATAGCTCGGGATTTCCTGCCAAAGCGATGGCAATCATGACCCTTTGGCGCTGACCGCCCGATAGCTGATGCGGGTAATCACCCATGCGCCCGGCGGGATTGGGGAGTTCAACCATTTTCAGCAATTCAATTACCCTGGATTTAATGGCATTGGCAGGCATTGATTGATGCATTTCCAGCACTTCCTCTATTTGCCGGCCAATAGTCAAAACAGGATTCAAGGATGACATGGGGTCCTGAAAAATCAGGGCAATTCGCCGACCTCTTACTCGACATAAATCAAACTCAGCCATGGCCATCAGATCAAGGTCGCCGAGCTTGATGGACCTTGCCGTCAGTTTTGCGTTACGCGGCAGCAAGCGCAACACAGACAACGCGGTGAGTGACTTTCCGGATCCCGATTCGCCCACCAAAGCGAATGTTTCTCCCGGTGCAATCTCGAAGCTGACACCGTCAACGACTTTTTGATCACGGCCAAACACAACACTCAGATTATTGACCTGCAAAACCGGTTTACTCATGCTCAGCCCGCCTTGGATCAAAAGCATCCCTGACCGTATCGGCAAATAAATTTGCCGCCAATACCAAAGTAAACATAAACAGGAAAGCGGCCGCGAGAGACCACCACACAGCAGGCTCGCGGGCCATCTCAAGCCGGGCACCGTTAATCATATTGCCCCAACTGTAGGTGGTGGGATCGACACCTATGTTGATATAGGACAAAACTGCTTCCGCCAACACCAAAGAACTGAAATCAAGCACCACGGAAATGATGATGATGTGCATGACATTGGGCAGGATATGCTTATATAAAATCATCCCCTGCTTGACACCCAAAGCTCTGGCCGCTTGCACATATTCCATTTCACGTAGTTTTAAGGTTTCGGCGCGCAGCATTCGGCACAAACCCGTCCAGCTGGTTACCCCCAAAATCAGACAAAGAAACAGCAAACGCATATCTGCTCTAACGATCAAACTGGTAAAGTCATCGGGGTGATTCGCCATATAGACCTGCACCATCAGGATCGACGCCGCTATCAGCAAAACACCCGGAACGGAATTGAGCGTCGTATAGATATACTGGATGACATCATCCAGCCAGCCATGAAAAAAACCTGCCAATATACCGAAAACTATCGCCAAAGGCAGCATGACCAAGGTAGTCAGTGTTCCTATCACCAGTCCGGTCCGGATACTTTTGACCGCCTGGTAAAACACATCTTCCCCGACTTTATCGGTGCCTAAAATATGATAATGAGCCGATAACTCAATGGCCGTAAAAACCACCGAGATCAAAACCACCACAACAGCGATGACGGTCTTCCCTGTTGATTGCTTTAGCCAGGCATCTTCTCGCTTACGCACGAGCAACCACAACAAACCCAGAGGCAGCAAAGAAAACACCAGCCCTTCAGCCAAACCTGTTAACGTTTTAATCAAAACATCATCCGCTAATTCACTGTCAGGGTCGGCCAGATGCGCGGCCCCATGTTTGAGACGCGGATAACCCCATACCTGCTTTCCCTCATCTGCGGCCATCAATTCCTTACCGAACAAATACGCGGAAAAAGGAGCGGAATAAGTTTTTTCTGACTTTTGACGAATCGGTGAAGCCCAATAATCCAATAAACTGATGATTTCATTGGAACGTTCCTCATCGGTTCTAAAGTGGATCGAATCCAACAAGCCTATGCAGACAAACAGCAACAATACCGTCAGCGACACCATACCGGTTTTGCTTCGGCCAACTTTCCGGATAGGCCGCTGCATGGTCGCCCTTCCTCGCATATATAACCAAAACCCTGAACCGGAAATCAGCAGCAAATAGATTAACGCATCAGTCCACAGCACCACCATCATGACAACCTGACGCGAGGATCAACTAAGGTATAGGAAATATCGGTCAACAGCAGACCGAAAATATAAAGCACCGAACCCAGAAAAACCATAGATCTTACGATGGCAAAATCCTGGCTGCTGATCGCATCGATGGTGTAACTGCCAAGCCCTGGAATACTGAAAAACGACTCCATGATCAAACTGCCCATAAACAACAAGGGCAACACCACCACTACACCGGTTAAGATGGGAATCATCGCATTTTTGACGACATGCCTGAACAAGGTTTGCGTTTCGCTGAGGCCTTTGGCTCTGGCCGTCCGGACATAGTCTTTTTCGACTTCTTCTAAAAACAAGGTCCTGTACCACCTCGCACCGGAGCCTATCCCCGACACGACACCAATCAGAACCGGCAGCACAACAAATTTAATCGCGTTGAAGCCTCCGTCATAGCCCGAAATTGGCACCAGCCTGAGGAGTTTACCGAATAAGAATTGCCCGCCGATAATATAAAAAAGCGAAGAAATCGACATCAATATCACGCACAATACGACGCCGCTGAATTCCAGATACGAGTTTCTGAAAAGCACCATCATCAGCGCAACCGTGATGTTGACTAACAGTCCTAAAACCAAAGAAGGTAATGCAACAGCCAGACTGGGCCACATGCGCTGTTTGATATCCGCGCCAATGTTGCGCTTGTCACTGTCTGAAATACCGAAATCGAACCAGAATAATCCCACGGATTTTTGATAAAAAACGGTTTGAGTAACCGTCTCAAGCCCCTGCCCTGCGTCATTCCATAACAGCGGCAAATCGTAACCTCTTTGTTTTTTCCAGTTATCGACGGCTTGCGCTGTTACATGCTTTTGACCTAATTGCATTCGCGCCATGTCGTCAGGACTGTTGACAACAAAAAACAACACAAAGGTCAGGATATTGACGCCAATCAGTAAAGGCAAGGCGTATATCAAACGCCTGATAATATAATGAATCACAAGTGCACCTCACTAGCAGTGACTGATAGGCTTCGATTGCTACCTGTCACGAAAACCCGGTTGTCAGGGTCGTAAAGTCTGTATCCTCTAGTCATTTAAAGCCAATCTTATTTTTTTGCGATAAGCGATAACAGCGGGAACGATCAATCCTATCAATAACAACAAAAATAAACCCAGCGGCCAAAAGATCGGCGCGTTCCATTGTTGCCGGTTTTCCTTGCGCTTTACTGGATCAATCTTGTGATATTTGAGGCGATTGTTGGCCATCAGATTCGGCTTAACGTTGGTGTACCAGCCGTGATGCAAAACATAATCTTCCGGATAAAGCCCGAAAAGCCAAGGCGCATCGTGTCTTATCAAATCCTGCAACTGTTGAATCAATTTATAGCGCTGCTCATTATTGTTGAGGTTTCGCATTTGCCTGAACAGACGATCGAATTTGGGATTTTGATAATTACCGGCATTTTCGCCACCAAATGCGACTTTCGCATTGGGACCGTATAACAGGAAAAAGAAATTTTCAGGATCCGGATAATCTGCGTTCCATCCCCACATAAAAATCTGGGCATTACCCGCCCGCATTTTTTGCTGGAAACGGTTGTAGTCTGTCCCGCGAATAACGAGCTTAATACCCAGTTTTTTTAATTGTTTGCGAAACCAATTCATCCTGGGCCTTTCTTCAATACTGGTCGCCGGTGTATCAAGATACAAAATCAGCGATTGACCGGTTTTACTGTCGACACCACCTGGATAACCGGCTTCTTTCATCAGTTTTTGGGCATAGTGAATGTCTTTTCTCCTGGGTTGACCATCCACCCAATCGTAGACATAAGGATTCACGCCCTCCTTTCCTTCTGCATACCCGAAGATGCCCGGCGGCAAGGCGCCGTGAGCAGGAATGCCTCTGCCATTCATGAAAATGGAGATGAATTCCTCGTAATCAATAGCGATGGAGATGGCTTGACGCAGTTTACGGGATTTTTCTCCATTCTTTCCCAGGGTCGCATCCAGCATATTGAAACCGATATAAAAGATGGAGCTGGACACCGCTTTTTGAAGGTGGATGCCTTTATTTTGCATGTCGGCAGTCAGATTCGGGTCGCCAGTACCTGAAAACTGCACAACCTGATCAAAACTATCCGAGGATATACCCGACACATCATAATAACCTTGTAAAAATTTACTCCACGTCGGAATCGTTTCCTTTTCCAGCGTAAACACTACTTTTTCGATAAAAGGCAGTTTCTTGCCAGCATCCGTCAACAACCCGTTTAGCCTATCCTCTTCCTCGCCCTGATCAGGAAAGTAGTCATCGTGGAAATTGGGATTTTTGACCATCACCATTCGACGATTCGGATTATTTTCTTGCAGTTGAAACGGCCCCGTGCCGATGGGATACCAATCCAAAGTAATATTTCTTTCGGTCAAACGAGGGTTGTCGTAAAAAACATCCGCTTCCCATGGCATTGGCGAAAAGAAAGGCATGGCCAGCCAATAAATAAACTGCGGATACTTGCCTTTGATTCGGATGCGATAGGTATAGCGGGACTCGGCAACCACGCCTTCAAGAGGCAATGTGCTTATCTCATTTAACGATTTTCCAGCAGATTGATCATAAAACGCGGCAAATCCGCTGATATAATTTTTCATCAATTCGCTGATAGGCGATTGAATTTTTGCGGTAGCCATCCTTTTGATCTGATAAACATAGTCTTCCGCCGTCAACTCACGCGTGCCTGTTTGTTCAAAATCATTAAGTGTGTTGATTCCGTCTAACTGCACATCGGTCAGATGATGATACAGATAGGCACCTGAATCTGATTTGGCTAAAGCCGGATGGGGTTGATACAAAATGCCTGGTTTTATTTGTATCACATAGTCGGTGTAATGGATCAACCTCTCATCGGCATCAGCGGACAACTGATGCCCATTACCGTCCAGAAACTGAACAGCAGGCATTCGCTCAGCGGTAAGAGGCTCTAATTCGTAAGGCCTTTTCAAATAATGGTACTGAAACGGTGGCTCATAAATATTGCCAATGAAAACATATTCGTTGGCACTATAAGAAACCGCAGGATCAAGGTGCTTTGGCCGTTCAGTAAAAGACGAATACAAGACCGCCTGATTGTCTTCAGTTTTGCTGTAGGGATTGTTCAGCTGAGAAAAATCGCATCCAGCCAAATTTAAAAAGAGTGTCAATAACACTAAAAAAAGAACACGCTGCTCAGCTAGTTTCATTGACAAATTACTGGACATCAAATTGAGGCTCATAGATACTTTCGCTATTGTAACAACAAACCAACAGGAGATAACATGGGTTTTATGCAGGGCAAACGCGTTTTGATCGTCGGATTAGCCAGTAACCGATCAATCGCATGGGGCATCGCACAAGCGATGCATAGACAAGGCGCAGAACTCGCATTCACCTTCCAAAACGACAAGCTCCAGGAAAGAGTTGTCAAAATGGCGGAAGAATGCGGCTCAAACATCACGATAGAATGCGATGTCAGCAATGACGATCACATCACTGGCGTTTTTACTGAGCTGGCAAAACACTGGGATGGCTTGGACGGCATCGTTCATTCAGTGGCTTATGCCCCTCGTGATGCGCTGGATGGGGACTATGTCAATGCGACAACCCGTGAAAACTTCCAAATTGCACACGACATCAGTTCCTACAGCTTCACCGCTCTAGCCAAGGCAGGAAGAAGCATGATGGCCGGGCGTAACGGTGCACTGTTAACGCTGACCTATCTAGGCGCTGAAAGAGCCATTCCTAATTACAATGTCATGGGCGTTGCTAAAGCAAGTCTTGAAGCCAATGTCCGGTATATGGCCGTGGCGCTTGGAGCTGAAGGCATCCGGGTTAACGCTATATCGGCCGGTCCTATTCGGACACTGGCCGCCTCAGGTATCAATAATTTTAAAGCGATGCTCAGTAAAGCCGCTGATACGTCCCCTTTAAAGAAAAATGTCACGATAGAAGAAGTCGGTAACGCCGCAGCGTTTTTATGTTCTGATCTGGCATCAGGCATTACCGGGGAAATTACCTATGTAGATGCCGGTTACAACATTGCCGGTCTGGCTGCGTCCTGATCTGACAAAACCACGCTTTTTATTGGTTTCACCTCACAAAAAAAGGGAGCATTGGCTCCCTTTTTTATCCGCTATTGAAAATAGCCTGAAGATACCCCCTCTATAAACAATCGGTGCAATTATTTTTTGAGGACCGTGATGTCTGCGTTTTGCTCAAGGTTATTTAACAAATCATTAAAGTAAGCCTGTCCAAAAACATTCGCCAGATTTTTAGAGGCAAGTGCCGCTTGTTTTTTATCTTCTTCAGACATTTCGCCCGGCTTGACCTGTTGCAAACTGACGATAACCAGATCCCCTGATTCCATAGGTACTGTAAAAATCACCGGTTTTCCAGCAACAGGCTTAGCCGACTTGAATATCGCCTGACTTAACTGGAAAGGTATTTCCATGTTCAGCCGGGTGAGTCCTTTATACGTTTTAACCGGTAAATTTTCAGCTTTGGCAAGTGCTTCAACACTCTCACCACCTTGCAGACGGCTAGAAAGTAAAGCAGCCTGTTCAACGGCTTGTTGCTTGGCTTTATCCTTCAGTATTGCCTGAATGATATCTTGCCTGACTTCATCAATTTTTCTTGTTGTTGCCGGCTCATGCTTCAGCAAACGCAAGACGACCAAACGCTCACCGTCCAATTCGACCGGCTCACTGTTATTTCCTTTGAGGACTTCTTCAGAAAATGCCGCATTGCGAACTTTTATCTCGGAGGCAATGCCTTGACCACTGTCTTTGGTAAACAAATCCGTTGTTTTGGTTTTTATTCCCAGTGAATCAGAGGCTGCATTCAAATTATCAGCATTTTCGTAGCTCAACTCGGTCAACCTCTCACCTAACTCGTAAAAACGCGTTTCAGCTTCTTTCTTTTGGTAGGTTTTCGTGAGTTCATCCTTAACGCTTTCGAAAGGCTTACTCTCACCTTTGACCAACTCGGTTACCGTAATCAAGTGATAACCAAAAGACGATTTAACCGGCCCGGAAACTTCATTCAATTTAAGAGAAAGAGCCGCATCTTCAAAGGCTTTTTCCATAACACCCGCTTCAAACAGCCCCAGATCCCCTCCATTTTTAGCGGTCAACGTATCGTCAGAAATTGATTTAGCCAGCTCAGCAAAGGCTTGATTGGCTAATTGCTGCTGAGCGTCTTTTGCTTTTTGAAGCGCCGCTGCATCATCGGTTTTATCGTTGACTGCAAATAAAATATGACTGATCTTTCTACGCTCTTTAGTGGTGTAGAAATCTTTTTGTTCTTCATAAAAAGCTTTCAGCTGTTGATCTGTCGCCACAACTTCATTTGCCAATGCGTCAAGCGACAACTCCAAATATTCGACGGAGACTTGCTCGGGCTTTTGATAGGCATCCATGTGTTGTTGAAAGTAAGCATCTATTGCTTCGTTACTGGGTTGCTCGGTAATTTGTTTCAGGGCAACGGTTACGTATTCAACATCTCTTTGCTGATTTTGTATTTTAAAGAAACTATCCAAATCATGTTGAGTTGCAAAACTATTTTCCACGACTGCACGCTGGAACTGCTCCATTGTCAGTGCATTTTTAATTCGGCTTATAAATTCCGAAGAACTCATTCCCTGCGAATTGAGTAATGCTTGATACTGTTTTTTGTCAAACTTTCCATCCGTCTGAAAATAGTCTAATGAGGTAACAAAGCTTCTTGCCGTCTCATCGCTGATCACCAGATTCAAAGAATTAACGTGCTGTAAAAGCACCTCATCCTTGATTAATTTTTGCAGGGCCTGGCTTTTCAATGACGCTTCATCGAAGTCAGTATTTTTAAGACTTTGACTGTATTGCTCATAAGCTCTGGTGAGATCCTTCTGGAAAAAGTCTTTACTGCCAACCGATGCAACCGGAGCCTCTTTACCTACATCCAGATAGTTTTGAATACCCCATAATGCAAATGGCACAGTTATTAAAATTAGAATCACCCAAGCAAATACTCCCTGGGCTTTCTCTCTTATCTTTGTCAGCATATGCGCGGTCCTTAAACAAAAATCACGTTATCAATCAGACGAGTTTTCGAGTGGTTTACAAAATTAACTTGTGTTGATTTTTCAACCCAAGCACAAAGGTCATAAAGTCTGAAATTTTAGGCTTGACCCTTTGTCAACAGTCTATGAAATGGTAACAACACTTTAAATCAAGCAAAAAAAAACCCCGAACCTTATGGTCCGGGGTTTTTTAAATTGGCGGAGCGGACGGGGCTCGAACCCGCGACCCCCGGCGTGACAGGCCGGTATTCTAACCAACTGAACTACCGCTCCTAAGTCTGGTGGGTGCTGAGGGGTTCGAACCCCCGACCCTCGCCTTGTAAGGGCGATGCTCTCCCA
>JAGXSU010000050.1 GCA_018333785.1 Methylomicrobium sp. | reverse complement strand
CGGCCGCTATCTGAGTCATAAAATACCTATAATTAGCATAATTATCAATAGGTTAATTATAACATAAACCCCCATTGCATAGCCTGTCAATCTTGGGGTGAAAATCCGAAAAAAACCGTGATCGTATCTCTCAACCCCGCATTATTCCGTTACAATTTGGGGTAAACGATTTTTAGGGCGCGCTATAGGCTAAGTAAGTCAAGGGCTACAGAGCAGCGCTATTGGCTCACTGGAGGGTTCGTTTTTTCAATTCTTGGTTTCAAGGCTTGTTGAAACCAACGAAAAGACAGCTTTCAATTGTGCCTTGTCACATGTTGAACACCGTATTACTGAGATTCAGACCGACACTATTTCGAGAAGCTCACAGACAGGACTCTGTCATAAACAGACCGTTGGAAATTCAATGAAATTAGAAAATTTTCTCAACAGCAGACGTCCAATCCGTCATTGTTTACAATTCCGAAAACAGGCAATGTCAGTAGTTTTTTCATTATATAAGGCATGAGTTCTTGATTTTATTGCATAGAATTCTTCAATCGAGCCTGACCCTATTGGTTCACAAGTAGACTGTACATCCTCAGAAACCGAGGAAACGAACAAAAGCGCTTACCAAAACGCCGGCTTGGCTTGGCGTGGCGTGTTCCCAAGAATAGGTTCGAAAATGCCTTTCAATTTCCTATCTTTTGGCCTTCACTCATTCGTTGCCCTGCACCTGTTGGCCCTTGTGCGCGTTAATCAGCATGTGGCATTCCAAGCAGGATCGCTCGAGCCTAAGCGCTGCCTCCTTGGTCAGTTCTGCATCGCTTTGTGCCGTTGCTCGTTTCAGGTCGTGTATGGCTTCATTGAAGGACTTGCCATGCTGCTCGTAGACGTCTGTGGAAAGATAGCCATCAATCGTGGCGGCGTACCTTTCCATGTTCACGGCTGCAGAATTGACACGGTTGAGTCTGCCCCGAACGATCGCATCGAGGATATCTTGCATTGACTCTGACTTTCGACGCATCAATTGGTTCTTCAAGTTACGTTGAGACGGATTCTTGTCATATTCGCCGGCATAGCGCCAAACCTCGACAAAGAGCCACACGCCAAGAACGACAACCAAAGCGCCACTTAAGAGCGCAACCGTCCACAGCAAGCGATTTTTTTGGCTCATACTTTTCTCCTAGCAGAAAACGAAGTAAAGGCCCCCGCGTTTTTGGCGATGACAAACGGTTCGGACCACTGGTATTAAGACGCTCCTGGGCTTGTTGAGTGGCTAAACCATCTCTGTCGACCGGCAAGTATTCCAATACCCGCTTGATATACAAGGACTTTAACAAAAGTAGCTTACTACTTACTGACTCAAAACAAGAGTTGAATGCGGCTCTAAGCCAGGGCTAATGAGGTTGAAGCCACATATTTTTCTGTTTGTATGATTTAGCTTTACAGTTTGGTGAATGTCTTATGTTGTGCTTATTACTAAGCTGCGACTCAAACGCCTGACTTAAGGATGCGGTAACAATCAACATGACAACCTCCAATTTCACTTATCGGCGCAGTTTGGATGATATACGGAAGGGAAAAATCCTTGCCGTACACAAACTTATTTTTACAACCTAGTTTTGGGGTAGATATACTGTTAACAGCTTAATAACTTGTTAGGTGAACTCAAGCAATGAAGCCGAAATTAATATATAAATTCGAAGACTTCACAATAAGGTCATTGAGGAATCTAAAGAGTCAAACTATATTTTTTGGTTCTCCAAAGAATTTCAATGACCCTTATGATTGCGCTATACGTGCAGAAGTGCGCTCACCGAAAGAAGATGAAATCAATCAGCTTAGAAATTTCTTTTTATGTCAGAGTGATTTACCCAATGAAGCGAAAAATGAGCTTTCTTCAATGAACAACACACAGCTTAGCTCATTGATCGAGCGCAACGCACGATCCTTGTCAGAAAGACATGCAGACGATTTCCTTAATACCAAAGGAGTGACGTGTTTCTCAGAGATTAACAGTGATTTACTTATGTGGTCTCACTACGGAGGGAAGTACAAAGGATTTTGTCTTGAGTTTGCTACTGAATTCGAACCATTTAATAAATTAAGAAAGGTAAATTACGTAGATTCAATGCCAGTCATAGATCCAATATCTGCCATTATGGGTGACAATTTTGATCAATTTCTAGATCTATACTGCACAAAATCTAAAAGTTGGAGCTATGAGAAGGAGTGGCGCGCGCTACATCATGTAGCAAACACAGAGTTTACTTATCCTACTGAGGCGCTCAAAGGCATCTACTTTGGGCCAGATGTCGACCCAGCAGATTTAGAAATAGCCTGTTTGGTTCTACAAGGTCAAAACCCGAATGTGATATTTTGGCGCGGCCGGAATGTGTCAATGACATTGAGACACCTGGTTGTTTTATTTAGTGTCTAATTGTTGTGTATTTATGGGTTAAGTTTCTCCCTTTGTATTAGTAGGCGGATTGATCCAAACAGCGTTGGGCAATTCGGGTGGCAGCGGGCACTTTCCTTTGAATCGCTTTGGATTGGCGAGGAAAGCAGTCTCCAGGGTTTTGGCTCGGGCTTGGTATACCGTAGCCGCTTGGTCGAAGTGAACGGTGGCCGGGGTCATGTAACCGATGCCCGAGTGGCAATGGGACTGGTTGTACCACAGGAAGAAGCGTTGGCAATGGCTGCGGGCATCTTCAAGGCATCCGAAGCGGGCGGGGAAATCAGGCCGATATTTCAGGGTTTTGAACTGGGCCTCGGAATAGGGATTGTCATCTGAGACATAAGGCCGGCTATGGGTCTTGGTGACCTCCAGATCAACCAGCAAGGCGGCCACCGGCTTGCTGCGCATGCTGGAACCGCGGTCGGCATGCAGCGTCAGCGTATGCGGCGTGATGTTGTGCTTGGCCACTGTTTCGGCGATGAGCTGCTCGGCTAGTTCGGCGGTTTCCCGCGGAGCGACCATCCAACCGACCACATAGCGGCTGAAAATATCCAGGATCACATACAGGTGGAAACAGGTCCATTTAGCCGGGCCTTTGAGTTTCGTGATATCCCAGCTCCAGACTTGATTGGGCGCGGTGGCCAGGAGTTCCGGCTTGGTATAGACCGGGTGCAGCCGTTGGCGCCTGCGCTCTGCCGACAGGCCATCCGCCTCCAGGGCGCGGTACAAGGTGCGCACCGAGCCGATGTAGCGCCCCTCGTCCAGCAGGGTGGCATAGACAAAATACGGCGAGTAGTCGGCGAAGCGTTCGCTGTTAAGCACCGCCAGCAGTTGCTGCCGCTCAGTGGTCGAGAAAGCCAGCGGGGCGGGTGGACGAGGCAGCCGCGTTACCGGCACGGGCACCAGGAGGCGCCGGCGGGCATCCTCGCGATAGACCGAACTGCGGTTCAAATTCAGGGCCGCGCACGCCGGCGCCAGACCGACCTCCGGGGCCAACTGGTTAAGGGCTTGCATCAGCAGGACTCGCTCGGCGTCTCGTCCGTCGGCAGACCGAACAAGACGCAAAGTTTTTTTTGGACATCAATAATGGCATTAGCCTGAGCCAGTCTGCGGCGCAGACGCTCATTTTCCTGGGTAAGTTGGTGCACACGACGATCCTCGGCTTGAGCCGGGTCGGCCTTGCGCCCGCGTTTTTGCGGCGCCAACGCGGCGCGCTCATCGGCAGCACGCTGCCTACGCCAAGTGGACAGATGGGAGGAGTAAATCCCTTCTTTGCGCAATAAAGCGCCAATCTCACCCAACTGGGTACAGCGATCAGCGGCCTCCAGGATACGGCGCTTGTCGCTGCTGGTAAATTGTCGGCGCTGGGCGGTGGCAACCACCTCTGGGTCGGGCCGCGCGCCGGATGTCGCGTTTTCAGCCGCCCTACGGGCGTCTTCCAACGCGACCTCCGGCGCAGTTACTTGTGATGATTCCATGGTCTCTGCTTTTGATTTGCTCATGATTCTGGCCTACCTTTATACTCTAATTTCCGAGGGGTAGGTGTCTCAGGTCATATTGGCACAGGGGGGGCACACGAAATTCCACAAAGTTCAGTGTTGAGTTTAAGCAGTTTTTTTATACAAGTAATATTATTGCTAGAAAAAAGGGGCTTATCACCTAACAAGGCTGTCAACCTGACTAAAATTACTGCGCGATTTTGTGCAATGCGCTGCGCACATTTTCGCACAAAACTGCTCCGTAATTTGAGCAGGTTACAGCGGCGTTGGGCGTAATAACATGGGCTACTCGTTATCCTTACTTTCAGTTCAAACCTCCGATGCGGTCGAGGCACTCCAGCAGCTTGGTTACGTCCGCACTGGTCAATCGTGCGAATATGCGCGGGAACCTCTATCGAGCTATGCGCTCTCCACAAATTGGTTCCTCATAGTTTCGCGTGGGTGCGACAGCCGCTTCCTGCAACCAAAGATTCTGGGGCCTTTGTCTGAACACTTTCCCGTGGTTGCTTGCTCAATCGAGGAACATGTGATGTCCAGTTCCGCCGAGTACTGGGCCGGCGGCAATCAGGTATGGCGTGCGGAACATGTCGGTGAAATTGGCCCCATTCACTTAAAGACTTCTGGCATCCTGCCACGCGGGTTTGAAGCCATGGCTGCGGAGCACAAGGAAGCACAGGAAGCGGATGGTGGCGAAAAGGCTGGCGTTGACCACTACTTCGACATCCCACTAAACGCGGCCAAAGAAGTTATCGGTTTCAAGCACGATGAAAACATTCCTGGCATCGACTACGAAGGCTTCGAAGCTCTCCGCAAGATTTCCTCGTCTGCCGATGCCAAACCTTGGTGGTGCCTCTGGAAATGACGCCCAACCTCGCTCCCTTCGGACGCTGGAAGCTGCGCGATAAAGCGCCGCGCAGCGCCGGTTACCAACAACGTTAGGACTCACAACCATGTCATACGACCAAGGATACTGGCACACTGATAGCTGTTTCGCGAAGAACCTAGACGAACAGTATGCGGGCACGCACATAGCGGTCTATATCAAGTGGTGCATTGAAAAGGGCTTCCTATCCAAAGATCTTCTTGTGTCGGATACAGATGCGCTTGCTTCCATCCGAGATGGACAAATGTCGATGAGTGAGTATTTTGAAAAGTATCTCGACTGGAAGTTTGGTGAATGGAACTTGAATGAAGAAGGCAACGCATTCACAAAGTGCTACTACGATCGGTATCTTGAAGAAGTCTCAGTCGAAGTACCAAGCGCAGTCCTTGGGCCAGAAAGCAACGTTGATTTTCCAAAACTCTACGCCCTGCTCGATGAACGCCTAAGACAGTTTCAAGATTCTGGCGCTCAAGCCTTCTATAAGTCGAAAGCCAAGTCATGGTGGAAGTTTTGGTGAGTCCTAACCCGGCGTTCGAGAGGGACGCCGCAAAAGCGCGGCGCCCCTTAGCTTTACGTTGAATGGCAGCTCATTGAATCCCTGCCGACATTGATCGCAAGGCTGCGAGTGTCAACTAGGGGGGTCGGCAGTGATACTTGGCGAATCAAAGGTATGGGGAAGGGCGAATTCAACCTGAAACAAAAGACTTGAAGGGACAAGTTGCAAGCAAATTGAATCCGAATAATACGGGTCCAATATCGTCAGCTGCTCTCAGATCAAGAGTTAACCGCGTCCTTCAAGTTTTTTCCAGGTTTGAAACCAGGGATATTGGCGGCCGGGATGGTAATGGGGCTTCCGTTTTGTGGGTTCCGACCGGTCCGTTCGGCGCGAGCCTTAACTTCAAAACTGCCAAATCCGACCAAGGTGACTGAATCCCCGGATTTTAAGGTCATCTCGATGGTTTTGAGCAAGCCATCCAATGCCCGTGCTGTATCGGCTTTGGTTAATTGGGCGTGCTGAGCGATGGCGTCGATTAATTCGGATTTATTCATGCTGCGGATCCTCTATAGAATTGAAAAAAGGACTTTATTTATAGCTCACAATGACACGATTTTCACCTATTTCACCTAACCAGGTTAAATATTTTCTTTTCGCAGTGACTACATAGCTTATCCTGAGGCACTATAATACTGATTCCGATCGTTAACAGCTTTAATATCGAATTGGTACCAATTCGCTATGCTAGCCGGTACCCATGCGGCCTTTTCCACGGCACTCAACCTGGGCGGGCCGCAGTCTTCGAATATCCGGTTGCGCCCGTTTCCTGGGGCTTGGCGGTCCTGTTTTCTTTCATGTCGGACATTGACATCCCGACATCGAAAGTTGGGAGGCCCTTATTCTTTATCTCGGTCACGCTGAAAAAGCGCTTTGGCCACCTGTCTGGCGTCAACTATCTTGGTCGGCTGACGTCTTACCCTGGAGCATATTGCCTGTACCTGTCCGGTGTTTGGGGGCTTGGCAAGGCGGCTTGATGATCGATTACCACGGTAAAGCCCGGTCGGTGGGCAAAAGCCAGATGCACCACAACCTGTATCCGGTCGACACGGTGCTGATTAAAAGCGAACCACTCCGGATTATCTCGCAGCGCGTGGACATGAAGGGCAGGTCATTGCGCTGGTTAGTGGAAATCCTGAAGGCGAACCATGGTTATTACCTTTTGGGTGAGTGGAGTATTGAAATCATTTTCATGATTTACTCATGTCGTTTTTAATAAAAGTCGCTTCAAAAGCTTTACAAGAGCGATACTGCTGAAGTCGATTGGCAAAGGTAAATACATCATTCATTCCATACTGCTGGAAGATATCAAGGCCTCTATCTAAAGATATTTTCCATCCTTTATCAGTCACGATGTGGCGAGCATGGATAGTTCCGGTGCCGTCGAACTCCCAAGTAAAGTTCACACCTATAGCGCTGCTGGATTCCTTTATCTTTTCTAAGTTTTCTTTTTGCTGTTCACCTTTAAACTCATCTTCCGTGGTTATCAGGTGAACAGACACTTCTTCATCCTGGGACTTGAGTTTTACAACAGTCTCGAGAAATTCCATAAGATTGCGAACTTGATAGAATAGCCGAATGTAAGGATCTGTAATGGTAATCTTGGTCGCCCCTATAAGATAGGGTCCGAGCAAAGTATCAAAAGAGATGCCTTTTTGATTCTCCTGGAAGTTTAGGTGTTTCTCCTTGAGCGCAGGCTCAACAATTTGCGGCACCTCTACTGAGTCTAGTGGCATTCCTGCTTGGGTTGTCCGCTCGCCTTCTTCGCCATCGGCAATCGTCTTGTGGTAATAGTGAGGATATTCTTCTTCTTCCAGAGTGGTAACCGACTTAACTTGTTGAGAGGAATCCAGATAGGCGAATCGCACGTTCCCATAGGTAGAGTCGATTCGCATTAGTTGGTCTTTGACTCTTTTGCGTCCTTCAATAGCAAACCTCAGTAGCTCCTCAATCTCCTCCTTAGATGCGTCGCCTTGCGGGAAGAGGATCTTCATCAGACCGGAGAACGTTTTATTGATACCGTCACGATCCCGTGTCGAAATATCGGATGACAGTGAAAAGTGCTCTTGGTAACGATCCGAATAATCGTGATTGCGCAAAGAACGAAGGATTTCGGCCAAATAGTCCACTACAAATCCGTAACCGCTGGAAAACATCTCACCACGGATAATATCGACTTCCCAGCCGGGGATATAGAAATGGATGCGATCCAGAAACGCAGAGTCGTAAAACTTATCGGGTAGCTCATCGAACAGGTCGGAATGCTTAAGCATATAGGGCACGGTATGCTGGGTATTGCCCACAAAAACCATGGATGCCTCAGCGCCAAGCGTTTCAACACCGCGCGAGAACGATTTGTTCGCCATGTAATTTTTCATGATGTCGACAAGGGCTTTGTCCACCCGCTTTTGCTTGCCGGCAAATTCGTCAAAAGCAACACAGTCCCAGTAACCGACCAAGCCGATCTTGCCTGACGAGTTGTTCACGAACAGCTTCGGAACCGAAATCTCTCCACCAGAGATTAGAATCCCGTGAGGTGAAAATTCCGAGTAGATATGTGATTTACCGGTACCCTTTGGGCCAAGCTCAATCAAATTGTAGTTACGTTCACAGAAGGGAATTAAACGGATCAGTTGCGTCAGCTTACTGCGTTTACCAAACATCTCCGGATTAAATCCAACGCTTTGAATCAACAGATCGATCCACTCATCCGTTGTGAATTGCTTGCGCGCTTCAATGTAACTACTAAAATCCAATTGCGATAGCTGGATGGGCTTTAAGGTCGACAAAATCCAGGGGCTGGCGTTTTTATCTTCAGTGAATTCGTATTCGATGTCTGCAATGCACCATATGCCGCTGACCAGCAATTTTGGATGGGTCTTGACTGTTCTCGAATCAATTAATACTTGTTTTAGTCCTAGATTGGAAAATTCCGCTTCATACACGTCTGCTTTATCATTCAAAGAAACGCTAATTTTATCGATAACTTTGTAACGCCCCTTTTCCTTTATGTTGGAACGTACTAGCCCCGCCTCATTGCGATGCACATAATGCTTGCGCAAAATTTCCTTGACCGTTTCGATTCCGGTTTGGATCGTCGCGTCATCACTGGTGGCGCAATATTGCCCAAGCAAATATTCCAAAACGTAAGAGGGAACAATGGCATTGCCCTTAACCGTCTTGACGAGATCTTTGCGGACAACAAGTCCGGGAAAATGGGTATTGATTTTCTGATCTAAAGGAGTCATCAGTTATCAGCCTTCAGTTATCAGTTGCTTTTCTATCGAGCTAGCTAATCCAACCAACATAGCAGATAGTTCGCGGGTTTCATTCAACCAAGATTTTCCTTGAATGGGTTCGATGTATCCAATGTCGATTCCGATATAAATTTGCGTCCTCAGCTCACCACATGAACCTTTTGCATAGTGCAAAAATCTGATGAAATCTTTTTTTGAATTTCTTTCTGATCCCTCAGCAATATTGCAGGGAATAGATAATCCAGACCGCGTAATCTGATCTCTAAAGCCAAAATCCTTGCAATCAGCAAATGACTTGGACAGCCGCGCTGATCGCTTCCAAACATCCAAATCCTTAAATTTCATTCGATTTCCTTTATACTGAAAACTGGCGGCTGATAGCTTAGAAGTCAAAATCGCTAGTAAATGAGCGCCGCATCATATATCGGAGCGACTTGTATTCTTTATAGTGGGAAGTCCCTGCGTGCTTTTCCTCCAGGCGGAGAATGACTTCTTGACCATTCGCTTCATCTGCTTTTCGACTGAGCACGAAACGCAGCTGCAACTCACGTTCCCTCGGGTTTCCTGAGGTCAAATCAAACGTAAGGTCATGGCTGTCAGAGATCAGTTCGCCAGCTTCGGAATAAATCCCTGCTCGCAACACCCTAGGTTGAATTTTGTCAGTTACTGGACCTGCCTGATAGAGCGTCACAGCCAACTGCCCAGAAGTAATCACCGAGCTCGCACCACGGAGAATATCGACTTCAACCGCGCTAACATCGCTCTGGCGCTTTTTATTGATCTTAATGACCGGGATCACCACTTCCTGTAAAGACGCACCACCATGCACGAAACGACTACCGGAACCTTTTAGCCTCAGTCGATTGATTGATTTCGGGATTTGCACTTCGACATCCCCGCATAATCCAAGCTGGTCAGCTTTAAAGGTATGCAAACCTGGCGAAAGCTTTAATTTTTTGCCGAGGATAAAACGTCGATCCCGATACAAGACAACTTCACCTTCAGGCTCGACACCCAAGAAATCACTTTCGGCAATTTCTCGGTGTTGATAGATGAAACCGTGGTCTGCCGTGATCAACAAGTTATTGGCATTGGCGGCGGTCAGCTTCTTTACCAACTTTAAAAGATCATCCAAGGTTTGTTCCGCTGCTTCGAAGGCTTGGCCTTCCGAATGCATCTTGTCACCCGTATGATCGATTCGGTTATGATAGATATACAACACCTGATTGGCCTTTAGCAGTTCCCGGCTATCGTCGCGGTTCATGGTCATAAAATCTTCAGCGGCTATGGCTTGCCCACCACCATTCAACTTTGCCTGCAGAATTTTTGTGCGGTTTGCCGAGCCTTGCGAACTTTGCCCATCCACGAACACCGTGCCGGTTTCGTTGTCGGCAATCGCCAGTTCGGTATTGGGTAACAAAGCCGCCATGCCAAGTTGGGTATAACTAGGCAGCATGGCAAGCGCAGGCTCAATTTCTGCACTGTAACGATCCTCTTGGCGAATAAGGCTCAGCAATTCATCGCCGATCTCGTAACGCATGGCATCGGAGATGATCACACAGACCTTATTGTCCTTGCGCAGGAACGGACGCACCCAATGCTCGAAGAAAGCCCTCTGCTTGCGCACAGGAAAGGCTTCCCATTTGGACGCTGCATCCACAAAGCTTTGGAAGCTATCTCCCAGCTTGAGTAAATAGTTATTTGAATACAGATTTTCAATTTGCTCGACCAGAGTCTCCATAAGAGAAGCCTGACCGGACATTTGTACGTGGTAAGTAAATTTACGATATAGCTGATCAAGCCGATACCAAGATCGGCTGTAGCGCTCAATACCTTCAGCCAAGTTTTCCATTACCAGTTTCGACTCTCCCAACGCTTGTATAAACTGCGCAGCGTAATCGATAGCCTCGTAAAGGTGCCGGAACTCTCGATACCAATGACCTTGCCGACGTTGACGAACCCAAAGAGCCACATCGCCACTGGATAGGGTCCTCGAAGCAACTGCCCGAACCAAATCGCTGATGATCTTTTGGTCAATCAGACGAAAATAATCCAATTCAATCAGCACAGGAAGATCCCGTTTAGCCAAGTCTTGCTCAACCCCAAGCACATCAGCGCATTCGGCGGAAAGCGTTTCAAAACAGTTTTCAAACTGACGACTGTCTTTCCAACGTTTCAGAAACACCAAGGCATCGCCGGTCAGATTTACTTGACCGTCAGTGCCCATGGCATAGCATGACTTGAACAACTCAATCGCAAAATCACGGATGCTGGGTTCGTCGGATTGGTAGCCATAACACCTGGTCAATTGTTCCCAAAGAAAGCCATCCAATGTGCATCGGCCAATCAACTTGATTTTATCGTCACGGCCCTCGGCCAATTCCTGCAGCAGGTTTTCTAAGACGGAATCCATACGGGGCTCACTGGCAGCGCAAACCGCCAGCATTTTCAAGCGAATTTGCCCGGGCGAGTCGTCGCCACGCAGCCATTTTTTGAGCGCGTCCTTACGTTTGACGGCTTGAAAAAACTCGGCATGGTTCTGCACAACGTCAGCGAACTCCAAGCCCAGTTCCAGTTCGGACAACCATATCGCCACCTGATCAGTCCGAAACTCACCATGAGCCAATTGCACGTCCAGCAACCAATTATCTAACTCATCGGGTTGAGGGCCATCGCGATAAAGCAGGAACTTTTGCTCGGGTTGCTCGCGCAAAATTCGATATTTGATGCCGAACTCGTTATTGGTCAGTTCAAGCTTATGGATGTCGGGCAGTGACAGCGCCTCGAAATCATCACGTAACTCCTGTTTGGCGTCGTACCAGAAAACGATCCGGTGCCGGTTGAAGAGTTTTGCTAGGGCCTGAGCTATGCGATCACTCATAAAATAATTTCCTTAACTACGATGAGATACATAAAGCAAAACGTAGCGAAAGTTTTCAAGGGAAGTCGCACTTTCTTATTGGTCGCTTTTATAGATTTGTTACCCACCCGTATCCTCCTCAGACTCATCTGTTTTCGGCTGGAGAGCAAGCTGCTGCCAATCATCGGTTATAGCTTTCCATTGCACAGCGCGCGGAGATTGGTTTGACCAGACATCCCAAAAGTCTGGATCATCAGATTTCGGGCGTTGGTTTTCCGGTAGAGCATTCATTTGCACCAATATCGGTAACTCGGATGCCCAACCCAACAGAATGGCATTGCGTGAAGGTAGCGAAGGCAAATCACGTAAAAGGCCTCGCAAGTTATCAGGAACTAATTTTTGAACTAATTCCTGATCTCGGTCGTTGCTAATACGGTGTAATAAAAAACTATTACATTGAGACAGAACTGTGGGGGATAGCTCCGAAGGTCGCTGAGAGGACAGCACTAAACCCAAACCAAATTTGCGTCCTTCACGGGCTATTTTCTCAAATATCTGGCAACAAATAGCAGCAGAACTCTGGTTTTCTGCGTTGTCCTGATAGCGTTTGATAAAGTTGTGTGCTTCTTCCATTACCAGCGTAGTGGGGAGTGTTTTGCCATGATTTAGCTTGCGGAAACGCTGTAAGGCTTCGAGCGTCATACGAGCAATAACAGCCGTGATGATATGGACAATTTCAGCAGGTACCAACGACAAATCTATAATTGTAATCGTGCCGTTAGCGGCTTGGTCGTCACCGATATAGTCTGTTAACCAATTATCTAAAGTAACGTGATCTGTGCCGGATGCAATTCGACTAATTCTGGTATCCGTCAACATTGTTCGGATACGCATGATCAAATAATCAAAAAACTGTGAATTGTTTTCTTGGCTGGCCAATGACTCTAGATGATCAGCAAATTGCGCTCCATCAAACTGTAGCGGCGCATCTTCATTAGGTCCTGATTGATATACAACTCCACCAATGCTGTTCAAATACCCTTGGAAATGGCCTATGACACTCTCAACAGCGCTGGCCGGAAAATCGTTATATCCAGTTTGTCCGTTCTGTTTTCGAAAAGTTTGCTGTGGACGGTCAAGCAAAGCCTGCATTTGATCCCGCAAATAATTTATGCTTTCCAAATGGTCTGGATATTCCCGCGAATAGGCATCAAGATCTTCTAAAAAAACAGGTAACTTAGGTCCAAACTTCCAGCCTTCGTAAGTTTCTCCATTTCTAACCTGAGACTTTAAAGTGATCAATATTGAGCTGATTTTTCTGCGAAGCAAAAAAATCGAGTCTTCAGTGAAATCGGAGCCACTCCGCATCTCCCGTAATGCCCTACGCAGAAGTGGACGCTGGGCTCGTTCGCTGGCTTGCGTAAACGCGCTCCATTCTGCACTATTCCAAAACCATAACGGCACCTGAAGTTGCTCAATAGCTTCGCTAGGTTCTACCGCGAATACCCGCACCTTACTTAGGTCTCGGAATGTGTTAGCGTATTCCCCATTTGGATCAAGCACAATAAAACGAGCATTGGGCTCTTTTTCCTGCTCACATTCTTTCTTTGCGGCTTCCAGTGACCATCGAATCAAACCAGCCACGGAGCAAGACTTACCACTGCCAGTATTGCCCAACACTGCCAGATGTCGGCCAAACAAACGATCAGGATCAATTTTGACTTCTGCATTTGCCGCCAGCGGGCTGGTGCCGATTTTTACGCGGCGATTATCACCAGATTCGACGATGGAACGGAGCTGTTTTTGTGTTGGCAACAGTACTGCATCGCCTACAGACGGAAAAGATTCGACTCCACGCTTGAATGTGTAACGATCATCGCCATCCTGATCTTTACTGTCGTACTGTAAGGTACCCAGTGGGTTCAAACTCATTTTCCTTAACGGATAGGGTAAATCCACCAGACCGAAATCCTGCATGCCCTTGCGCTTGGGATACTGGGAACGTTCGACCGTAATCCACTCTACTTGTCCTACCAAATAACCATTATCACTGGGGATGAGAATGTAACCGTTAATCCTTGGAAACGGGCGCGGAGTGCCCGTGTTCAAAGCCACTGAATCGGGAGCCTCAATATCAAGCAGCACTTTGATTTCGTCAGGCGATACAAAATCAATGCTGCCTATTCTGAGAGAATCTGCGTAGGCAAGTGGAGAATAACTCATTTTAAATCATCCACGGTTCCATCGTCCTTTATGCTCGGAGCAGGACTAATTACTGGAGCATCCGTGTTTTGCGTGCCAAAACGCTGTTTTAAAAGCTCACTCATACGGAAGGTGGCTTTATCAATTGCGGATTTAGGTAAGTAGTGTTCGGTCAATGTTTTCAAATCACCCAAATGATTACCGACCAACAAAGTAATTTGCGAAGGACGCCCGATTTTCTCGTAGGTTTTGATGATGCGTTCAAGCGGATCGTCAAAAGAAATAATGACCAGATGGGTCGATGGGATAGTGAGCATGTCTTCGATGATACGGTTGATATGCTCGTCACCAAAGCTGTAACCGTAAGTTACCAATGTGCTGTTCGGGCGGCAGATGGCCGCAGCAAAATCCCTGAACAGCTCAACATAGGGATAGGCGGCTGTTTCTCTGTCCTTAGCAGAATTAGGATAGATCATCAGTTGATGCGCCGTTGCGCCATTTAATACGGGTGCTTTCAAGTAAGGATTAACGCTTTCGGCACCAAAAGGTAGTCCGACGCGGCGAATATCCTTACCAATCTGCACCCAATCAACGGAGCCATGCAATTTAGTAAACCGCGCGACACCTTCGAGATAACGCGGTTCACCCCTGATACCGGGCGGATTGTAATGCATGTCCAAATCCAGCCGAGACGACCGGAATATCGGCATCAGGTTGCCTAAAAATCTATCTAAGAGATGCAAACCAGCCAATTCGGCTCCCGCTTCAATCAAGCGATCATAATTGGTGGTAAAAATATTCAGGCGATCACGTGTTCCGGTGCGACTGGCGAAGCTCATCAGGAAGTTGATGAGGATGTTAAAGGCTTTTTCCCTTGTATCTTCTTTTGCTGTAGCAATGCCGGTTTCGCTGGTTAGTATCGACTGTGAAAATGCTTCAAGAATACTGGTAATATCGTCACGAAGCTGGCCCGCTCGTTTATCCTCTAAAACTTCTAACCCGCGTAGCAACTCGTTGGCAACCCGAATTTGATCTTCAATATTTCCCTCGGTGCGATCCGTACAAGCTGCAGAAGCTTTAGAAGCTGTGCTAATCTTGTCTGCAAATTCAGTGAATGTTGACGTTTCCATGCCCGCTGCACTCTTGTCAGCAGCCAAATAATGCACCGCATGCGTCAATCCAGAACCCGCTAATAGTGAGAGATGCTCTGACTGAAAAAGCGAGGTGAGCCAGGGCTCAATCCGTGGGCGTAGCTCGCGTTCTGTAAATATCTGCTCTTTAGTTGCCCATGAACAGTTATTGTCTGAAGATAATTTGAATTGGTCATCCCCTGATGTTTCAAATCCAACGATTTCAGCGTCATCGCGTGTTTTAATAAAGTTGAGCTGGGGATTTTTCGGAGCGGAAGTCATTTCCTTTTCTAATTCGGCAGTCATGTCAATTTCCATTCGCTAGTGAATTAATCAATTCCAGGCCGCTTTCTGTAAGGCGATATTTTTGCAAACGGCTATTGGGTTTATCTGGCAGCGTCATTTCGATCAAGCCCAATTCGAGTAGGCGCTTGATTTGCTTGTGCAGTTCGCCGGAAACGGTTTTGTGACCAAGATACTGGGCTAGTGCAGACTTTCCGATTTCCTGCTGATGCAATTTAAACATGACTTTAGCCGCAAGCGCCGACTCTAGCCGTGAGTCTAGCCGTGACTCTAGCCGTTGTGTTTCATTGGCTTCTGTAGCAGGCGGTTGTGTTTTCCTCGATTGGTTAGCGGTGAGTGTCAACGGTGCCGCTAAACCAACGATTACGCGGATGCGTAACGCTAGTTCTTCAATTAACGGCTCAGGCAAATGATTAGCCTTGGCTTCGCGGAATATACCGGGTATGCCGCTGCCCCATTGCTCAATTAACTCTAACTCACGGAACACACGGGCTATTACCGGATTACGGATCTGGGAGGCACCTCGCTTCATATCTTCAACCGTCAATCCCGGCAATAAAAAGCCCGGACTTTCCACCTCAATACGGTCATCAAAGAAAGCGATACGGATAGGGGTGCCACGGTGAGAGTAATCGGCGTGAACCAGAGCATTGATTACAACTTCGCGGAGAATATTGAGCGGTATACTCCAAACATCCTTACGTCGGACTTCAGAAAAATCAGCACCGCGCATCGCGTGTTTTTTCAAGAATAACATGATGCTGTCAACTGCTTGCGGCAAGGGATCGAGAATGTCGATATGGTCAAAAATATCGGCCTTGTCGGTACCGATAAAGCGTCCACATTGAATCCAGGCATCGTCGAAATGAAAGCGGCGGTCTTTGCCGTAAAGCAATATTCCGCCATGAGTCGGTACCCACTTACTCTGGTGTTGGGTGATAAGTTTTAGCGTTTGCAAAGCCGTCTCATTGATAGTGCGCTTTCCTGCAAAGCTGGTTTGGATTGCCTTCATGTCCAGATCATCCAATGACAATTGCGGCATCGGTAAGGAATCGAAACTAATACCTTCCACGCCGCGCCGCAGTTCGTCAATCAGTTGCCGATCTGCCTGGCGATTAGTCGAACCCAGCCGCACAAATACACCGGTTTCCGCACCCTCTTTGCGTAAAAAATGCGGGCGGGAATTGCTGGGGAACACCTCAACCACTAGCAAAGTTTTAGCATCAACCGTCGCCAGTTCGATATTCGGTACCAGACGCGGCGAGATGTTGTCGGCAATCAGATTGCACAAGCGTTCTTCTTCTGACAGGGGATCGTCAACGCCAATAATGTGCTTATCATCGCTGACACCCACCACCAAACGGCCGCCGGCGCTGTTGGCAAATGCAACCAGGGTTTTTAATAGCGGTTTGGGCGAGGACAAGTCACGCTTGAACTCCAAGGTTTTGCCTTCGGATTGCGCTAACAAGTCGGCAATCAAGGTCATGATTTTAAGTCTCCGTGGCGGATAGACCGGTATGCGTCCAATCTATTTGAGCAACCAATGATTGCACTCGTTATTGTCTTACCGGTGCGCGCATACAGATTAGACTTGAGTTGCATAGCCAGCACGTTTCGGCTCCAACCACTTTCCAGGGTTTGCTGGAGATAAAAGTGGGCTTCTTGCAGGTCAGCCGACTTGTTAAAAATCAAGATGTTGTGACCCCAAGGGATTTGGGTAAGCAGCGCGGCAAGTTCACTGTCCATCCCAGCCCAGGGAATGCTCTCTAATTTGGCAACAGCTTGTTGCCAAATTGCAGGGCTGCAGTAAAAACGGAAGAAGGCGCGACAGTAACGCAGGTTCTTGGATGAAAACCCGCCGATATCAGGAAATGTATCCTTCAAGTCTTTACTAAAAGCGTCAATAAACCCGCTGCCCCATTGCGCATAAGATTCCCGTTCAACAATCTGCGCCCCGAGTTCGTAGTACAGGGTAATCAATTCATCATTGGCAGCCAACGCTATCTTCATACTAGCCGAATGAACCCGCTGCTTGATTTGCTTTAGCCATGCCTGATAATCAGCATGGGTGAATAAGTCAGAAGCCGTCATAACCGCTTACTCATCTTGAGCATCCAGCCCGGGAATCTTCTTCAACGCAGCGCCGAATTTGGGGTAGTTGGCTTTTACACCGTCATCCAGATCGATTGCGATTTGTTGGGTGGCGAGCGGGTAAAGTCCATCGTGTTGACTCACCATATCCGCGAGATCCCGTAAGCATCAAAAGCACTATCACAGCTCACCAGAGGGACTTGTTCGGCGATGGACTGGGCGATCAAGAGGCGATCAAATGGATCGCGGTGATGAAAGGGCAAACTGGTCAGGATGGCCGTGTGTCCTGGCAAGATGGGCAAAATCCGAAAATTATTGATTGCCAGCTGTTGTTCCATAAATAACGCATAAGGTTCTGGCAGCGCATATTTGCCCAGACTGATCTTGATGGCTATCTCCCAATAAGTTGCAGGACTGACGCTCACCCTGGTTTGTGCATCGCTGATGATTTCTTGCGCCGGAGTAGATAGCTTAGGGTCTGCCAGCAGAAACCATAGAAACGCATGGGTATCCAGTAGCACCCTCACGGCATGTAATCCATAAAATCATGCAGATGGTCGTCATCCTCGTTCACTATCTTGAGTTTACCCTTGGCGCTGCCCGGTATGCGGTGCAATTGACCGCTTGGCCGCGTGACATAGCGCTCTTCAATAAAGTGAACAAAATCCAGCACTTCTCGCGCTAACTCGTCGGGCAGTGTTTTAACCTCGGCATAAATCTCTTCAGCTATGGGCATGGTTGTGCTCTCCACATGTGAAACAAAAAATCATTCTTCCCCCGTATCCAGGCCGACAATCTTTTTCAAAGCCTTGCCAAACTTAGGGTAGTTAATTTTAACGCCGTCATCCAGATCGATGTCGATTTGTTGGGTGGCCAGCGGGTACAGCACCTCGCGCTCGTAGGCTGCCAACTCCGCGATCATCTTGGTGATCTTCTCGATTTCCTTCAGGGCTTTGGTTTTCTCGCTCTGGGCGGCACTGGCACTGATGCTGACCGCTTCCAGATGGTTTTTATGAGCAGTCAATTTGGTGCGGAACTCGCGCAGATAGTCGTTGAGCACAACACTGACGGTGTCCGGGCGGTAGCGGTGCATGTAGATCAGCGCATTGAAGCTGCCTTTAGGACTTGAAAATAGCCAGTAGATGGGGCGCTTTTTGTAGCGCTTGACGTGGTCGGTATAGAACTCGCCCATGAAATAATCACGCAGAGTGTACTCGCGTTTACCTTTGATGTTGAGCGCCTGCTCGACGAACTTCAAGTTTTCCTCGTAGTGTTCCTCGCCAAAGGTCACGCGCAGGAACTGGCGGAAGCGCTCGGCGATGTCGTCGGTGAACCAATCGCCGTCGAGTATCGGGATGACGTTGTCGTCATCGGCGGGGAAACTTGGCTCTGGAATTTGCTTCAGGTAGTCCGAGAGGGTTTCACCCTGGTTGGCCAAAATGAGGCCAGGCTTATCCAGCGCATAACGACCAAACATGCAGCCCACTGCATGGGAGACCAACTCGCGCATCGTGTCGGCCAGTAGTAGTGCTTCCAGCTCTTCCTCGGTTTTGTCGCCGCCGTATCGGTAATGCGGGTTGCAGGTCAGGGTGATCTCGTTGAGCGGCACCTCGGGCGTCAGTTCATCCTGCAGGCCGTAGGCTTCGATGAAAATGCGGTTGTTGTCTTCTTCCAACCGCTGCATCTCAAGCGTCATCTCCTGCCAGTGAGCACGAAGCTTCTGGTAGGTGACCTTCAAGTTTGGTTGGCGATAGACGGGATTCAGGAGCGGCAGGTTAGTGAAGTCCCATGAGGTTTCGTAGGAATCCCAGTCACACCTGGCTAGACCTATACATTTGCTGACTTGACTCGAAACATCAACGTGAACTTTTTGCGAAAAAACAATGTCAGCGATGTTACCGACGTTAAAAGTGAGTGTAGGATTCAACAGATTAAGGATTAGTCTTGGAATTTTTCCGTTCAAATACCCGAGTACCGATCTATTTAAATGTTCTTGAATAATTGCAGGTCCACGGTTTCCAATTACAAATCCTATTTTAAGGTACCTGAATGAAGGAAACTCAGCTCCAACATCACTCCATGTAAAACACTCTCGAAAAAATATTTCGGTATTAACAATTCTTCTAGACCAGTGAGTTGTGTTGGGGTCATTAGGATTTGAAACAACCCATTTTTTCACTTCTTCACCGTCATTGTTCCAGTTCACCACATAATCATTATTTCCAGCCCATTTTCGAAAACTGCCTCCTTTGTTGTACGGGTACCATTTTGTATAAACGTCAACCGTTTCTTTTGTGGATACAACATCAAATCCAATTTTTTTGCGAGATACTTCATTCCAGAATCTCAAAAACCGGTCATTGTCTGAGGTAGCCATGCCGGCTTTAATTTGAGCAATGTCACCCAACCTTGAACCTGAATTGAAGAGCCCTACCAATTTGTTAGAAACCCAATAAGCTATCGGACTACCAGGGATCTTTCTAAAATCAAAGGCAGAGGCTCGGAAGAGCCAACCGCAATCAGGATTCTTAGCCGCTTCTCGGATGGCGTCATTTTTCTCAGCTTCAGAATTACCAGCAACCAACCTTAGATAGCCTCCCTTGTAATCCAGTCGGTTTGAGTTCTCCATCACAAAGGCAGTGGTAGAAACCACTTCACCGCCGATACTGTCGAAAGCCCTCGCACCCAGGTGAGCCATTGATAGGAGCGTGTTCTGTTCCAGAAGTCGCGCACGCAGTGCCTCGAAGGATGACAAAAACATCCAACTTTGCATGGTGATCATCGCAACCGCTCCATGCTTCTGAGCCAGATCAAGGTTGCGCTCGATGAACATGGCAAACAGATCAGACTTGCTGTTCGGATAATTGTCTTTTACCCACGCCCCCAACCGGGCGTTCATGCCTTTGCTACCCATATACGGCGGATTCGCAATCACCACATGATATTTTGGGCTTAGAAAATCAGCCTGCCGCAGAGCTTGCAGCACCTTCTGGCGAGTCAAGCTTTCAAAGATGTCAGTAGTCAGTTGGTAGCAATCAGTAATGATTTTTTCAACCTCAGCGATTTGTTCAGATGTCATCGCAGGGCGAATCAGCGAACCAAAATTATCGGCTTCCTCAAACGCCTTCGTGTCATGAAGGAACGCGCTCATCGTCTCTTTACAGACGGCTGACAACTGATTACTGATAACTGCGCCAAGCTCACCTTCGTCAAAGTGCACGTTCTCCAGCACGCAAATATTCGGTTTGACCTCTTTGCTGAAGAACCGGCGCTGTTTGGCCCGGGCTTTCATGGTCAAGGCAAAGGCCGCCAGCTCCCCAGCGCGTTCGTCGATCTCGATGCCATAGAGGTTGTGGGTGAGAATCTTCTCCGGTATCTCGGCAGGTTCATAGCCTTCTTCTTCGTAAATGGCGTAAAGCAGGTCAAAGGCATAGGTGAGCATGTGACCGGAGCCGCAGGCCGGATCGCAGATTTTGATCTCCTCTGGTTTGCTGATACGCAGGAAATCCGTTTCGGGCTGTTCGGGTTTGATGTAATAGTCCATTTGCTCGGCCAGTTTCGAGCCAGGGCGATTGAGCAGCCACAAACGACCGAGCGAGTTTTCCACCAGATAGCGCACGATCCAGTGTGGGGTAAACAGCTGGGTGGCTGCGGGGATGTTTTCGGGCGTGATTTTTTTGTTTTTCTTCAGCCCGTCGAATACCTCGTCCTTCTTCTCGGAAATATAAAACTGATAAAGCCAGCCAATGACTTCGACATCCTCGCAAGTCTCTGGTGTCATCGCCTCGCGGGTATAGGCGAGAATGGAGTTGCCCGAAAGCAGATCGTCGGGCATTAACAATTCGGTGTAGTCTTCGATACGCTCGAACAGGAACGGCATGGCCTTGTTCCAGTAGTTACACGCGGCGACTACCAATAGCCGATAGGCCTCGCCTTGCGGATCACGGCTGGGCGCTTTGCCATCGAGTAGTGCAAAGATTTGCTGCCGAATTTTATCGCCTACCATCTCCTCATCAATATGGCCCATCTTGGCTTCGGCCAGTATTTCTGGCTGGAATTGCCCAGGATCAGCCGGTGAAACGATGCCGACACGGTTGTAACGGTTCACATCCATGAAGCGCAGCGCACAGAAGCGGTTGAACCAGATGTAAGCAACCCGTTCGATGACTTGGTCTTTTCCCTGGAGCTGGATTGCTTCTTCCAGCTTTCTGATCGCTGCTACGCTTTCACGCCGCGCGGCGCTGTCTTCAGACAATACTAATTTGAGCTTGGCTGAGACCTGCTCAATTAGACTGCGGCGGGCAAATTGAGCAAAACGGCGTAGTTTGGTAGTTTCCATTTTTTTATGCTCCACCGGTTACAGCAGCTAGGCGTGTTACCGGCCACTTAGGGAAGTTTTCATTCCACTTATCTAAGTTGACTACTTGGCAACTTGTTGCTAGCGATTGAACCCAGCGGCGTGATGCTTTGCCAACGGGAAGTTCCTGTTTTAGTGCTTTCTGCATACGGGTATTTAGCGCGTTGTCGAAAGTGATCAGGCAGACGTAGTGAACGGGTTTTTCCACTTTCTGTTCGGCATGCCGGTAGAGATAGGAATCCCTGAACTTGTATTTCAGGTAGTTCTTCAGCCACTTAAAGCCATCTTGCCGTAACTTTCTCTCTTCGTCGTTCGTTGCGCCCCGAACATCGTAAATCGATAGGTCGTCATAATCTTTCAATTCCACGTAGATATAGGCCTCTTCGAACTCGGCAATGATGTCGACACCTTTCATGAACGAACCGTGAAATGTTGGTTTGCTAGTATCTGTCTCATCGAACACGAACGCATCCAGGGCATCAGCAAATCGAAACTCGAAACCATCTGCCTCGACAATCTTCATTTACCAAGGCTCCCCATGTCGTTTTCGATCTCTTGGTTGATGAGAAAACCAAAGGCTTCATCAATCGGGTTCGGAGTGATTTTCAGGTAATCCTCGGTAGAAGCTACTTTGATCGCAGACGTATCTTGATCACGGTAAAGACTGTGGAATCGTACATGGTCATCCTTGTCAGGATCCATGAGCAAATCGAACCACTTGAGCAATACATAATCATGGGTTGCCAAGATGATCTGCTGTCCATTACGAGATAATTCAAGCAGGATTTCTACCAGCAGCCTCATCAGTTTTGGGTTCATGTTGGTTTCAGGTTCGTCCCAAAACAAAGTGCCGGTTCGCCCAGGATCAAGCTGGCGGTTTTGGAGAAGCAATTGAATGATGCCAAGTTTGCGAATACCCTCGGCAGCCATATTCGCAGAGACGCTTTCGCCTTTGTTGGCAATAAATTTGGCCTGCATGCGGGTATTTAAATCGTGCTGATCCTTGTCTCTCTGAACCTGATATTGGCCTGGATCAAAGGACATGGTCACCGTTCCGACAAACTCAGTCAGACTGAAGCGCCCCTCTAAGGTATTTACTAATATTTCGTATACTGAACCAAACCTTGGATCACTTTCGATTATGTCTTCAACCTTAATTGGCTTTTTAGCTAATAACTTATCGCAAAGATCCAAGTAGGTGCTATCGAAGATGGATTCAATGGTTTTCGAGTCGGCTTCTTTGCTTTTGATTCCACGCAGCAAGGACAGGATCTCCTTGGTGGGTAAAAACAGAGGTGAACCTAGCGCTGGCTGAGCGATGCTGATGGGAAGAGCAGCCGTTTTCGAAGCTGACGTGAATTTAGCTTGTAAACGTTGACCTCCAGCGAAATTGGCGTCAATTTCGGCATGAACTCCCGCTGGTGTCCCATGTCGGACCAGCTTTCCTAAGCTATCACCAGCGGGGCGATAGATTCTGCAAAGCCGTTTGGCTAGATCTGCACCCTGAAGCTCATCACTCAATATGGTGTTAGCAACATAAGCGGCCTTTAAGAGCTGGGTCTTACCTGTACCATTTTCGCCGATGATAATATTGATCTTTGGCGAAAATTGAATCGGTAAATCCAGGAACTTGGAGAAATTTTTAAGCCTAAGCGATTCGATCATATCTGTATCCTTTTTCCTTTGCGGATTTCCTCTAGTAATGCTTTACGCATAGCCTCAAGATAGCTGTCTACATCGTTTTCATTCACCAACCAGGCTTTTCCGAAAGCTATATTGATGTTTCTGGATAAAACAGACTGTGCCGCTGTTTGTTTCGCCGGTGGATTGTCGTCTTGTTCCTTGGCATCAACGTTCCCTGTTGCAATAGTTGGTTTGGGGGCTACTAAAACCAATATTTTGTCTAAGAGCTTTTGATAACCCTGCTCCTCAAAATAGCGCAAACGGTCGTTGATCACTGCAATCAGGCTTTGCTGTTTGATATGTTCAATCAACTCCTGATACGGGGCATCCAGTTCGGCCATTCTGACATCGGGTAATTTTTGGAACTCTTCCAACCCATGCATGCGTTGCTGTAAGGTTTGGAGTTTCTCAATGGCCTGAGAACGAACCTCTTCAACTAGCTTATCGATTTCCTGGGCCAAAGCATCGAGGTCACTTTTTATTTGTTGAATACGATTGCCCTTGAAACAGGTTGGATCGTTCAGTACTGATTGAATCGAGGCCGGAACATCGCTTATCACGTAGGCAAAATTCGGTTCTTGCGTTTGCACAAATGTGCGCGCGTCATCGAAGATGGCTTTTTGCGGGCCACTCATGAACTTACGGATGGGATCGATCACGCCTTCCTTCATGGCCAGCAGGCTGTCTTCTTGTCGAGCGAGTTCGGTCAGATACCAGGTGTAGGGCTTGCCGTTCAGCTCCTTTAGCTTTTCAAGCACTGGATTGAGTGCGCTCAAGAAAGGATACCGGGCTGTTTGAGCCGCTAGCGGTATGAGTTGTTGGGTGAGTTCCTGGAATGCCTCAGCGGTTTCATTGCCAAGGGCTTTGGCTTCGCTGGCACGGGGCGGGGTATCGAAGAAATCTTCATAAAATTCTTTAAGAACTCGTAGCTGCGAGGCGGTGAACTCAACCTGGGGTTCCAACACCAAATTGCCATGCCCATGGGTATTACGAAGCGCTCGCTCCAATTCGTTTTCTTCAAGCAGATTGCCGTCGGTGCGTGCCTCGACTTTGCCTCGGGCACAGAGATTGGCCAGGGTGCACAGCACGGCGGCGTAATACCAGCCATAAGGTTTACGCTCAAACCTTTCCAGCAGACTTTTTAACGTGGTACGGACACCGCCTCGATTATTGCTCTGGATAAAGGCCAGCAGTTCTTGCTCTGACTCGGCCAGCGAGGTGACATCATTACCGAATAGACCGTCTTCGGCGTATTTAAGGCATTTGGCGATGTCATTTTCGGTGTAGTTAATGCCACGCAGCATCCGCAAATTGGGATAGACGCGGGCAACCAGTTCATGGAAGCCCCGCAATACTCGGGTTTGAGCGTCTTCCGAACCGATCTCGATTTCGCTGCCGGCTACGAACAATTTAGCCTTGCCCATGAGCCGTTGAACGCGCTGCTGAATGTCGGCATAGCGCTCCCGGTTCTGGAAACCTTTGTCATTGAGGATGCGTTTTATCGCCTCCTGTTGGGTAACGGAGATATTTTGCCGGATATACTTTTCGGTGCGTTTGTACATCAAAATATCGCGCACCAGGCGATCATCCGAGGGCAGAACCAGCAGGAGTTCGTCGCGGCCATAAGCATGCATGACCAAAGCCGTTTGGTTGTCGACATGTTCGTGAAATGGGCTGATGACATGAATGCATAATTCATATTCGCGTCCAAACAATCGCTCGTCTAATTTACGGGTGAATGCATAATCCTGTCCGCCCGTTTTCTGATCAAGGGCGTCATACCGAAGCTTTCGCTGCTTTATAACATGGTCAAAGACAATTTTTTCAAGTTCTGAGGCAACATCCGTCGTTTCAACCTCGGTATTTTTGATCTCCTCTTCGACGTCTTTTTCTTCGTCGGTCAGGTAATCGTAGAGCTCGCCATTTCGCTGCACATAGGTCTGCTGCTCAAGTAAGTTTAGAGCTTCTTCAACCCGTTTTTTAAGCACGGGTAAATCTTGATTAAAGCCCTCCAGCATCAGGATGCAGAGATTGCGTAGGGTAGGTTTGAATTCCTTGACGTATTTGACCAGGAACAAGGTCTTTAAAAGGCGAATGGCAAAAGGATTGTCGAGATTGTTCTCGGCCAAAATAATGGCCCGCTGGATTTGGGATTTTAATGCCGAACGTATGCCTTCAAACATCAAGTCGAAGGTCGCTAATTGGCCAATCTCGTGTTCTTCAATTTGAATGGCTACTTGCTGAAATACACCCAGCATGGAACGTTCGCCGACGGAACTGTGCTTGCCTTCAAAAGCGTTGTGCAAGGACAGGTTTTGAATGGCCGATTGAAACAGCGCGAATTGGTAGGGAATAAAGGGATAGCTGTGGATGAAATGATCCCGATCCTGAAAATTCCGGTAGCTTACCGAGCCATCGGCGAAGTCAAACAGGGTTTTAAAGTTGTTTGATTGCGCATGATAAATGTTCGACAACTGGCCAACACCATCCTCATTCTTGGTTAATAAGCGCTTTTGGATGACTTCCGCGACATCGGCACTGGTTAACTTCATGCGATTGGCAAATCGCGCCATAATTTTTGTAAAGTCGTTACCTTGTTGTTTGTCCATTTCACCGACAACAGAGCCCATGTCTTCTTGAGCGGTCACGATGACCCAGGCCCGGCCTCGGCATTTGGTCGCCAGGCTTTCGGCGATGGTTTGCAGATTCGTCATCAGCTTGACGTTGTCGGCGACGTATTGACCCACTTCGTCAACGAAGAAATTCAGGCGAAAGTCGGGCGCTTGCCGTTCGATATAGGCATAAACTTGATCAGCAAAATCTTCGATGGAAAGACGATAATCCTGCCGGCATTTATCCAAAACATCCTTTTGATTTTGTTGCGTGACGCGATTGAAAGCGTCATCGACAAAGGATGAAACACGCGCAGGACGGCTACATCCCCAGTTCCAATCATTACCTGCCAAGTCAAAAAACGCCTTTTTGAAATCATCGAGAAGGTTATCTTTATCCAAATCACGTTCAAACTGGGCTATGTAGGCTTGCTTTCCGTAATATCCGCACATCTCGTCAAACACTTTAACGAACACGGCCAGGAGGGCATCGATCTGGGTCTTGCTGATGACATCCGCTTTCTGATCAATGTTGAATAAGATACTTCTCGAAGGGATGCTAATCGCGCGCTTGAGATCACCCCTTAGAATTTCATTGTCACCGCATTTTGGCAGAAACAATTCAAGAGCCGAGCTTCCGTCAATTTGCCGCCCCTCCAAAAGCAGAGCCAACATTTTTAATAAATGCGACTTACCCGAGCCAAAGAAACCGGATACCCAAACACCATTTGCCCCTTCATAGTTGTTGTAGGCATCTAAAAAGGACTCGAGCCGTTTTTCGACTTCGTTGGTCAGCACATATTCTTCGATTTCAAGGCGGAGACTGGCTTCATCATCGGCTTTGATCACCCCTTCGATTGGACGATTAACGGGCTTATGAAAAATGGTTTTAAGTGTTGTCACGATTCCCTCGTTTATGCTTCGCAGTGAAAGATATTGAATGCCCGGTAATACTTGTCGTCGTGAAGCCTTCCAAAAAGATCCAGCGAGGCACCCGACTCTAACGAATGAGTGTAGGATCCAGGGAAAAAGAGCACGGTTGGCTTTTCTTTGGCGGTGCTTTGCAAATTATTTAAAACGTTATGTGAACGGATGTAAGGGAAAACTTCGCCAACACCCGTAAGGAAAAGTACATCGAATTCAGCATTTGCAATCATTTCTGCGATTGCCGGGATGAGCGCGTGCTCAACACTTAGGATACCTTGGAGTTCTTCTTGAAGTTTTGGTTTGGTCATTTTGGCTTCATTTTCGATAATCCATTCGAAATCACCTTCTTTTTTAAGCATCTCAATTGAGAGATCGTAGAGGTTGATTTCCAGTATTCGAATGCCGATTTGTTCCAAACGGTTAACTAGCTGCCGCTGAAGCCGTTCCATTTCTACGGATTCTTCGGGTTTAAAAGGACATATGAAAAAAGGCACTTCATTGCCAAGCCCCTGTTTTTTCAAAAAGCGTTGACCGGAGATTACAGCGAAAAGATGCTGAAACCTGTCTTGCATTACCATTTTGGCTGCGTCCTTGGTCATCGTGCCATTTCCTTCAAATTGGATTCGAACAGCGGGAAATACATGATTTCTCGCCTATCAGTTCGGCAAATCGCCTCAATCAAATCCGGGCTAAGGGTAGCCGCGTTGATCAGATGACTTTCAGTTAATAAATCGACCTCACGGAGCATTTTGAAAAGTACTTGCCGCAATTTGCTTTTGGTTGATGGCTGAATTTCGTCAAGCTCGGCATGCCATTCAGACTTTCGATTAAAAAAGGCGTCGAAATCGATGGGGTGCAAATCGGTTTTTAGGGTGATAAAGCGTTCTCGGATGACTTCAACTGCAAAATCCGCAATGAATCTGTACCGACGACAAACCGCCAACCAAAGCAGGTAGGCTTGATCCTGCCTGTTAGCCTCAACGAGAAAGCCCAACTCTTGACGGCTCAACGTTTTTAGGCGAGAAATGATTTCTCGGCAGATTCGTTTTGACGTATTCAAGGTTCTTGCCTGCAAAACGTTCTGGCGGATGATTTCCTCTCGTGTTGCATCCCATTCACCTAAGTCAAGATACAGCGCGGCAAACTTCAACGATTCCCGGTGAAAAAGACCGCCCGTTGTAAATGACATGCTGTATCTAGCGTTATTCATTCCTGGTCCGAATTCCTTTTAGTGTGCTCCGCTGCACCCCCGGCCTCAATCCAGGCATCAACCTGCTCTTTCTTAAATTTCCAAAGACGACCAACACGATGAGCAGGCATCGATTTATCGTTGATCCACTTATAAACCGTATCCCGTTTTACACCGAGGTAATCACAAATTTCTTCTACGGATAACCACCTGTCTTCCATCGTCTTTCACTCGGCATCGAATTTGAATGGGATTTATGTGAATTTATTATAGTACGAAACAGCAATAGAACAGCTTAAATCATTAATAATGGTTACAAATCGGCAGAAGAATTTCAGAAAGGGGAAGATTGTTTTTGGCACAATCTTTAAAGGCTTTTTGAATCATATCCATTTTTCCGCCTGGCACCGTGTAATATTAGTCTGGCTCTTATGACCTTCTGGCTAGGTATCGAACCAATCCTTCCTTACCAACGACGAATCTTCGTTAAGCCAGGTGAAAAAACATCTGGTAAAACCGATGCTGGTTTTGATTTGGATCGTGACGTTCCAGTTAGATGCGGTTCATGGCAGAGTAAACCAAGCATTGCGAAGTTTCTGGTTTGCCACTAGGCCAAGAGCTCTGACTCATGGCTGCCCTTTCCGGCGCTCTCAGGTATGATTGACTCTACTTCCAGCCGATCTTTTTGGCCTTGACGTTTAAACCAAAATTTCTTAACGATGCGATCATCGCGAGGGAATAGGTCCAATTTACGCCATATCAATCCGGATAGGATAGTCAACATGATAAGGTCGTAACTTGCGGTCTCCGGCAATTGTTGTGTCATAAGTTGGATGAGTTCGCTCTCTGATATGTCGTGAAACTCAGGGCTGCTTTGTG
>JAGXSU010000049.1 GCA_018333785.1 Methylomicrobium sp. | reverse complement strand
AACATGAAATGGAAAGTTGGATGAAATGTAAAGTTAAAAGAGAAAGCCCCAAGAGCATTGATATTAAATGATTAGCGCTTTACATTTCATCCTTTAATGGTGTTTTTTAACATAATGACTTGAGCCAGGTCAAGAGGTTATTGTCCTGATGCCAAATCGGTAAAGCTGTACTGCGTGTTTCAGTATATGCACCTTCAAAAGCTTCACGTTTCATTTTGCCGTCGCATTTTGCATAAACCTCTGTTGTAGAGATTTCTTCATGACCCAAGAAATCCCTGATATAAATCAGCGGTACTCCTGCTTGCAGCATGTGCATAGCTTTACTGTGCCTTAAGGAGTGCACTGACACAACGTCTGGAAGCAAGTTTGGATGCACCTCTTTGGCGAGGGAAATATATTTTTTCAGCACATACGCAATACCAGCACGTGAAAACTTGTTTCCCGAGCGATTGAAGAATAGTGGTTGTGACCGCTTTGATGCGCTGACCAGATCATTTTCAATCAAATATTGCTGGAGTAGCCTGGCTGTTGGCTCCATAATGGGCACGATGCGAGTTTTCTTGCCTTTGCCTTTCAAATTGATTGTTTCCGGCTTCTGTAGGCGAATGCTGCCTACTGTTAAATCAGCAAGTTCTTGAACCCGCGCACCGCTATCGTAGAGTACGCTTATTAAAGTTAAATCTCTTCGGCCATTTCTTTTTGAAATATCGATCGCATCAAGCAGAGCTTTAATGCCATCAAGAGTCATGTAATTTATGTTCCCGTTAGTGCATTTTTTCAATGGTATAGACATGACTTGCTGGCATTGCAGGATATAATCAGGCGTTTCTGTCTGAAGATATTTAAAGAAAGCCTTGATCGATGATAGCCGTTGATTACGAGTGGAAGCACAGCACTTACGGTCATTTTCAAGCCATCCCAGGAAGTCAGTTATGAGCCTTGCATTCAAGGTCTGAATTTCGACTTTTTCTACCGGAATACCCTTTATCTCCTTGCAGAAAGTAAGCAGGAGCGCGAAGGCATCACGTCTGGAAGCAATTGTGTTACTGCTGAGCCCCTGTACTCCCGGCAGATAGGCCGAGAGATACTTGGTCAGATGATATGAAAGGTCCGTAGGTTTCATACCTTCACCTCCGGGAACACATGGGAGCACAGTGCACTGATCGCATCTGTGATTGCGGGATATACTTCAGCGGTCATGCGCAGATAGAGACTCGTGGCCTGAATTGATTCATGACCCATGTATGTTGACAGTAAAGGTAGCGCTGCGTATAGGTCGATTTGGCGCTTATCGGCAATCTGTAAAGCATGGCATGCATAGGTATGTCGGAGATCGTGAACTCGGGGGCCGCTTCCTCGCCCCGCGTGGGGTATCCCGGCCTGAAGCAAAAGCTCCCTGAAGCGCAAATATATATTGTGATGGCTATAGGGTTCACGGGTAACACCAACAAAAAGATAATCCTCCGGCAGGTAACTTTTATGCATAACTTCGCAATACTGCTTCAGGATGCTATGCATTGATGCCGATAGCGGTATATACCGGTCTTTGTTGAATTTTGTATTTTCAATTAACAACACACCGTTAACTAGATCTAAATGTTTCATCTGCAGCTTAAGTGTTTCCATAATGCGCATGCCGGTGCTGTAAAGAAGGCGAACCAGCACCGGCATCACCAAATGCATAGTCGAGCGGCGGTTAGGGTAAATTTGATCGCTAAACTTGATTATGTTTGCAATTTCTTCATGCGTAAAAACGTATGAAACATATTTTGACTTACGGCTCTTTTTGTTTTCAATATGAATAGGAATGTGGGCGTTGTGCCCTATGGAAACCAAATACAAAGAGAATTGCCGTAAGCAGGTAACTCTTTGATCGGTTCCATTCCTGAGCTTTTCATATGGTCTTTTCAAACACCATGCATCAGAGATTTCCTTGCTCAGTTTAGGCTCATCCAAGCCAAACTGAACGCTAAACTCTGAAAAACGTTTCAGGTGTTGAGCTTCTTTGACATACTTAAAACCCATGGAGCGTTTGAATTCAATGAATTCGTCAAGTAAGCTGGCAAAAGGGCCTTGAAAGCTATGATTCACTGGGGAGCACCACCTAACCAGACATTGCCAAGGGGTGGAACTTCAAGAGCATATTTTCGTAGATGCTGGAAATCAATTTTCAAATAGATACGTGTCGTATCACTGCTTTTGTGGGTTAGCGCCTCTGCGATTATAGGTAGTGGCGTATTGTTATCCAGCATAGCACTGGCCAGGCTTGCCCTAAGTGCATGCGGACCACTACGTTTTCCCGGTAATGAAGGAATTCCAGCAGTCCTAAACCAATGCGATACAATGCGGTGAAGCGAAGCTGGTTTCATTTCGTCATAAGGAGTCAGCAGGCGCAGGAATATATACTTGCTATCGGAAGACGGTCGCCCGTATTTAATGTAATTGATGATTGCTTCACCAATTTCATTAAATAACGGTAGTACTGCTGGCACCCCGGTCTTTTTCACAATAAACTCGATGGTGCTTGTTTGCCATTTTATGTTGTCAAAGGTCAGACCGCAGATATCTGAAGCACGCATGCCAAGCTTTGCGGCTAGCAATAGCATGCAGTTGTCACGCTTCCCCCTAGGGCTTGCTCTATCGATGCTGTTTAATAGCTTCTTAATTTCATCTTTTGTATATACCGATGGAATACCATCAGGTTTGCATTTAACCTGTGGCACAAATGTTGAAAGCTCTTTAAGCATATGGTCGTTATCATATGCAAATTTCAAGAAAAGGCGCAGAGTGCTGGCAGCACCATGAAGTGTAGGCAATCTGCCTTCCCGGGATTGATTTTTCATAAACCCAATGATATGCATGCTATCAAGCTCTTCAAGCGATTGCATTTTGATGCCATCAAGATAATTTGATAGATTGTTCAAACAGTGGACATCACGATTGATTGTCGGCAGAGACAATCCCGCATCAACGCGCGTATTAATAAAGCTTTGAAATATTTTCTCAAACCGCAAAGCAAATTTGCATAGCGAATAAGTTTTTGGCGCAGAAATAGATTCATGCTCAAGACAATTATCAAGCACTAAAATTGCCCTTTTTCGTCTTTTATCTACTTTCGATAATTTTTCGAAGGCGCAGTTTGACAGAATAGAGTACCTATCTTGCAAAAAAGCCATTCCTACGGCAGGTGAATAAAATATGGTTTTCTTTTCAACCATATATCGGGTTAGAGCATTCCATGTGTTGAAGAAAGAAGAAATGTAGTCTTTTGCATAACCTGTTTTCTCCATTGAAGCACTGGCAAATTCAATCAGTTCCATTAACGTCTTTTGTTTTACCATTTTTAGCATTCCTCCATGCTTGTATTTGGCTTACGCCTGATTTAAGCATGAAGAAATATGTCAAGTTAATCAATTAAATCTTTTGACTGCTAAGGGGGGTTGCATCTTAACTTTACATTTCATCCAACTTTCCATTTCATGTT
>JAGXSU010000048.1 GCA_018333785.1 Methylomicrobium sp. | reverse complement strand
CGCAATGCGCAGACGGTGTTTAATGCATTGATGCAACCGGCTTTACGCTGGACAGGGGATAGGACCTCCGGTGCCCATCAGGCCGAAAAATCACTGACAGGTTCCATGGGGTTTAGTTCGACCGATGCGGTGGTTCCGATTCTTGCCTCACTGGGTTATGAGGCGGCATTCAAGGCCGCTTTTCCGGAGACACCAGTCCCTCTGTCTCCTTCAAACTATGCCAAAGCGCTTGAAGCCTATCAGGCGACTTTAATAACGCCTGCTCCGTTTGATCAATTTCTATCCGGTGATGATTCGTCGCTGACCGCTCAGCAAAAAGAGGGTTTGGCTTTATTTATCGATACCGGTTGCGCATCCTGCCACAATGGCCCGCTGTTGGGAGGCAATTCCCTTCAAAAGTTTGGTGTCGTCAAAGATTATTGGTCAGCGACTCAATCTGAAAAGCGAGATCTCGGACGTTTTGAGGTGACCCAAAATGAGGCTGATCTCTACACATTCCGTGTACCCATGCTGCGCAACATTGCCAAAACCACGCCTTACTTCCACGATGGTTCTGTGGCTGAACTTAAAGAGGCGGTATGCATTATGGCCGAAGTTCAGCTTGCAAAAGTTTTGAGTGATTCCGAAGTAAAGTCTATTGTGGCTTTTCTTGGGTCGTTGACCGGTGATGTACCGGATAATTACAAGCCTCGATTTGATCTTTACGATCAGCTTGGAAATAACTTAAAAGTGTCGCATTAGGGGTTTAAAGCAAAAGAACCCGCTAAACCGGTGTAACAGCACCCAAAAGCTCGACATGCCCCTCCGGAAACGGGCTCCAGAGCCATGGATGATAAGCTTCGAGCTATCCATATTGTCTGGATTTCGGCAATCCCCCTGCATTCCCTGGCCGGGGCTGGCTCTGCCTAATTGACGCGGTCGACTTCGAATAAAGAGTTAGGGCTGAACCATCCTTATAATCAGGAACCATTATGAAAACAAGGAGATCGATGGTATTGAGTGATGCGATCGATGCGCCTCCTAGCGCCAGCACATCCTATTTGGCGCCCCTTATCGTTTTTTATTGTCCGAGCTATTTTGATTTTCAGTAAAAGAAAGTAAATGCAGTAAATCAACAATTGATAGAAACGCTATTGGCTTGGGTAAACTCAGGAGAGATTGCTATTCCTGAAATTCAAAGGCCCTTTGTTTGGGATAGTTCAAAAGTTCGTGATTTGATGGATAGTTTGTATCAAGGGTATCCAATTGGTTATGTTATCGCCTGGAGAAACCCTAATGTTCGTCTTAAAGATGGTAGTTTAAGTGAAGGAAAAAATACTTATTGACGGGCAACAATGAATAACTGCTTTAACGGCTGCAATACTTGGGCAATATATAATTAACAAGACATACGAAAGAACCAAGATTAAAATTGCATTTGTTAGTTTAATCCGCGTGTTTTGCATACGCCAACAAACTCCCGTTATCATTCATTGCGATTAGGTTAGCTTGATACGTAGGTTCAGTTTTGAAGCAATATAGCTAGATTTTTAATGCCAAGCAGCAATATTCCAATAAAATTTATAGATTTCTATTCATCTCTCGGCGTTTTTCTCAGAAAACGCTTGATCTTTCGCTAACAACTTTTATTGTCTTAAAATCAATGAGATCTGCATTTGTGGCCGGTATTACCGGGCAAGACGGCTGGTATTTATCACAAAATCTATTAGCTAAAGGGTATCAGGTTCATGGTATCGCAAGACATGTCGAGTCTTCGAAGGGATGCACACCATTCGATTCGCGCATCAATTTAATTGACGCTGACCTGTGCAAGTCGGACCAAGTCGAAGCTGCGTTGCAGAATATCTGTCCAGACGAAATATATAATTTAGCGGCATTCTCGCGGACTTATGCTTCAATTGCTTGCCCGGATGAGGTCTTTGCAGTTAATGCTCGGGGGGCAGTGATACTATTTGATTTGGCCAGGGATATTTGTCCGAATGCCAGAATTTTCCAAGCGTCCTCCTCGGAAATGTTCGGCAAACCTTCGGGTCAACCGCAAAATGAAAATACTCCTTTCAACCCGCTTAATCCTTATGCCGAGTCAAAAATATATGCGCATAGTGCGGCTACGGAATATAGAAAGCACTACGGCCAATTTATAGCTTGCGGTATTTTGTTTAATCATGAAAGCGAGAGAAGCGCCCAACACTTTGCAATACAAAAAATTGCTCATGGTGCAGCCTGTGCAAGGCTAGGCTTGCACGAATCGCCATTAAAAAACGAATTAAATATGCCTATTGTTTCAGACGGCAAATTGCATATGGGTAATCTTATGGCTTCCCGTGATTGGGGATATGCCAAAGATTACGTCGAGGCCATGTGGACAATATTGCAGCACGACACGGCCGAAGACTTTGTCATAGGCACCGGCAACAGCTTTACATTGGAAAGAATTTGCGAAATTGCTTACCTAGCGGTCGGTAAGCATTGGCAAGATCATGTTCAGAGTGATTCAGGCTTGCTAAGGAACGTCGATGCCGGACGGACGCAAGCCGATCCAAACAAAATAAAAAAATTGCTTCAATGGCGCGCTATCACACCAATTGAAGTAATCATAAAAAACATGATTAACGCTCAAATCGCAAAATTAAGTACTGAATTGGGCGGTTCCGTTGCTCATCTACGGAGCAATTTATAATATGCGCATTGCTTTAAATACAACGGCTTTATTAGGGCCACTAACAGGCATAGGGCAATATGTTCATCATCTGGCCATGGAACTTGCAAAGTTGGACGAACATGAACTCCATTGTTACACCGGTTATACGTGGTCTAAAACACCACCTAACCCATCAACAGCGAAAATAAATTCTTGGGCCGGTAAAATAAGAAGGAGAATCCCCTTTGGTTATGATCTTAGTCGAATGGTTCAAGTCAAAGGATTCAAGCGCGGACCCTCAGTGTTGGATATTTATCATGAGCCTAATTATTTGGCGTTGCCATTTAATGGGAAAACAGTCGTAACCGTTCATGATTTTTCGTGGCTTCATTATCCACAATACCATCCCAAAGCTCGAATTAAAGCAATGGAACGTTATTTTTATCAAGCGGTAAATCAAGCTAGCCATTTGCTTACCGACTCGGAGTATGTCCGCCAAGAGGTCATCAAGTACCTTTCAATGCCTGCGGATAAAGTTACCGCCATTCCGTTAGGTTTGGAAAGCGATTGTCGTCCTAGAAGCATCGACGAATGTCAGAGTACGCTAATTCGTCAAGACCTTAATTACAAAGAGTATTTTCTGGTGGTCGGTACACTGGAACCTCGTAAAAATTTGGTGACCATTTTGCAGGCTTATCAAAATTTGTCGCCACTGATTCGCCGTCGTTATCCATTGATCATCGTCGGCATGACGGGATGGGGAGATAATCCGTTCAGTGACCGATTTGCAACTCTGTTTGATGCCGGACAAGTGCGTTATCTCGGTTATTTGCCACGTCAGGAATTATTGGAAGTTATGGCCGCAGCACGAGGGTTGCTCTATCCATCGGTCTACGAGGGGTTCGGATTGCCGCCGCTCGAAGCAATGGGGTGCGGAGTTATTCCGGTTGTTTCGGAAGCATCCTCGCTACCTGAAGTCGTGGACGATGTCGGCATACGGTTAATGGCAGAAGACACAGATGCTTGGACGCAAACAATGGAAAGATTAAGTGTTGATTCCGAATTATTAGGTCCTGAGTACAGCGCACGCTTGCTTGGCCGCGCCAGCCAATTCAGCTGGCAAAAATGTGCGTTAGCAACTATGGGTGTCTATCAAAAGGTATTAGAAACACCATGAAAGTTCTTCACGTTTATCGTTGTTACTATCCTGATCAATTTGGCGGACTGCAAGAGGCTATCCGTCAAATTGCCCTTACTACCCAACCATTCGGTGTGGAATCACGCATTTTCACATTGTCTCCCAACCCTTCACCGGAGCTTATTGATTCAAAAGAAGCTCAAATTATCCGCAGCCGTTCATGGCTGTGTCCTATGTCTTGCGATATCGGCGGACCAGATGCTTACGCGAAATTTCGTCAGCTTGCCGAATGGGCTGACATCATTCATTACCAATTCCCTTGGCCATTTGCCGACTTGATGCATGTAGCGCTGAAGCCGAAAAAACCTACGCTGATTACCTACCAGTCTGATATTGTCGGTAAAGGCCTGGCAGCGTCTTTGTGCAAACCACTGACCATGCAAATGCTTAAAAGCATGAATTGCATTGTTGCGACCTCGCCGCAATATCGCGATTCCAGTCCGATTTTGTCGCAACCCAATCTATCGAGCAAAGTGCGGGTAATCCCATTGGCTATAAGCGAGTCGGGTTACGACAAATCACCTGATTTTTCCGGATTTGAAACGGAAACATTCGATGTTGACAAGCCATTCGTTCTGTTTATCGGCGCCTTTCGCCGATACAAAGGGCTGAAAAATTTATTGGCTGCAGCAAAGTGGGTAAAAGGCCAAATCGTATTGATTGGAACCGGTCTACTAAAAGCCGAGACGATGGCAGAAGCACAACAACTGGGTGCAAAAAATTTGATATTCCTGGGTTCCCAGTCCCACGCATCAAAAGTAGCGTGTTTGGTGAAAGCAAAAGCAGTGGTGTTGCCCTCTAATTTACGGTCCGAGGCTTTCGGTATGGTATTGGTTGAAGGTCTGATGTTCGGAAAGCCTTTGATTTCTTGTGATATAGATACCGGCGTTAGCTACGTCAACGCTCACAATGAAACTGGCTTTGTAGTACCTCCGAACGATCCTGGTAAGTTGGCAAATGCGATAAATCGCTTGCTGGACGATGAGGAACTCAACAGTCGTATGGGAAAGGCTGCAAGGATTCGTTACGAAACATATTTTTCGGGAGATAAAATGGGAGAAGCTTACTATGAAACTTATCGGCAATTATTGATGCAAAAACAACCCTTCTCCTAGCCTACCAACTAAGCAAGCTATTGCTATGATGAACGGAAAATCATCTACAGATACCCAGAAGCTTTTAAAAGTCCTTTGGCGACAGATAAGTCCAGAAAAACAGCGAAAATTTTCGTTTCTGGCGATAGGCCTGATGATAAGCGCAGTGGTAGAAACTTTTAGTATCGGTGCCATCCTGCCATTTCTGTTAGCGTTAACAGCCTCTGAAGAAATTTTTCAACACCCTTTGCTAAAACCTTTTCTATAACTGTCGAATTTGCTCTTTCCAAATCAGTTACTTTTCCTTTACTGGGTTTGCTTGGTTTGGCGGCTCAAAGAATCTTACCAATCCTTCAGCAATGTTAAGGGAGCTTGGGTCAACATTCAGGTTGGCCGACAATCTCTGGAAGATATTGTTGAGATTCTAAGCCAACCGTTACCTAAAGCAGCCGACTTTTTACCCGCATTGCCAATAGCTTTCGAGAAAGAAATCGCACTGACGCATCTTTCATTCCGTTACGATTCAACCACAGTGTGGCTATTGAAAAATATTGATTTAACTATAACCAAAGGAGATCGAATCGGATTTATCGGAAAAACGGGTAGCGGTAAAATCACTCTACTTGATAATATCATGGGTCTATTGCAACCCATTCTCGGGGCAATGACGATAGACGGCCAAATTATCAATGCCGAAAACTGTCGGGCATGGCAAGCTCACATTGCGCATGTACCTCAAGCTATTTTTTTAGCTGATATTAATCGTTGCATAAGTTTTCGCATATTATAGTATAATTTAGCCATGAATAGAGCCGAGAAACGAAGTCAAAAGCGTAAAGAAGTTGTCGAAGCAGTGGTGCTGAGAAAAGAACCTGTGAATTTAGTAGCCCGTATTCACAATATCCCACTTAGAACGGTATTTGACTGGTTGGCTTGCTATCGCCAAGGTGGCTGGCATGCTTTGATTGAAAAAAACCGGCAAGGCCGTCCTAAAAAGATCAGCGGTGACGATATGAAGTGGCTCTATGATGCGATCACTA
>JAGXSU010000047.1 GCA_018333785.1 Methylomicrobium sp. | reverse complement strand
TTTCTACTTAAATATTGCTTCCAACAGGGAAACAATCACGCGGAATTTATCCATTATGTCGATATAAAGTGAGAATTCGATACATCTGATGACATCGACTGGAATAATCGTTGATATTGCTCCCTTTGGGTGTATTTGAAAGCTTGTTTTAAATCATTGAAATTATGCAAAGATTGCGTGCGAGGTAGAGGCTTTAAAGCCAGCTTACATGATGGTTGTGCCAAAGCCGCTGCTCATAAAAGGAAACTTCACATAATGGCCGGAGTGACTCAGTGATAACGTCAATTTGCTCGCCCGAATACCGGATACCCGATTGGGCCACGGTATGTCTTAACTTTTTAAATTGGATAGTTATCCCGACCGGCCGGTTTTGGCCGTGATTTGCCCGTCACCACTGCTTAAGGATCAATGACTACTATCAGAAAATGCTTAGGCTATCGCCAGACCCGAACCGGACTGTGAGATGGTGCAATAATTATTTTGAATAGCCATGTCGTTAAGCTAACGGTGTGTGGCACCTTGCAATGAGTATTTCCTAAGGATGACCTCCATATCTGATAGAACTTGTTGAATAAATCAGCAACAAATAGATTTATATAGATGAAATTTCAATATAAATTTCATTGAAATTAGAGTTTTACGTTTTTTTATTCAACAGCGCCAGGTAAAACTGGCCTCAGCAGGATTGCGGTCAGTGCCGGCAGCCTATCGATTTGGATCGAAAATTGCTGTCGATGCCATGGAGTGTCCAGTGCCGCGTATGCCGTTTTCGGCTCCTGCGCACTCAGTCCGCCAAAACTGACGTCGTTCGTGTTAAAAAGCAGCGTATAAGAAACCGGATAAGGCACACCAATACGAAAATCGAAGCGCGAAATCGCCGAAAAATTGATCACGACGATCAGTGCAATACGCGGGTCCTTGGCCTTGCGGCTAAACACGATGATGCTTTGCTCGTGGTTATTGGCATCGATCCATTCAAAACCGACCGGCTTGCAGTCCATTTCATGCAGTTCCGGTTCATTGCGATACAGCTGGTTCAACGATTTAAAGTAAAACTTCTGCCGTTGATGGGATTCGTTATGCAGAACCTGCCATTGCAGAGCGCCAGATTCGCTCCATTCCTTGATTTGGGCTAACTCGCTACCCATAAAATTCAGTTTCTTGCCGGGATGGGTAAACATAAAGAAAAACAACAGCCGTAAATTGGCGAACTTTTCCCATTCGGAGCCCGGCATTTTCGCGTATAGTGATCCTTTCAAATGCACCACTTCGTCATGAGATAGCGACAAGACGAAATTCTCGTCAAAGGCGTATTGAAACACGAAGGTCAACCGATTGTGATGATAGGGGCGGTATTCGGGCGGTGTTTGCATATAGCCGAGCACATCATGCATCCAGCCCATGTTCCATTTGAAGCCGAAACCAAGCCCGCCGGAGTCGGTCGGTCGGGACACCCCCACCCATGCGGTGGACTCCTCCGCGATCATCAGCACGCCGGGAATTTGGCCGTGCACGACGTAGTTGGCATGCTTCAAAAAATCGATGGCCTCCAGATTTTCGTTGCCACCGTAGATATTTGGAATCCATTCCCCGGCTTTCCGCGAATAATCCAGATAGAGCATTGATGCGACCGCATCGACCCTAAGTCCGTCGAAATGATATTGCTCTAGCCAAAACAACGCATTGGCAATCAGAAAATTATCCACTTCGCGCCGCCCATAATTGAAAATCAGCGTTCCCCAATCCTTATGCTCGCCTTTCCGCGGGTCTTCGTGTTCATATAAGTGAGTGCCGTCGAATTTGGCTAAGGCATGCGCGTCCTTCGGAAAATGGCCGGCCACCCAGTCGAGCAGCACGCCGATACCGTTTTGGTGACAGCGGTCGACGAACGCCATCAGCTCTTCCGGCTTGCCGAGACGTGAGGTTGGCGCATAAAAATTTGATACTTGATAACCCCACGACGGTTCATACGGATGTTCAGCAATCGGCAAAATTTCGATATGGGTAAAGCCCATGTCTTTGACGTACGGAATCAGACGGCCTGCCAATTCGCTATAAGTCAAATGCCTCTTGCTGGGTCCGCGCATCCACGAGCCCAGATGAACCTCATAAATGCTGATCGGCGTCCGCCACACATTGGCCTTGCGCCGCTGCTCCAACCATTCCTGATCCTGCCATGCGTAAATACCCTCAATCGGATAAACCACACTTTCGGTGGCCGGCGCTGTTTCCGTAAAGAAAGCGTAAGGATCGGATTTCAGCAAACGCTCGCCGTTGTGTGTATGAATTTCAAACTGGTAGTGCGCGCCGATGCTGACCGCCGGCACAAACAGTTCCCAGATTCCGGCATCCGGATGAAAACGCAGCGGATGCCCGCCGCCTTCCCAACGATTGAAGTCTCCGACAACGTTCACCGCGACGGCATTAGGCGCCCACACCGCAAAACCGATGCCTTCGACGCCGGCACAATGCCTATGGTGTGCACCCAACACTTGGTAAATAAGGTAATGTTTGCCGTCCGCGAATAGCTTTTTGTCCGCATTTTTGATGTATGAAACATCGAATGCATAGGTGTCGAGCTTATCTTCATGCCGTCCGTCCGCATCGAAAGAATATAGCCGATACGCATTTTCCACACGGCCGATAGGAATCATCGTCTGCCATAATCCTGTCTCGCAGATCGGTTGCATTTCATAGTAAACTTCTGGCTGATCCGGAAAATAAACGTAAGCTTGCCTGGCGTGCGGCAGAATAGTGCGAATACATGCCGTTTTTTTGGATAGCTGCTTGTGCGGCCCCAGAACGGCAAAGGGATCAATCATACGACGATTAAAAAAAAGACGCTTGATCACTTCTTTGGCAGGCGTGAATGCCGGTTCGATGCCATCGACCAGCCACAGGAGCCTAGCATTTTCCGCAGCAAAGACGGCTATCAAATGCCGGTAAAGGGAATAGTTTTCACCATCTACCCGGAATCCGTCGATATGATAGTTTTGCTGCCAGAAACGAGCATAAGATAATAATAAATTTTTGACGTCGGAGTCATTTCGATCGGAGCAGAACACATTCTGCGCAGGAGCTTTCAGTAACTCATTTATATGCCCGCCATCGAAATGCACGAGATTTTTTTGCGCCGCCGGTAACCGCAGAGGAAGGCTGCCGATTAGAACGCCGAGACCATGCCGGTGACAGCGGTCGATCAATCCCATCACTTGCGCCGGTGTGCCGAACCCGGGATGGGGCGAAAATAATGTCGCGTCTTCGTTATTCCAAACACAGAAAGCGGGGACTTCCAAATGACTGTAACCCTGCTCCCTTAACCGGGTGAGCTCGTCATCCGTGAGGGCAGGTAACTCGGCAAAAGTCTGTTGCGCCGAATCGAACTTGAAAATAGCCGGCCCATGTGGAGCTTTTTGTTCTCTCCATTTTCCATCCTGCCAATGATGTGCTTGCTCCAAATTGCACACGATTGCAGCCGCCGCCGGGGCATCTTCGATACGGAATGCGTAAGGGTCGGTCTTCATAAATATGTCGCCGCTCGGCGTACGGATTTCGAATTTATAAAAATCGCCGTCCTTCACGCCCGGGATGAACAACTCCCACAAACCGGACGCACTGATTCGTTGCATCGGATGGCAGCGGCTATCCCAGCTGTTAAAAGTACCAACCACCGAAACCCGCAGTGCATCCGGCGCCCAGATCCCGAAACGGACGCCGGCCGTGGCGTCGCGGGTTTCGCACTGGGCACCGAGACGCCTGAATAAAAAGCCTTGTTCGTCGGCAAAAAAACGTGCTTCTTGGTCGGAATTAAGGTCTGCCGGTCTGAATTGGTAAGTGTCCCGGAGCACTGAACGCCGGTTGTTCTCGTCGGTCACCCGAAACACATAATCAAGGTCGCCGCCATCGCCATTGGCCGCAATTTGCGCTTCAAAAAGCCCAGCAGGATGAATTTTTTGCATGTTGACGATTTTTTTGATCGGCCGTTTGATGAAAACGCTAATCTCGGCCGCATCAGGAATAAAAGCACGGATGACAAGCCGTTGGTCGTCGGGCAAGCGATGAGGACCGAGAAACTGGTGCGGTCTGTCGTGGCGCAATTCAACAATCTTGTTCAAGTCATCATTCATGGGATTGTTCCGAGGGGTTCGCTAGGGAGACGACAACGATTCCTTCATTTTTGCGCCATAAGGCTGTAATGATATAATTTTAGTTACTAATGACCTACATATTCTTCCTCAAATCTACCAACGTATACGGCTTAAACCAGCCGCTCATTCTGATCCAAACGAGTCACTTGAATTTACTCAAAAACGGCCATTCAAACTGCGCAATTAAATGGACAAACGACCGACAAAAACCGACCCCTATGTGTAACGGCTCGCGTTTGAAATCGGTCGGGCTCGCATTCAACGCTATTTTGGGCTCAAATTAATTGCAACTGAAATTACCCCCGGGCTCACATTATCTGCAAATGAGCTTGCATTTATCTGCACTGGCTTGCATTTCATTTTCGTGGGCTCACAATAAATGCAAATGAAATTCAGGCTTCAAACCCTAATCAGATAGGTAAACCGGCTGCTAAAAACTGGCTACGTAGTTCAGCCGCACGAGTGGCGTCCAAGCTATTGCTGAATAGCGCCTTGATTTCCGCTGGTTTGGTATCGAATTGTTCGACCAAGTCCTTGACGCGGTAGCCATGGCGAGTTAGCGTTGGTTCCAGGTCGTCCAGTTGACGTGATAGCACTGATTCCACCAAGTCGGCAGATACCGGCGTTTCACCGGTTTGATAGCCCGCTTCGAGTGACAAAGTGAGATGTAGTTGGATTTGCAAGGGTGTCCGTAGTCGCGT
>JAGXSU010000046.1 GCA_018333785.1 Methylomicrobium sp. | reverse complement strand
ATTAGGCTTAGAATGTTTTGCGCCTTTTATCACCACGTTGGATAACTGGCAGGATAAGATCACCAACTATTTTATTGGACGCGAAACTAGCGGCTTTGTCGAAGGGCTGAACAATAAAATCAAAGTGATCAAGCGCCGCTGCTATGGCATTTATAACCTGGGTCGATTATTCCAGCATATTTGGCTGGACGTACAAGGACACCGGATCTTGTTTGCGAAACACTAGATATTGGGGTTACCACGGAAAATCCGGAAGAGCCTATTATTTCTCTCGTCACACCCGAGGCTAGTGATGTCTCAATCTGATCGTACAGAGTCCGCATTAACATCGTTCCGCTCTTGTTCCCCATATCAACTTTTAATCCTTCTAGTACTTTGAGCCCTTCTTCTTTTGTTTTCAAATCGTTCTCCCTTATCTCTAGTCCGACACTTGTCCGGCTAATGTCCTATGCGCGTCCAGCATCTGTCTAGCGCATGGCTTAATACCGTACTAATAGCAACGCATGCTTGACTGCTAAAATTCACTAATTCGTCGTGCGGATGTCTTGCTTCAAGCTTACACACAGCCAAACGCGTTTGCTCGACCGAAAGACGCGGATTTTCGGCCTCTTTCGATTTTGTGGTGCATGCCAGTTGACAATCTCTGGAGGATCATTAGAAAATTGAAGTTCGTTGATGGGTTTTGTGCAGCAGGATGCCTCTATCCCGATAAGTCGTGCTACGGGAGCACGCTAAACAGATCCGAGATCCCCCGGACCGCTAAGGCGGCAGGAAGCCACCGGGACCCTTCTTTACCGGCAAAATAGCCGGAAAATCATCGCGCCCAAGTTGCGTCCACTGATCGCATAAATGTTATGCGTCAGTATAATTATCCTATATTTCAGTAAGTTGTGCTTTGATGCGTTGTTTTCACGCACATTAATCCAAAATTCAATTACCCTGAAAGAACGGGTGAATTTTTAACCCTTCCACGCAAGATCAGTCCGTAAGACGGCGCCTTTGCGTCCCACCCGGAAATCGGCCAAAATTTTTTCCCCCGCCGCTTTTTCTCAACATAGACACTTTAGTCTTTGTTCATTCCAAGCCAAATTTCCCAAAAGAAACAGCGGCTTACCAACTCCACGCATCCAAATTCCATTTAGGAAAAGTTGGGATTCGCTGGATTTTCACGTTGAAACCGCTCAGAACCAGGCAGCGCCTGTCCATAGAAAATGTATGGCAGCCCGATTGACACCCACCTGCACGGCGTAATTTCAGCAATTTTTCGCCCCGCGCGGCGTCAAAAAAAAGCGCATTGACGTTCGATTTTTCTACACCCTGCTGGGAGGTCAGTCCCAAGCACTTTTAGCTCACCCGTCGAGAGAAGTGTGTCCGCAGAAAAAGAGGCGTTGGTGGAATCCCCTTAGGATTTCACCAGGAGCCGGGTTACGCCTGCTCTCGACGTAAAAGAACAATAGGTCACACCCCGGCTCCACACCGGAGCGGCCGATAGATCGTGCGTGCACGGGTTATCGGCTGCTGTGGTGTGGGGCTGATCGCCAATTTTGACGACAAGGTAGTGAAAACGAAAGAAGCCGAAAAACCGCGTCTTTCGCGGTAACAGAACGTGCTCTAAAGCGATATTCTGCTTGCTTCTAACCCCCTAAATTTACAGGAACTTTTATGAGCAAAGTGGTAGAAACGATTGAAAATCATGACCTTATTCCCGTAGTTGACGGCGAAATCGGCGGCATCAAGCAGCCTGTGGTGGACGGGAGGACGCTCCACGCGGCTATGGGAGTCAAATCGGCGTTTTCTCACTGGGTGACCCGCCGTGTCAACAAGTATCTCTTTGTCGAAGGGCTTCACTACCAAGAGGTTTCTGCCAATTTTGACAAAAACCTCCAGGGCGGTAGACCGACGAACATTTACACGTTCTCCCTCAGCATGGCCAAGGAGCTAGCGATGGTCGAACCCAGCGAAATGGGCAGGAAAGTTCGGCGCTATTTCATCCAATGCGAACGGGGCCTACTGATGAATCAGTGTGCGAATATGCAACGTAACGAAAAAATTGCCGAGCGAGACAGGGAAAAGGAAGATCGGGAGTTTTGTCACTTGCATGAATTAACGATTTCACGCGTTCTTTACTGGGCCATAAAAAAACGCGACCACATTTACCAGCCCGGTATGGATCATGATCTACTGTTTTCGATTCTTGAAGATATTCAGGCCTCCATTTATAAAGAACATATTCGCAGCTTTAAAAGAAAATTCCCGTTTGCATATTCGTCCGAATATTTTTTAGAAATGAAATCATTCATTAAAAATTGGACGCCAGTATTTTTCACAAATAGCTCAGCACCCTAAAAACGAACGAAAAGGCGCTTAAAAGTCGATCCTTTTGATGTTGCTAAGTCGTCAATAAAAATAATATATTCAATTTTTCGACACTTATATTATGAATAATGATCCTTACGACTAAAGAAAAAGACTCAAATGATAACGAAATCCTTACCCTATCAAATGACCTGTCAACTGTTATTTTTGATCGGATAAAATACTGGTCAGAAATCAGGCTTGGCATGAGTGATATAACTGATTTCAATTCAGAAACAATAGCCTTAATGAAAACTGAAATCGAGAACGATTTAATAGAAGAGTTATCGAATGCTATCCGCCTCAACTTGAATGATGAATATATTCCATTGCAAAGCCTCATTTACTTTATAAACAACTTTAAACCCAAGTTCTATCTAAATAGGCATTAAATAAAAGTTACCAACATACCTAACATTAACTATAGGGTTTTTTATTATGTCCCAACAAAATCAATCATTATTAGCATCTAAAAAAATTGATATCGACAAATCGGTGATATACAGAAGACTAAAGGGATCAAATACGCCTTTGGATATCTTACTCGACTGGCATGTTCTTCATAAAATCCTTCAAACGGAAACTGATTTTTCACAGTGGATTCGTTCTATCATTCAAGAGTACCGATACGTTCAGGGTGAGGATTACTTTTTAGAAGAAAACCAATATGCCTACATTACGTTAGACATGGCAAAAGAGATCTGCTTACTCAACAAAAGTGAAGCCGGCATGTCGCTCCGTCGCACACTGATAACGTTAACCTCGACTATCAATTAGCGTTTCATGCTAGATCTGATTTTCATCGAATCCTTTGCATAGCCTCGCTTAATGGACAAAACGCTTACACACCACAAAGTACGCCGTCATCCTTTGTATAAAAGCGGCGAAGAAGCCTTAACGCGCCTTCCGGATTGTCCATTACAAAAGCGACCGGTACTGATCAATCATTGGTTACGTTTTTGCGTATGGTCAACTACCCAAGACGGTAATCAGCTTGACAGCATTGTATCGGTTACCCGTGATCACGTTATCCGCTACGGACAGTATTTAAAATCCGAATTCGACCTCGGAAAACGCTTAAGCACAGCCGGTGCGGCCAGTAGCTTATCTTTTGTGAATGCGGTCATGAGGCTGATGGACAACGACTGGCAAACCGTTGGCGCAGTAACCGACTGCGGCATCCAACCTTGTTCCCATATCCCCACTAACAAACTGCAGCTAGACAAAAACGGTCTCCCCGATAGTGAAAGCCTTGCCGGTTACCTACTCGAACTTCAGTCGGTCCTTGGCGTTACCGTGAGAGAAGCGTTGCTGCTTGATTTGAAAAAATCGCTCATAGAAGGTCGAACAACAGGATTTGTAACGGTAACGCACTATCAAAACGGTGTGAGACGAAAAGTTCCGTGTCGACCCGCAGCGATCAAAGCACTGGGCAGCGGCATAGCGGCCAGACGTTTGCAGAAGCGGTTGCCCAAAAAATGGGCATTTGATGATTTTCTCGCAGCGTACAACAAACTTGCGGCCAGAAAAGGTTACTCCACCAATACTGCCCGTGGTCACTACGCTCGCGATCGGTACCGAGAACTGACCGGCGTCGAGCCACCGATTCTTTCCGACCTTAGCCCAACTGACCATTGGCACGCCATTGCTCAGCATACCAATAAGACATTATCCGAAGCGAAAGGACTCGACAAAAATTCTCGTCATGCAATAGCCAAGGAACTGGGCTTATTAGGTATCGAGACCGTATCGTCTTTTTTAGACAAGTGATTTCAACAAAGGTATTCCATGAAGACAATAAACAAAAGCAAGGACAATTCAGCTCCCGTACCAGTGTTTAGCGTCAAGCTACGTGGCATTGTTGTTTGGTCAGTGAGTGCGCGAGACCTGCACGCCGCCCTGAAGTTGAAAGGCAGGCCGACCTATGAAGAGTGGATTAACGCCAAAATCGTCACTCATCGACTTATTGAAGGGCGAGATTACGTGTTCTCCAGAATCCGTATCGGACAAGGACGCTGGTTAAACGACTACTGCTTAACGCTGTCGATGGCGCAAGGATTGTGCCTGTCCGAAGGCTATTGGTCGGGTGGTGCCGTAAGAAAAGCGCTGATGGAAACCGAGATCACGATCAACCGAAAACAATACATGCACCATAAAAATCAAGCCAAGCAGGCAGAGGTTCATATGCTAATGGAGCATAGATCATTGTACTGGTCGCACATCAAGCTTGAAATGCTTTTGGCTACCGGCTCGACATGCGCATCCGGATCGCTTCATGCCAATGTTCTTATAGCCGCACAATTATTACGAGATGAACTAAGCCACGATCTCAGGACAGAACTTTTTTCCGGGAAAACCAGCTATAAAGATCAACGTCAATTTATCGAGCACTGGAAACCCGCGTTTACTTTGGCGTTAGAGAGTTAACAATGTGAGTCGAAATTATGATATCGGCAGCCGGGACATGTTTACGGCGGGCAGAATGCTACTGAAAGACCGTTCGCTAAATGGGTTCAAAACCCAATCCGATTACATCGATCGCTGGCGACTGTTTGTCATGTACGCCGAAGAAAAAGGCGTAAAGAAAATGGAGCAGGTGACGGCGTCCTTCGTTATCGACTATGGCCAGCACCTGCAAAAGCAATTGGAAGCCGGCGTCTATTCCAGCGCATCGGCGCCGAAAAACTATTTGTCGACCGTCAATTGCGTTATGCGCCTGGCTACCGGCGGACAATGGAAAACGGTTCGCCCGAGCAAAGATTGTGGCATCGAACGCAGAAAATACATTCCCAAGACCTCCAAAGCCTTACCTGAAGCCAAACACCAAGAAGTTCAGCAAGCGGTTGATGACCGGCTATCGCTGATCATTGATCTGCAACGGGCGCTGGGTTTGCGTTTCAAAGAAAGTTGCCTCTTTGACGCCAATGCCGCTTTGAAGCAACTCGGCAAATTCGGTTACATCACCATCCATTCAGGAACCAAGGGTGGTCGCCCCAGGCGCTTGCCCTGCGATAACGAAATGCGCAAAGTAATGGAAGCGGCGGTGGAGATTCAATCGGGAAAATCCTTGATCCCAAAAGAGATGACCTATATCAAATTCCGCCAAGAATGCTATCAACAAGCAAAGACCAACGAAATGTCCTTTCATTCCGAGCGTCACGCCTTCGCTCAAAAGCGTTACCGTGACATTGTCAATGCGCCCTGTCCATTGGAAGCCGGCTGGGAACACCGGGGCCGAATTGGCAAGCTTGCCGAATACCTGTCCATTTCCGAGACGGAAGCCAAGCGTATTGACGAGGAAGCTCGCCTCAAAATCTCCATGGAATTAGGTCATTCTCGCGTGGAGATCAGCAATGCGTACTTGGGCTAAAGAACTCGAATCGCACACCCACGATTATGTGCGCCGCGGTGGCAAGCAGAATCGTCAAAAGCAGGTTTCATTGATCATCAACTTCCTGGAATTTATTGATACCCAAGAGGGACTGACATCGCTTCACCGCTTAGGCAAGCGCCACGTCATCAATTTCTGGAAAGCCCATCGACACCTACCTGAAAAATCGGCTTACGATTACTGGTTAGGGTTATGCCAGCTGTGGAGTTGGATTGGCAAATCCGAGAAGCCTCCGCGGCCGCATAATCACTTGAACGCTATTGCCTGTTCTGATGTTGTTAGTTCTGAGCAGAAAAATGAAGATCTGAAGATTTTTGATAGTCTTTCTGAAGCGATTAAAGCAGCCCGAAAAGCGCGTGGAATCCCAATTCAAAAGCTAGCCAACATGTCGGGGTGTGAAGTATCAGTGATTGATGCAATTGAATCAGGTCATTTCAGCGTTTCTTTTTTGGAAGTACAAAATCTTCTTGTGGCTTTAGGTATACGTTATGGCGTTTCTCAGCACTAAACTAAACCCAGTGGCAGTTCTACTGCCATTTCTCTCCTGCATGCCAAATGCTGTTGAAATCGCCACCCGTTGAGATTGTCACTAATACAGGCAGGAGGAATTCACGCAATTCGCTGATCACTTGCTCCAGTGACAGCCGGGCTAATGCATTCTTGCGCAGGAAACCCTGCCATTGTTTTTGTTTCTGTGGATCGGTGGCGAACTCGTCGGTTAACCCGATAGGCATTCCCTCCGGAACAGTTGTTCGCCGCCGTTCAAAGGTTGCCGCAACAGCGCGCGACAATAACACTCCTTCGAAGTCAGAGTGGCTTGCCAACACCCAGAGATCGAAAAAATCTTTCATCCGGCTATTCAGCATACCCAGTGATGTCAGTGCTTCCAACTTTTCAGCAACGACTGTGTAGCGAGGATAGGTGCGTATTTTGGGAGTGGCCATGCCAGGCAAAATGACCGGGTAAAAAACATCCTCCGGGCCAGGCACGACTGAGTCACCGAAACCAATGTCGATCTGTACCGGACAACGAGCGCTATCGAGCAAACCCATCAGAGTCACTCGAACACCGGCATAATGTGCCTCCTTCCGAATTTCGGCAGCCTCAACAGAATCGGGCAGGAATACAATGCCATCCTCAGCTTCAATCCGGCAGATGGCCTGGAATACCTTTTCCAGATGAGGCATTTCTGCAGATCCGAAACCCAAAAAATCGGCGTCGTGAGTGGGTCGGTGCGGTACATCGAACCACAAGTCGAACAGCAGTGCCCCTTTAAGCAGAAATTGGTCACGCTGTTCCGAGACACTCAGACGGTAGAGCAGGCGTTCCAATGCGTACCGGGTCAGCAACAGGTTGTAATCCAGCTTTTCTGCCCGGGCCTTGTTGAGCAGGCGATCCCGAATCGATGCTCCATTATTTCGAGCGCTCATGTCAGACTATCCAGATAGGGGCGCATCACATTGGCGACACGGCATACCTTGGCATAACGCCAAATTTCGTCGCTGTTCATGCGTTTCTCGTGCCAGGCATCGCGCAGTGCTTCCAGGGCGACATCAAGCCCGATTTTGTTGCGGTATTTGAAGCAGTCGGCAACGGTCTTTGCGACGCCGGTGATGCGGATGGTTACGCCATCGACGATGTGCTCCTCGACACCTTCAGTGAGTGCAGCACCGGAAAAACGAACAATGCGTAGCGGCGGGTACTCAAGCTTGGGGGCTAGAGCCTTGTTTTCGATGGCCAGCCATACTTCGAATGGCGCTTGGGTTGTTAGTCCATGAAAACGTAACGCAGATAGCAGACAGATGAGGCCCTTGGGTACCCTGAGTGCTACCTCTGCCAGTGATCCGTAGGCGGATATCTCACGTCCAGGTAGTCCGTAGAGTCCTCGCCCGATTCTTTCCAGTTGCCCACGACGAACCGCCCGAGTCAGCGAAACTCGGGGTATTTCCAGCGATTTAAGATCGCTGGGACGAATTAGCCCTCGCAATCTCGCTAGTTCGATTAGTTTATCGGTAGTAGCATCCATATTATTCATAGTGTTGCATAACATAGGTACTTGTCAATAACTACCTGTATTATGCAACACTTCTGCAAGGTAAAACATTACGCTGCCACCATTTCAGACATTCATAATCTATTGAGGATTTTAAGCGTCAATCTGACCGTGGCAAGGTCATAAGCTTCTTAGAACTTAGCGGAGTGATTTTTCGTTTATTTCGATTGTTTCGTTTATTTCGATTGCGTATAATACGTCTGTGACTTTTTTACATACGATTTATTGAACTATAAGCTAATTACCAATCTTGAAAACTATACACATCTAAAAAGAAACTGAAAAACGACATCAAAAATACTGAAAAGTACAAACTGACAATACTAGAGAAAACAATGAACACTAAAGAAAGTCCAGGCCTTCCAACGGAAGCCGAAGTTTCGTTAGCAAAGGAAAGCAGTCGGTTGCTCTCCTTGTATTTGAGTACCAAAGAAGAATCGCAATCGATCAGAGTTATTGACCAAGCAGGTGAACATGAAGCGGTCAGAATTCCCACCGCCGCATTTCGCTTATTGATCGATGTGTTGTCCGAAATGGCTCAAGGCAATGCAGTCAGTATGATTCCTGTGCATGCGGAACTCACAACACAAGAGGCGGCTGACATGCTCAACGTTTCCCGTCCGCATCTGATCAAATTGCTCGACAGCGGCGTGATTCCTTTTCACAAAGTAGGCACCCATCGTCGTGTGCGTTATCTCCATTTGGTAGATTACAAAGCGAAGGTCGATTCGGAACGATTAGCAGTGTTGGAAGAACTGTCAGCCCAGGCACAAGAATTAAATATGGGTTATTAATTAATGACAAGCTTTTCCGTAGTCTACGACGCATGTGTGTTGTATCCAGCACCCTTGCGCGATTTACTGATGCACCTTTCTCTGACCGATCTATACCGAGCAAAATGGACGGCGGAAATCCACGAAGAATGGATACGAAACGTCTTGACCGTTCGCCAGGATTTGACTCGCGAGCAACTTGAACGAACACGAAAACTGATGGATACCAGTGCCCGTGACTGTCTAGTCACTGGCTACGAATTTCTGATCCCAACTCTGACGTTGCCAGACCAAGATGATCGGCATGTGCTCGCTGCAGCGATTCGCAGTCAATCAAGCGTCATTTTGACCTTTAACTTGAAGGATTTTCCTGAAGCGGAACTGGAAAAATACGATGTTGAGGCGCAACATCCGGATGAATTCATTTCAGATCTGATCGACTTGAATGCGGCCAGGGTCTTGGCGGCTATTGCCAAGCACCGACAATCCCTAAAAAACCCGCCAAAATCGAGCAAAGAATATTTGGATACCCTGTTGCAACAAGGTCTGCCCGAAACTGTTAGCCAGTTACGGCAATGGGAATTATCTTTTTTAAGCTCCAGCAAATGCTCCACAAGGTCAGCAGAGATTTTTCTGGATGAATAGCTACCAAATCAAAGATTTAATTTACACACGGGCGGCATTGCCACCCGTGCTTTAATAAATGAACGTTTCAATTATTGAATCGCTTCGAATAATTCTTGAGCTTTTGTACGAGCTTTGACATCGTCTTCTTGGCCAAGGGGTTCAAGCCTGATGCCCTCTCTGCCATCAACGAACATTGGGCCACCGATATCATCGTCGTAATGGGATCCATCCTCATGAATAGCGTAATAGTCGTCTTGAGTCAGATCGGTACCTAAAAGTTGAGAGAGAAAAATCCAGGTCCAACAACGCAACAAGTTACCCTGGTCAAATTCTTCGATGAGTCTTAGCATCGCTTCCGTTTCACCCTTTTCAGCTGCAACGGTTAACCAGGAATGGACATCCTGATAACGATCTAATTTTTCAGCTATTTCTGCTACTTTTAGCGGATCATGATCAAGCCCACTTCTGGATTGTTCAAAAAATGTGGGATCATCGAAAAAATCTGCCAAATCGATCAAAGCAAGCTCATTTCCTAGGCGTCCCGCCTCACGGAGATGGTGCTCGTACTTTTGATCCTTCGCAACGGTGAATGCATACTGTTCAGCCCATTCTTTCTCCACTCCTGTTAATACACGACCACTTATTTCTTGGTTATACCAAAAATCTAACCCTGGTGACCGTTCGTCTACATCTACGGGGGAATGGATCAAAGCTAAAGCATAATGGGCACTAGCGTTTCCTTTTGAAGCTGCAGCCTCAAGAGCTTTCAATAGTTCCTGTGAAATCAGGTCTTGAGTTTCATCATCATGGAATGGCGGCCAATCCTTGTCGATCCATTGCTCCAGATTTTCATCTTCACTTTCGTCAATATCTTCTTCCTGCCAATCTGAATAGCCTCGATAGGATAATTGCTGCCTTAGCTTCAATATCAAATCGGAAAACAACAAAATATTGATACGCTTCTGTTCTATTAAAACCGGAAATTCGGCGCCAATGAAATCAGCGACATCATTTGAGTATCCAAGCTCCAAGCAGCGTTTATGTAAGGCCTGTGATTGCTGGATGCAAGAATGTTCCTGCTCCCCGGGCAATAATATAGATTGAGAACTCAGTGCCGCAAAGGAGTTATAGCCAAATGCAGTAGCTAAAAGTTCGTAGATATGAGTCCTTTTGAAAGGGGCGGCAATATGAGCCTGACAGTATTGATGTGTATCGAAGACAAATGCTTTGATAGTCATAAATAATTTCCTCAACACTTCATCGTTCTGGGATGCATGCACACGTTTAACGTCCCAACGACGAAGCCATTTAAGAAAATTAAATTAATGACAATTTTTGATTGACCTGTTTTTACTCGTGTGCAAGTAAGGCGGGTGCCCATCATTATTCTAGTCGTTTGAATATCGCTCGTCAAAAAAGGAAGGCAAATTCCGCGCTAAGGAACAATTTTTACGGTACCAACGCCCTTGTACCGAAAGACGCTCAAAAGTAACGTCTTTCGTTGTCACATCACATGCTGTTTTTCATTAGGATCATTCATTTCAAGGGAGAGCGAAAAGTTCATGCATAGGCAACAAATCATCATCTATCCAGAATACAGTGCGGATGGTCTTGGATCAGCCTGGGCTGCATGGGAGTTTTTTGGCGATGGGGCTTATTACAGACCCTATCGGTATAACGATCCGATGCCAGACTTCGAGTCCGGAGCGGAAGTCTTTGTGCTTGGCTGTGGAATTTCTTTAGGAATTCTCTACGAAGCCGCGATCAACGCTGAACGCATCATCCCTTAATCTATACTATTGGGTCAAAATTAATAAATTGTTATGACGAAAATAAATTCGATAAAATCGAACATGGCATAGTAAATCTTAAAAACCATCTCCTGCAAACAGCATACTTACTAGCCCTTTGGATTAAAGATAGAGATTTAATACTTTCTGGATTAGCTCATTCTGTTCAAGGCACCCCGCATTACGAACTGGGCGATGAATCGTTACCTGACGATGTTCCAAGTGAACTCATTTCCGCAGAGGCAAAGAAATATATAAGCGAATACAATGAATGCTTAAAGAATCCAGGCAACTCACCATCTGATTCATCAATAGTTATATCGCTGGCAAATAATATAGCAAGCGCTACATCCGCGATATTCTCACGCGGCGCATGGGAGCAAGAGAGAGTATTTTTGTGCAGACATATAGATAGGTTGCCACCTCCTGCACGTGAGATATGCGCTTCATACTATATGCTGACATAACCCAGTAAAAATAATCGGCAGGCTTTTAGTTATCCGAAAGAAGCCTAAAACCCGCCTCTTTCACAGCTTGCATTTTCGCATTTCTCCGTAGAATTACAGAGAAACAGCGGAATTTTCTCCATGAGCGCGGCGAAAACTACATCATCACAAAAACTTAATCTTGGGCGATTAAAGTCATTAGGCATTTCTGCGCCTGAGTTTGCGCCATTTTTTCTTCCTACCAAATATGTTGATTTGAACCATGATCAACTAACCATCAACTTTACTGACTTACATGATGGTGACAAGCTGATTCTGTATGGGACGCTTATTGAATACTTGGTTCATCGTAATTCCGTTCCATCAAGAACGGTTGTCAAGCTGATAGATGAATCCGGCCATGAGATATCCGCTACATTCTTTGGAGATCCCAGAATTTATGCTGCCTATCTTGATGGCAATCTTCAGTGTAAGGTGTGCTTGTCTGGCCAGGTTGGCTATTACATGCAGTTTGCTCAACTTCGAAACCCATCCTTTATCGACCCAGCTTTGATTGGTCGTGTAATTCCTGTTTATCCTGGGAAGGCTAAAGTAATCAGTTCCGAGACAGTATTCCAGAAATTTCAGTATTATCTTCTGCCTTTGACTATTCCAATTGCAGCTAAATGGTTGCTGAAAAAAACTAAAATGGTCTTCAGGTGAAGACACTCTGCGTCTATCCATTATGAAAGAGCTTCCTCCTAATCCTACGATAGAATCTCTTTTGAATGTCATTCATTTCCCCCTAGTGTGCTCCATGGACTACTTGCATGCCGCTTATTGAAGCTCATTGCGACCTACGATGTATTGACCGGTGCCTGTGTGTGCGGAAACTTATCGAGAACGCACTAGTCAATCAGCTCTTTATATTCCTAAAGAGACACTGGATTCGTTGCTAACAGAAACTGATTTAAAACCCACTGAAGAACAGCGTAATGTTATTACTGATATTTGTGCTGACATCGCTTCCGATCAACCAATGCTTAGATTACTGAGTGCCGATGTAGGTTTTGGAAAAACGTATGTGGCTGCAACTACCGGTGCCGCTGTTGTAAGAAATGGAGGCACCGTTATCTGGCTATGCCCAAACCAACCATTGGCTGTTCAAACGAGAGATAACATTGCATCTTGGTGGCCCGATTTAGCACCTGGACTTGTTATTCACGATTCCGATGAGACGCAGGATTCCAAATTCTTAATTGGAACAACAGCCTTGCATCACCGTCTGCCTAAGAATTTCCATCCGGATTTATTGGTCATCGACGAATCGCAAAAGTTCGGGACTTTTCAAAAGAATCAGCTAGCCGGACCAGCCACCAACATCCTCAATGCAACCGCCACTTGTATTCCTCGCACGGCAGCCTTGCTTGAATGGGGCGGCATGTCGGTTTCAAGACTGACCAAGGCCCATGTCCAGAAGCAAATCAAGACCAGACTTGTGTCACCTAAATACCGGGAAGCGTTATTTGAATCCATCAAGCGTAATGTGCTTGCCGGACATCAAGCGTTGATTATCTATCCGCTCGCCAAATCCAAAGAAGAAGCAGCGATTGACAGAAAATCTGCTCAGGGCGCATTTGAACTTTGGTTTCGCCACTTTCCTGGACGGGTTCGATACATGCACGGCAAGTTGAAGGACGAAGAAAAGTTGGCTGCGATCGCGGCCATGAGAAATGATGAAGCCGACATCCTGATTAGCACCATTGCCGTTGAGACCGGAATCGACTTGCCACGTCTTCGCCATGTCGCCGTGATTCATCCGGAAAGATTAGGCTTGAATACACTGCATCAAATCCGCGGTCGTGTTGCCAGACGGGGTGGGATTGGCCGGTGCGACTTATTTCTACCCAAAGACGTGGGTGAAGATTCCATGAAACGCCTCGAAATCCTCGTTAAATTCTCAGATGGGTTTGATGTGGCCAACGCGAATATGAAACTGCAAGGCTTTGGCGACTTAGGGACCGATGGTACCTCGCAGTCAGGTCGATCCTTGAGTTTCATTCCTGGTCACAAGCTCGACCATAAAGAGGTTGAGTGGGTTGCCGAAAGATGGCTGCCTTGACTGTTGTTCCGGAATACAAATGAGGGGACCTCAGTTGGATGTTTCAGGAAAGATGATATTGCTTAGATCCAAACCATGTTGGTTAAAGTTCTGGTTACTATGGCAATGAGTGAAAAATCACGCGGATTTACCGCCTATAAATTCCCTTCAGTTGAGCCAGTATTGAAACACAAGCCCGATTCCAGTGCTACTGGCAGAATTTCATAAGTTTGCGAACGGTACTGGCATATTGTGTTAAGTTCACCAATTACGCTGACTTCTGATGAAATGGCAATGGTGGCTGACTGATTGCAGGGTGCGTTCATTGATCCATTAATGGTGGATTACCTGCATGACGAAATAGCTGATATGAAAGATGATCTTAACCCAGGCGTCCGATTGCCTGAGTATGTGGCGTTATCCCGGTCTGTTTATCATGCATAAAATGTAGATTAAACCGTTTAGAAAATCTGGTGCCGAGGCTCATTCTTGACAACTAGATTCATAAAGTCGTAAGTTAGCCCGACATGGATAATAACTTGTTACCCGCCAAAGACTGCCATGTCGAAGATCGACCTCAAAAGAGAACTGAAACATCTATACAAGCCGTCGGCCAGGTCGGTAGCCACTGTTGACGTTCCGGCAATGCGTTTCCTAATGATTGACGGACAAAGCGACCCAAACAACTCCACCGAGTACGCTGAAGCAGTCGAAGCATTGTTCTCCGTTTCCTACGTCACGAAATTTTCCGTGAAACGTTCGCTTTCTGCTGTCGATTATTCGGTGATGCCACTAGAGGGGCTTTGGTGGTCAGACGATTGGTCGTCGTTCACATCTGGGGACAGGTCGGCGTGGAAATGGACTATGATGATCATGCAGCCCGATTTTGCGTCCGACGATGCAATCAGCGAAGCAATTGATCAGGTTCGCACTAAAAAGTCACTTAAGGCAATAGACCTACTGCGGCTCGAAAGTTTCACGGAAGGCTTGTGTGTTCAAACGCCCCATATTGGCCCGTTTTCCGATGAAGGCCCCACGATTGAACGCATACATACCTACATCGAATCGAAGGCAAAACTACGTGGCAAACATCACGAAATCTATCTGTCCGACATACGACGTGCTGCACCGGCAAAATGGAAGACGGTGCTTCGTCAGCCCATGACGGTCAGGTAACAATGCGATGCAACGGAGCGAAAATGGCGTTCCGATTTTTCCTTAAAGTCAAGATTAAAAGAATTGATTGAAATGGCCGCAGTCATTCAGGATTCCTCCAGAATATTAGGCCGCATTCCCCACACAGTTATTTACTTGAATCGACACCTAGACGCCTCCACCACCTATCTTCTGCTCGATGCATTACCCTGCAAACAAAAACATTTAACCGGTTTCTTCTTGCTATATTCCGCAACCTCTTTACCAGGCGCCACGCCTCAACATCCAATAACCCTGTTTTTCTTGAAAAAAAATGCTCCATAATCCCTTACTTAATTATTGTGGCTCTATGTGAAATACAGTGGGTAATCAAATTTCAACTTTCCACATAGGAAGTAAATCATATTAATGAAATTGTTGATGTTGCGGTAGCCTCTGGCTCGCCGTTTAGCCAGCTGAATCTTACTATTGATGCCTTCAAGAATGCCGTTAGTAATGAGTGATTCAACGAAATGTACAATCCCCGACCAATGTCCTCGAACTGTGTTGGCAAACTTGATAAACGCTGGAATTTTGGCCGCGTCCACCTCGTTGCACCATTGCCTCAGAAAAGCCTCCGCTGCTGGTTTGTCGGGCATTTCCCAGAGATCATTGAAGAGCACCTTTAAGCGGTAAGCTTCACCCAGGGTGGGGTAGAGTTTAATCAGTTCATCCAGCTCTTTTTCTTTTTTTTCGGATAGGTTTTCCCGGTTCTTTAGAAAAGTGTATTTGTGGCCTTTCAGAGCATCATGCTCTTTGCGTTCGGCAATGCGCACCTGATTCATGGCCTCGTTCAATAATTTCACAACATGG
>JAGXSU010000045.1 GCA_018333785.1 Methylomicrobium sp. | reverse complement strand
AACCCGGCATGTTCACCCGCCAATTCCAAGGCCTGATTAGCGCGTTGAAGCTTTAATTGGTGGGGTGTGAATTCGGCCTGTCGGGTTTGCCAGTCTTTCGTTTGACCGGCAAGGTCTATCAAATCCTGCTCAAGGCCCGCCATTCGGACAAGCCAGGCAAGAGCCAGGTTTGTTTCTGTAATCTGCCGGTTCAAGTCAGCATCCTGCAAATTCATCTGCGCAAGATCGTTGATCCGTTGTTGTTCATCCGCTTCGTCCAGCAGTTGTATGCCGACCATTTCGGCTAATAAGATGTCCAGCTTCTTTCGTTCTTCAGTTCGTATCTCATGAACCCGGATTGAAATCAGACTGTAAATCTCAGTGCCGGTAATCTGTTCCAGAATCGGCGCTCTGTCGTCAGGCGCTGCCTGAAGAAATGCCGCAAAGCCGCCCTGGGCTAAGAGCATAGAACGGGTAAACCGGTCAAAATCCATTCCGGTTACTGCTTCAATCTGCTCAGCAACACCGCGCATTTTAGTTTCTAAGATGTGTCCGGAATCGGCATGGGAAATTTCATGTTTTGAAACCTGCAGATCACCGCTTGATTTCTTGTGGGCCCGGCGCTGACTCCAGTGACAGCGGAACCGGCCAGCCTGGGTTTCAAAAGTTACCTCGGCAAAACATTCTCCGGTCTGACGGGACATGATTTCATTGACGCTTTTCGTCACTTTATTAAGGCGGGGGGTTCGCGCATAGAGAGCCAGACAGATAGCATCGAGAAGCGTGGTCTTACCCGCCCCTGTCGGCCCGGTAATGGCAAAGATACCCTCGGAAGTGAAGGCCGGATGAGTCAGATCGATCTCCCATTCTCCGGCGAGTGAATTCAAATTCTTAAACCGTATTTGCAATATTCGCATCGGCAATCTCCTTATTCAGCTCGCATAGGGTCTTCAGCGAGCGATATGACCGCTTCCTGATAGGTTAGAAGCAATGCCTTCCGCTGGTCTTCAGGGATATCATGAGCAATCAGGCAGCGCGCAAATACGTCATCGACGGTCAGGTCATCGAGCTTTTCGCCCTCCTCCATTTGATTGAGAATCCTGTCGATGATCCGGTTATTCTTTATGCGCAAAATCTCAATTGCAGAGCCTGAAACGGCCGATTCCAGGCGTTCGCGTAAATCGCCTATCACTTCCTCGCCATCGTAGACCACTTCCAGCCAGACGCGGGTTCCGGCAGCGGCAAGTTCAAGTATTCGGGTTGAAAGGGTATCCCAGGAACCGCGTATTTGTTCCAGTCTCTGAAAAACGGGCACATTGATCAGCGTTACCTGAGCTTTGGTTTCGGCAAACTGAACCAGGCAAATACTTTTTTCCTGTTTGGCTTCGCCAAATCCCATAGGCAAAGGCGAGCCGCTATAACGCATTAGCTCAGAATTGTTGACTCTCTGCGGCACATGAAGATGGCCTAGAGCCAGATAATCCAGGCAGGCAGGGAAAATTCCAGCCGACACATGGGCCAACGAGCCAACATACAACTCGCGCACACCGTCACCCTCGACGGTTTGCCCCCCGGCAGCAAACAGGTGGCCCATACCGATAATCGGAATATCCCTACCCAGCATCTGACGTTTCTGTTCGGCCAAAGCCGTGACTTCAGCATAATGTTGCCGTATGCCTTCAATCAGTTTCAACTCCTTGTCAACAATGCTTTCTCCGGCCTCCACTGATCGGATATCACGATCTCTTAGATAGGGAACGGCACAGACAATCAACTCAGGCACGCCATCCTGTGTACTCAGAACAATAACCTCATCCTCCGGTTTATCGGTTACAGAACCGATGACATGCACATCCAGTGACTTCAACAACGCTTTAGGTGCATTGAGAAAAGCCGGAGAATCATGATTCCCGGCAATCAAAACAATATGGCGGCACGTTTTTAATGAGGCAACGCGGCACAAAAACCGGTAATAAAGCTCCTGCGCCCGATTGCTCGGGGTATTGGTATCAAAAACATCACCGGCAACCAGCAACACATCGACGTGATGCTGTTCAACAGTATCTGCAAGCCAGATTAAAAAGGCTTCGAACTCCTCGTAACGTTTCCTCCCATAGAGGGTTCGCCCTAAATGCCAATCGGATGTGTGTAAGAGTTTCATGGGGTCCAAAGCTAACGGATTACAGGGAAATACAGCATGCTTCAAAAAATAAAAGCCGTTTGATTTTATTTCGATGAACTAAAAGAGTGGGGTAGAAATAACGTTTCGATCGTCGAAGCTTACCATCCATGGCACTGGATGCCCGTTTCCGGACGGGCATGACGAGCTTGTGGATTTAGCTGAAACATCTTGCTAATCAGCTGAATTTTTGTAGGGCAAATAGATTATTTAAATCGTTCTTGTACGCTCAAGTGCTTATGCATCAAGCGTTGAGTGACTGTTTTATCATATTACCCAAAAGCTCCGGATTAATGAGCATTTTAGTGACTTCACAAGCAGGAAGCGGTTTACTCAGTAAATAGCCCTGAATTTCATCGCAGGCATAATCGGTCAACAAATCGAACTGGTCTTGATCCTCAACGCCTTCAGCAGTGACTATCATATTCATTGAATGGGCCATATTAATCAACATTTTGACAATTTTTTTATCATTCTCATCCTTACAAATATCCTTAATAAAGGCTCTGTCGATTTTCAGATTGTTGACCGGCAGGTTTTTAAGATAACTCAATGAAGAATAACCTGTCCCAAAGTCATCAATGGCAATAGTAATACCCCGGCTACTCAGCCGCTTAAGAGACGCTAATGCTGACTGGAAATTATTCATCAATGTCGTTTCAGTCACTTCCAGTTCAAGCTGACGTGGAGCGACCCCGCTTTCTGCGAGTATATTAAAAATATTGGTCACGAAATCGTCTTGTCTTAGCTGTACTGCCGATAAATTAACAGCAATTTTACAATCGACAAAGCCCATGCCCGACCACTCTTTAATTTGAAGGCAGGCTGATTTTATGACCCAATCACCAATGGCAACAATCAAGCCTCGTTGCTCTGCAAAATCAATAAATTCAAATGGTGAAAGCAGACCTTTGGTTGGATGCCGCCACCGGATCAATGCCTCAACCCCGACAATGGAGTTAGTCTTAATATCCCATTTAGGTTGATAGAACAGCTCCCATTCTTCATTTTTAATGGCATGACGCACGTCCTTGTCCAGCGTTAATTGTTTAATCGAAAGTTCCTGCATGTGATTATCAAAAAATTGAAAATGTGCTTCCGATTTCTGCTCTTTACAGTACTTTTTCGCGATCATTGCATTATTGATCAAATCATCCGCCGTATTGGCATCTGAAGGATACAGGCTGATGCCCACATGTCCCGTCAGAAATACCGTATTTCCATCTACATCAACCGGAGCAGACAATGCGTCCAGCAAGCGCGTAACCATCCAGGTAACCGATTCTTTGTTGCTTAAGTCAGTGAGTAACACAGCAAATTCATCCCCGCCAAACCGCGAGATCGTCAAACGCGAAATATCGTCAGATTTTCTAAAGGTGTTATTCAAACGACTGGAAATTTCTTTCAATAACGCATCGCCGGCTGCCCGTCCTAAAGTGGCATTGATCATCCCGAACATGCCGACATCAATCAGTAAGATTGATGCGAGTTGGTCATAACGGTAACCGCGTTCTATGACTTGGCTAATCCTGTCATAAAATAAAATCTGATTGGGTAACCCAGTCAAATCATCATAATGTTTGGAATAGTCAAGCTCGGCTGAAAATTGAGAAGCAATGTGTTCAAGCTCATCAACCCTTAACTGCAATTTCGTCAGATTTTCGGTATCAAGATTGTTGTCTATTGGATTCGCTGACTGAGTTTCTGCCACTGGATGAGCCGTTGTGTAGCCATGAGGACTCTCATCACTGGCTGGCTGCCACCGAACCACGCGGTTTCGCCCCGATTCTTTAGCGACATAAAGCGCTTCGTCAGCAAAGTTATTGAGTTCAGCCGGATTTGCAGGGTTATCGAAGATACTGGCAACACCCAGGCTGGCGGTAACTCTAGGACCGTTTTCATAACGGCTTGCGGATTCATCCTTTATCCGAAGCCGGATACGCTCGGCAACCAGAACAGCTTCCTCCACTGTCAGACCCGGCAGAACGATGCAGAACTCCTCGCCCCCATACCGTCCCACCAAATCAAATTTACGGGTATTGGTGACGAGTACTTCAGCCAGCAAGATGATAATGACATCACCGGTAGCGTGGCCGTAATTGTCATTGACCGCTTTAAAATGATCAATGTCCACCATAATGCAAGATAACTCTGAATTATTTTGCAACGCTTCATTAAATGCTTTTTCGAATAATTCATTAAAAGCTCTTCTGTTTAAACAGCCGGTCAACGAATCCCGGGTTGCCAGAAAATGCAATTCCTTATTTTGTTGTTGAACCTGAGCCTGACTTTCCTCAAGTTTACTTACCATAGTTTCAAGAGCCGTATTACGTTCTTCCAATTCAGTTATATCATCCAAGGTAATCAAAACACCTTGAGTAACATCATTACCTCCCAGAATAGGAGAAGCATTAATGACAAATTTAAATTCTGTGCCCTGGGAGGACGTCAGCATCAGATGTGCGCCAATCGAACTTTTTCCGGTTTTCAACACTTGTTGCCACGGAAGATAGGGAGTGGACAGACTATCGTCGGGATTTTTCCATTTAAGCTTGGATGCTTTCATCCCCAATAATGTCGACATTGGAGAAGCGATTTTTTCGGTAAAGGCCGTATTGGCCAAAACGATTTGCTCACGCTCATCCAGAATAATGACACCTTCCGCCAGCGTATCGAATGCGGCGTTAACCCGCTCAGGGATTACAGCCGAGGGATCCAGCATTTTCAGTGTTCTAAGCATGAACACCAAATAAACAAAGAACCCAATGATCAAAACAAACAGTCCCAGTTTGAAAGTGGGATGTTCGAAAAAGTCAGAAAAGGACTCACCAGATAAATCGGCGAATTTTAATTCGATATTCCCCCAAAGTTCTGAGTTTCTAAGAATGGGAACAATCAAATGCGTGGAAGTTGATTTATTTTTTTCGTAATCATGCCAGTGTTGGGCATGATCGCCCACTTGAAAGATTAACTGACCATTTTCTAAACGAATACCCGCTGAAAGCATATCCGGATTGCGTTTTACAACATAACCCAGCATTTTTTGGATTCTTCTTGAATCCTGATCCGGTGCCAAAACCGAAAATTGAATGGCTAAGGACTCGCTGATCTGCTTGCGCGCGTCAAGCATGTATTTTGATTTATCGGGCATAAACCCCAACATTTCAGCACTTAAAATCAAACAGATGGTTAAAAATGCCAATGCCAAACTAATGCGCATTGCCGGTAATACTATGCCAACCGTTTTCTTTAAGGAGTCCATAAAATATAAAAATGAGGCCGGAAAATAATTGAATCAAAGCTAAAAAATAAGTCCTCAGCAATGAATGACTAAAAAGGATTTTAGTTGTGTATGAAATGAACGCAAGAATCTGCGCAGATATGTAAAGAAATAATCAAAACCACCTTCACGAAATGAGCCAATCTTTCGTTAATCAGGGAAGTAATAATCCCCCTTCAAACTGAGGATTAAAGGAAAATTAATAATTCAGCGTAGGTTAGGTTGCATGCTTTTGAGAACCCGGCATTTGAAACCATTACCTTTAAATAAGGCTATGTTCGCGTTAATAGTAGGCGTCGCCCCGGCAGGAATTGCCGGGGTCCAGAAGCCATGGATGGCGTTGGGCTTTCACATTCTTATGACCTGGGTTATGGCAATCCATGCCGGAATGTCGGCGTTGATTTACTTTCAACTACTAACGCGAACCGCTATCTTGATTCCGTATCTTTGCTTTGCTCAACTTCCAATTCTTGATCGGCTTCTGACCCAAAAGAAACTTCATCCGCTTTTTTATGATCATTTTCATTAATCTGAACCTGTTTAGCAGATGATTTAAGCACAGGTAAAGGATCAAAACGTTTAAGTAAGGGTACCGTCGACATAAAACTGGCAAGCAAGGATCCGCCGCGCAAGATCCAACTAACAAAACCGGCAGTCAGGCTAACCCCTGTGCCCAGCATAATTTGCACATTTACCGGTTTGGCATCATCAACAGCATCGGGATTATCCATTTGGTGACGAATACGGTCCAGTCTATCCCAAAAAGCTTTTTCTTCCGTTTCACTCAGAATATTATCACTATCGATGTGATAGTCAGTGACAGAAGACATGTTCAAATCATTAGAAAATGGAGTGCTTTGCGCAGTATCGTTTTTATCGGTAATCCGGTGCGCAAATCGTCCTGTCCCCTGCCGTTGACTTTGCGAGTGATCAGTATCAACCGAAATAACATCAATAGGGTTATCCAGAAGGTGATCGACCGAATTAAGCTCATTAATTAAACGATCAACATAAGCATTTAGATCAGTAATAATCTCAACTTGTTGCTCCAGATCGGCGTCATTAGTTGAACTGTTGGGTACCTGATTATCGGTGTATTCATTACTATCAAAAGTCGAATTTACTTCATCAGATACATTTTGAGGAATTTCATTGGCTTCATACAAAGGATTCCAAGGCTGCGTAGGGTTATCATCAAGACCATGGATCACTATTGAAACAACTTGAGTGGAGCCGTCAGTCGCAACAAAATTATAAGTATCAATAATAAATTCGCCTGACTTTAACACCTTGACAGACGGATGGTTATTGTTCAAATGGTAAGTCCAGGCACCTTCAGACAGCGTAAATAGACCATAACCTTGAGAACTAAAAGTAGGCGGCACATCAGGAAAAGCAAGTAAAGAGGATGAGAAATCAACACCCGTAATGGTCAAATTACCTTTACTGAAAAGATTAGTATTTTTAAAAACATTGCCACTGAATTCGCCGGATAAAACCGGCGCATCATAGCTACCGGTCACTATAATCGTTTCAGTCGCAGGCATACTGACCGTTCCATCGTCATCGATAGCCGTATAGGTAAAAGTGACGACTTTACTCTGACCCACAGCCAAGTGATCAAAATCCGTGCCCGGATTGAAGCTGTAGCTGCCGTCTTCATTGAAACTCAAACTGCCGTTGCCAGTGCCAACATCGCTTACCAACGCATAGCTGGCGATGGTGCCGTCGAGATCGATAGCCGATGGCACTCTGCTATTTAGTAAGGTGTTCTCTTCAGTGTTCTGGCTGCCACTATTGGTGATCGGAGCATCATTTGTGCCGTTGATGGTCACCTTCACCAACTGCGTGGTGCCGTCAGTGCTCTGAACAACAAAATTCTCGGTAACGCTGTCCCCCACATTGAGTTCATTAAAGGCGCTGTTAGCTAGGAAGGTCCATTGGCCGTTGGTAGCAAGGTTAAAAGTGCCATAGGTACCGACGATGGTATTGGCTTGAAACACGTTATTGTCATTATCGACATCGGTCGCGGTCACAGTGCCGGTCAAGCTCAGCGCTGCGTCGGTTTCAGAGACCACCACTTCACTGTCGCCCGCGATCACCGCCGCGTCGTTGGTGCCGGTGATGGTTACGGTCACCACCTGTGCAGTGCCGTCAACCGACTGCACGGTGAAGGTGTCGACATAGCTGTCGCCCACATTGAGTTCATTAACCGCACTGCTGGCTTCGAAAGTCCAGGCGCCGTCTGTGGTGATGCTGAAGGTGCCGTGGCTGCCGGCCACATTGCTCTGAGCAGTGAAGCTGTTGTCGGCGTTGTCCAGATCGGTCGCGGTCAACGTGCCACCGAGGGTCAATGGTGCATCGGTTTCAGCGGCGACCACTTCGGTCTCGCCTGCGATCACTGCCACATCGTTAGTGCCGGTGATGGTCACGGTCACTTCTTGCTCCGTGCCGTCAACCG
>JAGXSU010000044.1 GCA_018333785.1 Methylomicrobium sp. | reverse complement strand
TCTTGGCAACCCTCAACTTATTAGCTTTCCTCACTCATACGGTGCTTGAATGGCTCGACGAGGCTTACCGTGCCGTACGCAATGCCGCACCTTCCAGACGGACATTCTTCGAACAATTCCGAACCTTACTTCAATTTATGCCTTTTGATAATTGGCAGCATTTGATGCGGTTCATGCTCTATGGAGAAAATCAAATACCTAGAAAAACGTAAGGTTTTAAAATGGGAATTGCTGAAAATTATCACAGCTCTTAACGACATATTGGAATATGAGCTAGCTGGTGTCGAATGTTACACGCATTACGTACTAATGGTGTATGGTTACAACCGTATCCTCATTGTTGGTTGGTTGCATGAGCAGGCCACCGAATCACTGATGCACGCAAATTAAGTAGGTGAACATTTCATTCCACTTAAAGGTCATCCTTCCCTTAAGATTTCCAATCTTTTCGAAACGCACAAACATTCTATAAACGACATACTTCAGGAAAGCTTGGAACATGAAAAGAAGCAAGCAGAAAATTATCGCACGCTACTGAAACTTGTCGAGGGGCATTCGATCGTACTTGAAGAATATGTACGCCAGATGATTTCTGACGAGGAAACGCATATTTCCGAAGTTGAAAAGATGCTTAGAAAACCAGCTTAAAACTATATAATGAAGAGGATTACTTATGTTAGACGCAAAAAACTTACTCGCTAATATTGATTCAAATGGTCTTGTCGGTAAAATGCTAGGGGGAATGGCAACAAAAAACTTTGCGGCTGGGCTTCTAACTGGAGGCGTTGCGACATCACTCCTAGGTGGAGGTAAAGATACCGTTGAAACTGCGGCAAAGGTCGGTGGTCTTGCACTGCTTGGAACGCTTGCTTATAAAGCATTTGGGAACTACCAGCAGCAAAAAGCGGCTGGTGGAAATGCGAGTTTGGGCAGTGCGGTAACTCAGTCCGCACAAGGTATGATAGAACAAGCTGGCGGATTATTGTCTGGACTGATGACCAATACTCAGCCGCAAACAGCAGAAGCAATCGCTGCTCCTGCAACAACAAGCAACGAACTTTCACTTTCTATCATCCGTGCAATGATTGCCGCAGCTAAAGCTGATGGGCATATGGATGCAGTAGAAACTCAGAAAATTATGGAGCAGCTTGAATCCGCTGGTGCAAGCGCACAGGAAAAAATTCTACTGATGCAGGAGATGGCGAACACGCCAGAAGTTAGTACCATCGCTGCTGCTGCAAAATCTCCACAGGAGTCAGCACAGATTTATCTTGCTGCTTTACTGGTTTGCGACAGCCAATGTCAGCTTGAACAAGAATTTCTCTTGTCCTTAGCTACCGCACTAAAGCTGGAACCGGCTTTCACCGCCAGCCTTCAGCAAGAGCTGCTCGCTATGTCGCAACAGTAGGCAGCCTAACCAATTAGAAACACTATACATAACATGCCATCCTCGCACAGATGCTAGGATGGCAGTGTTTTGAAGGGTTAAGTTAAAGTTTTTGCAGAGGCTTTCGTAACTACTCACCCCCTACAGTCAGTGCCTTCCCTGCAAGAGCCAATTGAATCGCGATGAGCGGATTATAGCCTCGATTAGCCATCGTTTGCAGATAGCTGGATATTCGGCAGTAGGCATGTGCATATTCTTCGGCTCGAAAGCAGCCCGAGACCTTTTGTTTGACTTTGGCCATGCGTAAATCCTGCTCAGCACGATTATTGGTAAACGCTACATGCGGCTCTTTAGCAAATAGAAGGATGGCGGTTTCATGAACCTTAAAGCGCTCCCACAAGTTATGCGCATCGGATTTGGCCAACTTGCCGCGTTTTCCACTGGGTTTGGGAGGAAGTGCGGGCAATTCTTTTTGGCCGCGTGTCAGGATGGCCCGGTAACGCTTTTGCAGGTTGACTCGCTCAGCTTCTTGTCGGTGCTTTTCGAGACCGTGATGCAGGTTTGCTGCAACAAGCGTTTCATCTGTTTGGCCCAACGATAGTCATGGACATCCACGATAAAGGTCAGCTCGCGCAGCAAGTGAGAACCGCACAGGCCATGCCCGCAGTGTTGATAAGCGAAGTACGATGACCAGCAATCATGAATAATGATGCCGCCATAGCGCGGAATGAGATTAATCGACTCAATGGCTTCCTTGCCTCGCTTTCGATGCAAAAGCTTGAGGGTGATATCGCCCGCCGAATAGACGTGTATCCACTGGTTCTTCCGATCGACTCGCAGCGAGGTTTCATCCACATGGAGTGCGGGCGCTTTCAGTAAGTGTTCAATCGCTTGCGTTTCCCAGCTGGCCAAAGCCAGATGCAGGCGTAGGACAAATTTCAGCAAAGTCGCTTCGGCAATCACTACCTCCAGCATCGCAGTGACGAGCTTTTGAATGCGATTCAGTGCCACCATTGGGCACACCAGCAGGTTGATCACAAAAGCCTTTAAACCATCGCCGTATTGCAAAGGCCCATGCAGATCGGCTGGAAACCGGCCCTTGACCGTAGCATCGCAAATTGGGCATTGTTTGATCTCGGCATCCACATGCTCGACGACTTTCTCGAACACGATGTCGATCTTGGTACGCCTTTCACTGTGAACACACGGGACACCGGTCAAATCTTCGCCGCAGACGTCACAGGTCGCCACCTTAGACACCGCCACGGATTCCACGGTACGACTCGTGAGCGCGGCGGCCTTATTTTCGGGTTTTCCTTTGCCATTACTGCCCGCATGGCTCAACGCCGATTCATCTTTCTGGGTCTGCGACGAAGGCTTGCTGGAGTTGGTCGCATCCTTCTTCGTCGTGCGTTCCAGAAAAATGGCGAGTATCAACTCAACTACCATGAACAAGCTACTCATGATAGCCTGGCTTTCACCGGTGATTTTGCCTTCGGCACACAGGTTCTCGAAGTCCGCTTTTAAGCGGCTGACTTCACTGCGAACCGAGGCTTTATCGAGAGTGGCCATCCACGTTAAGAGAGTAAGTTTGCGACAAACTCATCATATCATTGGTTTTTTCGGCCTTCGCTGGTCGCCTATAAGTGCTGTAAACCGAATTTTTGAGACTGAACCCCTTGCCCAGCAAGAAACCCCCGTCACACGCACCGAGCTGCCACTAAGGTCGCAATTAAATCAAGGCTACACAATTTCAATTTTTAGACGCTAAAAAGCTGTCAAGCTTTTTTTTATTTTTTTATGGGGCGAGTAGTTACAGGCTTTCTATAACTTTTTATTTAACACCTCTTCCATATGGGTGAATTTAAACAAACGACACTCAAGTCCCATAGACTTCAGGGGAAACCAATCGCCACCAAGGCTTGACGTCAATTATCGACTTCCCAAAAATTCGGACTAAAGTTAGGGTGCTAATAAACAAAAGGCTCTAAAGCTCAACAGGCTTTATAATCGACCGCAAATGAGGGGTACGCGGATAAACTAATGATACCATTCGTTCTAATGCCATAGTTCAGCTAATTGACTTATTCATCCTGGGCGAGAATCCATTGTAGTTTGAATTAGTAAACTGTCAGGAATAAAACTACAACCGGACTATCAAATAGGCTAAACAACGATTGCTCCAATGTCGCAAATTGGCCGGGTCGAGCCAAAGACGACTCAAGGTTGCTTGCCCAAAAGCTGCCATTCGCTGGACTTAAGGATGAAAAATTTCGTCGGCAAACTCACCGGCCGGTTTTGGCCGCTTGGTTGAGATCACCAGTGGCCGCTTTGGAGAAGTCCGACTGGCAAAAAATGGGTCGCCTGGCGACAGTCCGCAATTCAGATTGATCGTCGGGAAATTGTCACTCAATTCAATGACGTTTAGCTAATTTCTTTATTCGTAAGGTTTGATAGGTTCGTATGTTCTGCAAAAATGGGTTGGTCTTTAAAAAGCGGAGATGAGTTATCGAAACAACAAAAGCGACTTCTTCTTGGTTTATTATCTTTAATGCGCAACAAATACCACCTTCATCGCCCATATACATCACATCAGTAACTTCTATTTGTGAATCAGGAGAAATATTTAACGATTTAGTTCCTTGTTCCCTTAGTTGACGTATAAGAATATCTGTCGGCTTAGCAGGAATGGGTAAATGCGTTTTCAATTTCAGCATTAATGCTGCTACTTGCTTTGAATTATCAATCATGTTGTTTCATGGCTTTTTGGGGTTTATTCTAACCCCATTAATTTCAGTTTTTTGATGTTATCGAGAAAAACTTTATCAACAGGTCGTTTCCAGTGAATTCCCTTAAATTCCAAAAAATCCTTATGTAAATATTTGACCATAAGATCAACAACCCTTTCGGAAGAAAGTTTTTCAGTACATTCACTCTTCCAAGGTCCTGATCTTAATATTAGTGTGTGACCATCTGATCGTTGACCGATCCAAATACTTACAAAGTGTTCTTCATCAATCATCAATTTTACTAAATCATTCTACTGCGCACCTCTCCTGAATAGATAACCGCATCACAAATATTATCTTCTGTCGGGTTCTCAAAATGACCAATAGTGTCTGTCCGCAATTTCATATTTACTTGTTAAGTCACTTGCTGTTTTTGGTGTGTACGTTTGACGATTTTACATGGTATCCAGAAACTGGATAATTTTTGTTGTTTTGTAACTAGACAGTTTGAAACCTTTTGTCTATCGATCAAAACAGTGTCCCTTGACTTTAGAAGCTTTCAAGGGTGTCAAAACGCCAAAACAGTAGACATTACGATAACACCATCTGAATTAATAACACATTGCCCACTATATTCATCGCCACAAAGCCGCCATTCGCGACCGGCAGTTAATGGCCGTTTTTGACTGAGATCTTCTCGAAAAACTGTCGGGACGAATATCAGGTATAACGGATTTCAACATTCGATAAGTCCCAGATTAAAATTGGCTTTTCATTGGTTTCGCGGATTCAACTATCAAGTGCAATTCATTTTGAATGATTAAGAAGGGGTCAACTGTTATAGTGCGACCCCTTCTCAATCCGACCAAAGATGGATAAGCGATGACAGACTACAAACAGTTGACCGAAGCACAACGATACCAGATTGCCGCCTTATTGAAAGCGGGACAGACAAATAAAAAGATCGCCGAGATCATTGGGGTCTCTGAGGGCACGGTCAGCCGTGAGTTAACCCGTAATCGCGGGTTACGCGGATATCGTCCTAAACAGGCTCAGATCAAATCGGACCGACGCAAACAGCAAGCCTTTAAGGCGATTAAAATGACTGCGCAAGTGATTAGCTTAATCGAAAGCCAAGTGCGCCTGGATTGGAGTCCTGAGCA